>JALYSR010000235.1 GCA_030854715.1 Acidobacteriota bacterium
GAACAATTCGTCTCGGCAAACGGACCGACAATCGTGTTCCCTTAATTAAGGATTTCCTGCCGTTGGCAAAACTTGAGGATTTGGTCTTCGGTGCGTGGGACATTTTTGAAGACTCAGCGTACGAAGCTGCCATGCACGCCGGCGTGCTTGAGAAGGATTTGTTAAGGCAACTTAAGTCGCCACTTCAGAAGATCAAGCCAATGAAAGCGGTCTTCGATCAGAATTACGTAAAGCGTCTCAGCGGAACTAACGTTAAGACCGGTGCGAACAAGTTTAAGCTGGCTGAACAGCTTATCGCCGAGATTGCGGAATGGAAACGCAAGAACCGCTGCTCGAGAGTGGTAATGATTTGGGCAGCCTCCACCGAAATCTTTCTCAAGCAACATCCCGTCCACAAGACGCTCGAATCTTTTGAAAACGCGATGCGTCAGAACCACAAGTCCATCGCACCCTCGATGGTCTACGCCTATGCGGCACTTAAGTCGGGAATTCCTTTTGCCAACGGGGCACCGAATCTGACTGTCGATATCCCAGCGTTGCGGACACTGGCCGAGGAAAACAACCTGGCGATTTGCGGAAAGGATTTCAAAACCGGACAAACGTTGATGAAGACGATCATCGCTCCAGGTCTTAAGGCAAGAATGCTGGGTTTGAACGGATGGTACTCAACGAACATTCTTGGCAATCGTGACGGAGAGGTGCTGGACGATCCCGAATCGTTCAAGACAAAAGAGGAATCAAAACTATCAGTCCTGGAATATATTCTGCAGCCCGAGGTTTACCCACAACTTTACAAAGACTTCTCGCACGTAGTTCGCATTAATTACTATCCCCCGCGCGGCGACAACAAGGAGGGCTGGGACAACATCGATATATTTGGCTGGCTCGGCTATCCCATGCAGATCAAGATCGACTTCCTCTGCCGCGACTCGATTCTGGCGGCGCCGATCGTTCTCGATCTCGCCTTGTTTCTGGATCTGGCACAACGGGCCGGCATGAAAGGCATTCAGGAGTGGTTATCTTTCTATTTTAAGTCGCCGCAAACAGCCCCGGGCTTGTATCCAGAGCACGACGTTTTTATCCAACTGATGAAACTCAAGAATACTTTGCGATTTCTTCGCGGCGAGGATTTGATTACCCATCTGGGCCTCGAATACTACGACTAACACGGGAAATAGGACGTCAAAAACTTTTGCCATTGGCCTCCTATATTTCCACGAACTGTCCTGCGAACCTTTTGGTGGCAATCCGCGCTAAAAGGTGCAGTCGGGCGCCCCCTTGATTTCTGCGAAGCTGCATGAAACATTTAGTGTCATCTTCTGCCTGACACGATTTGTCAGGCCAGGAATCGCAAATTTTCCCCTCGTTGCTTCAATTTTAACTTCTCCCCAATATTTTGTGATGACATTTGAACACGTGTCGTATATATAGCTGCGGTATTGTTGATGCGACGGTTCGAGTTTCAGCTTCAACAGCAAACGGAGACGGTGACTGGCGCATCAATAAGGTTAGCGGATCGTTCCTTGCATTATGAAGGGTGGCCAATAACGGCCACACCGAAAAGAGGGCTAAGAAGCAGTAAAAAGCTCTCGCGCATGCAAGGAGGACGACATGATTTCTGAAATGGAGCTAACCAAACTAAACAAAACCATGGGCACAGTCTTCCTTGATCCTGATCAAAAGAGTGCTCCTGCCCAGGACTTCGAAGAGCGGCTCTCCGCTCGCATCGTAGGTCAGGAGCGCGCAGTGCGGCGCATGAGCGGCCTTTACCAGATATTTCTCGCCGGCATGAACCCGCCAAACCGGCCGATTGGCACGATGCTGTTTCTGGGCCCGACGGGCTCGGGAAAAACTCGCGTCATTGAGGCGGCGGCGGAAGTTTTGTACGGCGATGCAAATGCAATCGTGAAGATCGATTGCGCGGAGTTTCAGCATTCGCATGAGATTGCGAAACTGATCGGCTCGCCTCCGGGATACCTTGGACACCGCGAGACCTCTCCCATGCTGACGCAAGAGAACCTCGACCGCATGCACACGGATGATTTGAAGCTTTCGCTGATACTCTTTGACGAGATCGAGAAAGCGTCGGATAGCCTGTGGCAGTTGCTGCTCGGAATTCTCGACAAGGCGACCTTAACGCTCGGCGACAATCGGCGCGTTGATTTCTCGCGCTGCATGGTTGTCCTGACCTCAAACCTGGGCGCCAGAGAGATGTCAGAGCTGATTTCGGGCGGTATCGGTTTTGCACCGGGAAAAGGCGCGAAGAATCCTGATGACACGCAGGTGGATCAGAAAATCTACAGGACGGCCGTCGAAGCTGCTCGGCGCAAGTTTTCGCCGGAATTCATGAACCGCATTGACAAGGTCGTCGTGTTCCGTTCGTTGAAGGAACATCACCTGCGGCAAATCCTGGAGCTGGAATTACAGGCTGTGCAGGATCGGATTATGCTGTCAGCCGGAACCAAGTTCGTTTTCCAATGTTCCGAGGCTGCTAAGGACACGCTTTTGAAGGAAGGTCTGGACTTCAAATACGGGGCGAGGCACCTGAAGCGATCGGTTGAACGCTTCCTCGTCTATCCTCTTTCAAATCTTGTGGCCACAGGACAAATTGGCTTGGGCGATCTCGTCCACATCGATCTCGACGAGTACACCCACAAGCTGATCTTCTCGAAGAGCTCGGGCGGTGCGTTGATTCACGACATGCCGGTGCCTCAGGAAGAGCCAGAGATACAGCAATCACTGTCCGGGGGCGTAGGCTTGCCGATTCCACAGGCTACGAAGGCTGCAAAGAAAGGCCAGAGTAGAGGGGAAAAAACAGAAGGCTAAAGCTCGCTTGATTCTAGGTCGCGAAAAGCGCCGCGCACTACAAAGTGTTCGGCGCTTTGCCTTTTGGATGTGTTTTTTTTCAAATGCCGACGCGGGTCTCTGAACGCAAAATCCTGCGTATAGCCTGTTCCGCTGCCAGAGAAAGATAGGGATCACGAGCCGTCAGCGCCTCGCGCAGTGCCGGCAACGCAGAATGATCGCCAATCATCCCCAGGGCTACTGCCGACTCTCGTCTGATATCGTCTTCAGCTTTCTCATCCTGAAGAAGGACGAGAAGAGTGGGCAAGGCCGCGTTGCTTCCAATTTGGCCGAGCGAGTGGGCCGCAGCTCGTAAAACAAAAGGGTTCTGTTCTTTTTTACTTTTCTTGCTTTTCTTAGACCCGGGCATTGATGCAGGCTGTCCAAACTGCGAGTTCAAAACATACGCGAGGGAAGATACCGCTGCTGAGTCACCAATCTCACCGAGTGCCACGGCCGCTGCGCCTCTTACACCATCCTTCTTATCAATGAGTAGCCGTTCGATCAAAAGCGACACGGCGGCGTGACTGCGCGTTTTGCCCAGGGCATAAGCGACTTCCTGCCGAACAAATTCATCTTTGTCGGCCAGCAACGGAATTAGACTAGCTGCGCTTTCCTCCACCGGCAGTGAGAGAATCGCTGACGAGGCCGTGGCTCTCACAATAGCCATTGGATCGCTCAGCGCGGAAAGTGCTGCGCGCGAAGCATCGGGATGGTGCATTGAACCCAACTGTGTGACTGCGTCGCGTCGCTCTTCAGGCTCGAGGGAACTCAACCGAATTCGTTGTTTTTCAATCTCCAGCTGCATGGGCGTCGAAGACTTTCGCGACCCCTGATCCTGCCTAACGCCGCTTCCGGCGTAGATTGTCTCCGATTGGGCGAGCAGCAAAGCTGCAAAGAGGAGGAGCGAAAACCACATATCTTTCCGATGTTTAAGAAGAGTTTCCACGTTGTTTATAAGCCTTCGCCGGTTTGTGAATCAGAACTTAGTCAATACGCGACGTCACAGCTTGCATTGCATCCACGATCAAGACCGCTATCGGCGGATATACGACCAGGTCAGGAATCAGCAGCGCAGTTGAGTAATAAAGCATGTTTGGCGGACCAGCCTGGACTCCCTGACGGAATAGCATGGTCAACCCATCAAAGAAACCCTGCGCATGCCAGCCGATTAAAAGGCCCATTCCAATACTCACCGCATACCCACCCAGCAGAAAAGTGTACGCCGAGAAACGCGTGAAGGGCTGTTCAGGCTTCTCGTCGTCTCGCATGATGGAATCCTGAATCGACTTCGGTCTGTAAGTGTAATGCTCGAAGTATTCACGTAAGCGCGTCGCGAGATGCCAGACACCGATGACAAAGAGAGTAAGCACGATTGCACGGCCGGCGTAGTCAAATGTCTCCCAGAGATGAGGCTTAATCATGGCTACAAAAAACGTAGAGAGAAATAGGGAGACAGTGGTAAAGACCGCACGCTGTCGCTCGCGGCTCTCCTGGCGGTCTCGTTCCAGCACCTCATCTACGACTCGATCCCACTTTGCCTGTACCGACAGATTCCGTGCCCTGGTTGCATAAAGATTGTTTGAGTCAAGGATGGAGTATCCTCCATTCATACGTTTGCTCAGTTGTTCATCGTAGTAAGCTCGCTCCTGAGGATCGATCAGAACGCGGTAAGCTTTAGAGAGAAGTGAGAATTCGCGGGCAGCATTTTCCGAACCGCCGTTCAAATCAGGGTGTCGCACCCTCGCGAGTTTGCGGTAAGCCGATTTGACCTCAGACTTCGAAGCCGTTCGTCTAATTCCGAGAATTTTGTAGTAATCAGGGGTCACTGCCCGTTTTCGACTCCTTAAAAAGCTAGCCTGAGGGACTGCGATCAGCAGCACGCGGCAATTCGCCGAAATTATAGCACTTTCTGTTTACGTAGCTCTTGCCTTAATAAGTAGGAGGATTTAGGTGAGAGGATCGAAAGAATTGGGAACCAAAGGAGCGGCCAGATAACTCCTCGAGCGGCTGTCGAGGGGGGGCAAGGACAATTTTTAATTCCGTGAGTGGAGACCGCTCCTTTGGCGATTGTCCAAATTGATGTCAACTCTTGGGCCACGGCGCCGCGCCCCGGAAACCCAAGGAAAAGGTGGTTTTCCATATAACTGAGATTCGGGAGTGTTTACGATTGAGGACAGGCGCTGTCCAGGATTGAACACAGTTAAGGAGGGTTAACTATCCGAACACCTCATTGCCGCGCGATCCACGATTCTGATTAGCGTGCGTACGGCGATGCCGGTGGGCCCTTTCGATCTATAAGGCTTAGCTTCGTCACCCCAGGCCGTTCCGGCGATATCCAGGTGTGCCCAGGAAACTCCGTCGGCAAACTCCTTAAGAAACGCAGCTGCCGTGATCGTGCCAGCCTTACGCCCGCCAACATTTTTGATGTCAGCGATGTCAGATTTGATTTGTTTCGAATATTCTTTGTCGAGTGGCAACTGCCAGAACTTTTCGCCAGCCTCTTTTCCCGCAACGATTATTTCATCAATGAGTTCCTGATCGGTGCCCAGCACTGCTGCGTAAACATCGCCAAGCGCTATAGACACTGCGCCTGTCAGCGTTGCCATGTCTACGATCCTGGTGGCTCCGAGCTTCTTCGCGTAAGCGATACCATCAGCGAGTATCAACCGTCCTTCCGCATCTGTGTTGATTACTTCGATGGTTTTTCCGGTCATAGCTTTCACCACGTCGCCGGGTTTTGTAGCTTTGCCGGAGGGAAGGTTTTCGGCACAGGGGATGACGCCGAGCACAGGGATCGCTGGTTTCAATTGAGCGATTGCACGCATCGCTCCCATGACGGTCGCACCACCAGTCATGTCATATTTCATCAACTCCATGTTCTCGCCGGGCTTGAGAGAGATGCCTCCGGAATCAAAAGTTATCCCCTTCCCAACAAAAGCCAGCAAGCCGTCGCTTTCCTCGGCGGCATTTGGCGGGGAGTACTTCAACACAATGAGCTTCCCGGGCTCGTCAGATCCACGAGCTACACTCAACAACGATCCCATTCCCTCTTGTTCCATGCGCGCTTCATCCAGCACGTCCACGCTCATGCCAAACTCATTGGCTATTTCACGAGCGCGTTCCGACATGTTCGTGGGCGTCATATAAGCGCCTGGCTCATTTGCGAGATCCCGCGTAAAGTTCACCGACTCACCAATAATCCTGCCGCTTTCGATGCCTCGCTTGAGACCGGTTTCATCCGCGCCATCCATCACGACAAGCAGTCGATCGATTTGTCTTTCTTCTTTATCTGAAGTTCTGTATTTGTCCGGGTCAAACAATGCTATGAACGAACCTTCAACAACTACCGACCCAATCTCCTCCGCATTTCCCTCGAGCCTGGGAATAACGGCAATGGACTTTGCGTTTTTGCCGCGCAGCGCGCGAACTGCCGTTCCTGCCATTCGAGAGGCGTCCACAGTCGTGTATTCACTGCGTTCACCAACGCCAACAAGCAATAGCCGTTGGGCCTTTATGTCTTGATTACCAACCAGGTGAAGGAAAACTGTTTCGGCTTCCTTACCTTTCAACTCTTCTGACTCAATAACTGACTTGATCACCCCGCCCGTTAAGGCGTCGAGATCCTTGAGAAAGCCGTCATCCGCCTTCTCGTCTTTGAAAACAGCTATTGCCAAAGCCTGAACATCAAGCTCCTGATACGATCCAGTTTTACCTTCAATATGCATTTTGTGCTTACTCCTGCCTGTTCTTTATGAATTTTTATTTATTGCGTTCTTTAAGCTGAGCACGAGTCTCTCTTTCAACCGTTCGCCGCAACTCGGTCTCCCGCTTGTCATACATCTTTTTTCCACGAGCCACCGCGACCTCGACTTTGATCCGCCGATGCTTCAGGTAAATGCGGGTTGCAACCAGGGTCATTCCATCTTTGACCGCCGCCTGGTCCAACTGCTCAATTTCCCGACGATGCAAAAGCAACTTTCGCGTTCGCAGGGGTTCATGGTTCTCGCGGTTCCCATGAGAATAAGGCGAAATGTGTGCATTAAACAACCATGCTTCTCCATTGCGGATAGCGACATATCCCTCTTTGAGTTGCACTCGTCCACCCAATACGCTCTTCACTTCCGTTCCGGTCAAAGCAATACCGGCCTCATATTTCTCCAGAATATGATACTCGTGAAAGGCGGCTCGATTTGAGGCGAGCATTTTTTCTTCAGTGGCAACAGGCACGTCGTTTGTCTGATAAACCTTAGCTCTGAACCGGCATGATCATCAACTTCCTTCTTCACGCAAAGGCCGCGTCATCAGTTGGTCTGCCGCATCAGTTGCCGACTTTCCTTTATAGAGCACCGCATGAACCTCATTTGTGATCGGCATCTCGACGCCGTTGCGATCGGCGAGTAGTTTTACCGCGAGGGTAGTCTTCACACCTTCAGCAACCTCGTTCATGCTCGCGGCGATTTCTGCGAGACTGCGGCCTCTTCCCAGCTCCTGGCCCACAAAACGATTGCGCGAAAGATTCCCCGTACACGTTAAGACCAGGTCCCCTAATCCCGCCAGTCCCATCATCGTTTCGAGTTTTCCCTTTTGGCGCAGCGTCAGCCTCGTCATCTCGGCAAGACCGCGCGTGATGAGCGCTGCAATGCTGTTAGAACCAAATCCGAGTCCGGCAACCATTCCGGCGGCTACCGCCATAACGTTCTTGACCGAACCGCCAAGCTCAGTCCCTATTACATCATCGTTTGTGTAAATGCGCAGATTTTCAAAACTCAACTCAGATTGAACTATGCTACCCGCCTCTGCATCCTTGCTAGCGGCCACGACCGCCGTCGGATGTTTTTCGACAACTTCCTTCGCGAATGAAGGCCCTGACAAACAGACAAAACGTGGACGAACTGCGTTTGGAACTACTTCCTCCACGATCTCGGAAATTCGCTTGCCGGTCTCAATCTCTATTCCCTTCGTCGCACTGACAACGATCATTTCCGAGCGCAACCGCGGACTCATCGTCGTCAGTAGTCCTCGGGTCGCATGCGAAGGGGCGGCAAGAATGACCAGTTCCGCCCCATCGATCGAGCCGGCGATGTCTTTCGTTGCCTGAACATTGACCGGAATCTTTGCGTCTCTCAGGTAATCTGAATTGACATGATCACGATTGATCGAGTCAACCACCGCGGCGTTGCGAGACCAGATAACAACAGCATGGCCGGCTCGCGCCGCATGAATCGCCAGGGCGGTTCCCCAACTCCCTGCGCCGATGATGGCAACGCGTTTCCCCATTTGTTATTTGAATCTGCTTTCGGTTCCGTTCATTAATCTCGCGATGTTTTCTCGATGCGCGAACAGAATCAAGGCTGCTCCCGCGATCGAAGCGCTCACTATCGGCGCCAGAGACTCAACAGGCCGGATGAAGGCATCCTCCAATAGTACAAACAACGGAATAGCAATCGCCGCCAGAATCGAACCAAGCGAAACGTAACGAGTCAACATCACCACAACGATAAAGATCAACGCCGCGAAGGCGACAGCGATCGGTGCCAGCATTAGAAACACACCGACACCCGTTGCCACACCTTTACCGCCACGGAACCGCAGCCAAACCGGGAAGATGTGGCCGACGATCACAGCAATCGCCGCCGCCGCAATCCACCAATACCCGCTAGGTACCGAATGCTGTCCAGGCGGACCTATGTGTCCGCCGTCTCCTACAAGCGGCAAACCCAAAAGGAGCTTCGCAATTACAACAGCAACCGCGCCCTTCAGCGCATCGAGAACCAACGTAATCACGCCCGCCGCCTTCCCGGCGCGTCGTGACACATTGGTTGCACCCGTTCCACCCGAACCCGTCTCTCTAACATCGGCGCCGAGCGTTGTTCGAACGATCAAATAACCAAACGGTATCGACCCTAGCAGGTAGGCTATAATGATGACAATCGCAGGTCGCAAGCGAGCACTACTCCACCGACGCAATTAGTTCTGGCATGAAAGGAATCTGGCACTATAACAACCGACATTGCGGGCGACAAGCCGTTGACCAGGGAACCGTTCTGGGTTTTATGATCACGATGAGATGTAAAACCGAAGCCACAAGAAAGTCTGTAAATCGTGAGTCCTACAATCTTTCGAAAACTAGGCTTTAGGTTCGCCTTCTTTTCCAACGAGGAACCGAGAATGCACTTACACGTCTATCGCGCCAATGGTCAGGTAGAGTTCTCGCTTGAACCAAACATCGACTTAGCAGAGAATCAGGGTCTGAGCTCGGGCGAAATAAAAACCGCTCAAAGCTAATTGAGGAACACAGCGATGAAATCAGACGCCGGTGGCAAGACCACTTTAGAGGCTGAGGTCACACAAATTGACAAACAAGGGATTTGGATGCTGATCGGCGAAAAGGAGTCATTTCTCTCTTTCGAAAACTTTCCCTGGTTCAGAAATGCTTCTGTGTCCGCCATCCATAATGTTGAGTTCTTAAACGCGCGCCATTTGCATTGGCCTGATCTTGACATCGATCTAGCGATTGAATCGATTGAACATCAGGACCGGTTTCCCCTCGTAGCAAAACTCGATCCTAGATGAGACGTCGCCTCAACAGATCCAGCGCCGCCTGCGACGCTCGCCAGCGAATGAGTTGTCGGTCGCCGGGAATTTGCAGCTTGCGGCTCTTCGTCTGCACGTCATCTGCCAGCGCGATGTAAACAAGTCCCACGGGTTTATCTTCACTGCCGCCACCTGGTCCGGCAATTCCCGTTACTGCTAAACCGAAATCCGTTTTAGCCCGTTTCCGGATTCCTTCCGCCATAGCCTCGGCGACTTCCGCGCTCACTGCGCCGTGCTCAAGAATCAGGGCAGGCTTCACGCCAAGTGTTCTGGTCTTTGCATCGTTGGAGTACGTTATCGCTCCTTCAATAAAGTATTTTGACGAGCCGGGAACGTCGGTAAGTCTTTGCGCAATCAATCCGCCGGTACAGCTTTCAGCGACCGCCAGCGTGTAACCTCCTAAAGTCAATTTCAGTCCGACGACTTCCTCCATCTTTTCGCCGGCAAATGAGAAGACTGCGTTACCGAGCTTTTCTTCCAGTTGCCCCGAGACACGATCAAGCAAAACGTTCGCTTCCTCCTCGGTTCTGCCCCGCGCGGTCAGGTGAATCTCAATTTCGCTTTGGTTAAAGAGAATCGTTGTTTGCGGATTCTCGTATTGGGTGTAGATGGGAGCGATCTTTTCATCAACGGCCGACTCGCCCAGACCCGCGACGCGTAGCATTCGACGCACCACCCGAATATTACCCGCTCTCCCCGCCAGCTTTGGCTGCACATGATTTTCAAACATGGGCTTCATTTCGCGCGGCGGTCCGGGCAATAACACAATAGCGACGCCTTCGTGTTCGATAAACATTCCCGGCGCGCTACCGTTTGGATTGGGAAGCACGTCGGCCTTTTCAATCACCATGGCTTGCCGCGAGTTTCGCTCGGGCATACTGTGACCAAAACTCAAGAAACGCTGGCGCAGTTCCTCGAGAATTGTCTCATCGAGCAAAAGCCTGCGACCAAGTGCGCGGGCCGCAACCTTGCGCGTGATGTCGTCTTCGGTTGGGCCAAGACCGCCGGTTGTGATCACAACTTTCGATCGTTTGGTTGCATCCCGGATCGCTTCTTCCAGCCGGGAGTCGTCGTCGCCCACTATAGTTTTTAGTTTTACTTCAATGCCGATGCTGTTCAGCTTTTCGGTGAGCCAGAGACTGTTGGTGTCGCTGCGATCTGGGGCGAGTAGCTCCGAACCGATCGCGATAATTTCTGCTGAGAGAGTTTCGAGCAAAAGGTGGGTACCGGTCTTGAAAATCAGGACGCTTTCGGTTCTTCCTGGTAGATATCGTTTAAGACTTCGGAGATTGGTGGCGGTGCAGTGATGGATTTTAGCGAACGCCCCGTGGAAATGGTTACGCCCGAACGGGGGGCATTCAACTGTTCTGTGATCTCACTGTCGTAAGCTTCTACCATTCGTTTCAACTGCTGTTGACTCTCGGCCAAGAGTCGGGCTGCCCGCTCCTGGTGCATTCCTTCCAGGCTCGCAATCGCGGCTTTTATTTTTGCCGAACGTTTTGGTGAGCGCTCAATCCTTCGCAGCCTTTCAACGTAGCGACGGAGCGGCCGCGATGGTGAAACATGACTGCTCTCTTTTAAGACTTCTTCTTCAGCAGCGAAACCCAATTGTTCGACCGCGGCGTTGTGATCATTGATCGAGTAGTACAACGCGCCCAGCGCAAACCGGCTCAGTGGGGGCGCGTCGGGCATTTGCCTTAAAACTTTCTCACCCCTTCGAATGACCTCAGCAACTTCGAACCGGTAGCGGCTTCGATCATCCGCGCGCAGAACCTCATCAGCGGCCACATAGAAACCGAAGATGACATCAGTCTTGCGCTTCGCCCGGATCTTAAAAGCGAGAAAGATAAGAATCCCCGCTCCGATAAAGCAAACTACGACCACCGGCGTAAGGCCGACCGTCTTCAGCGTCGCGCCAATTACAGTAAGCGCCACAACGACGCCGACAATGGTCTTCGCGAACTTTTTGCGGTTTGCAGTCATCGCTTCTTAACCCAGACTGTTAGTTTACGTTCACGCAAGGTAACAACTTAATTGTGCCTTGAATTCGATTCCGCTGTGCAACCTCTGTGTTCTCTGTGTCTCGGTGGTGAGCATTTTGGCGCGATTATTAACCACAGAGACCAGAGGACACAAAGGTTGCACAGAGAAAACCTCAAACTAAGGGCAATACTAAAAGCTTGCGTTAGAGCGAACCTAGTCTTTCACAGATTGCTGTTCCGACTTGCTCGGTAGAAAGGTTTCCGCCCAGATCGCGCGTGGTCTCACCATGGGAGATCGCCTCGCTCACCGCTTTCTGAATCGCATCGCTTGCTTTCTTGTTGCCCAAATATTCTAGCATCATCGCCGAGGTCAGAATAGCGCCTACCGGATTCGCAATTCCCTGCCCGGCAATCGCAGGCGCGCTGCCGTGAACAGGCTCGAAGAGCGAGACGCGGCCGGGATGAATGTTGCCGGAAGCGGCGAGACCGAGCCCACCCTGAATGGCAGCGCCGAGGTCGGTGAGAATGTCGCCAAAAAGATTATTGCTGACAATCACATCATACTGCGCCGGATTGAGCACCATAAACATTGCCATCGCATCGACGTACTGATGGTTCGCTTCTATGTCAGAATAATCTGCGGCCACTTCCTTGAACACCCGCTGCCATAAATCACCGCCGAAACGCTGCACGTTTGATTTGTCTGCCATGGTCACGCGCTTCCGACCATTTGTCCGTGCGTAATCAAATGCTGCAACGATGATTCGCTCAACACCGCGGCGGGTGTTGAGCTCTTCCTGCGTGGCGATCTCATCGGCAGTTCCCTTTTTGAGGAATCCGCCGGCGCCACAGTAAGCACCTTCGGTATTTTCACGAAAGACGACGAAGTCGATGTCCTCAACCGATACGTTGCGCAGCGGAGTCAACCCTGGAGCAAGCAAACGAACCGGGCGGAGATTGATGTACAAATCGAGACCGCGCCGCAGTCCCAACAGAATGTCTTCAGCGTGTTGGTTTGAAGGCACGCGTGGGTCGCCAAAAGCGCCGGCGAGGATTGCGTTGAACTCACTGGAAAGCATCTCCAGCGCTCCGGCAGGCAGCGATACACCTTCGCGAAGGAACTTGTCAGCGCCCCAGTCGAAGTGGACTAACTCAAGCGCGACGCCATGCGCATCCCTTGCGCATACAATCACGCGAATGGCCTGAGCGATGACTTCGGGACCGATGCCATCGCCCGCAATCACAGCTATACGCTTCCTGTCAGCAGCCATAGTGGGTTGGATTTACCTTACTACAAGCTTAGGGGTGGCTTTTCTTCTGAGCATATTGTTCGATGCGCGGCAAGCTCGCCACTATGACGTCGCCGACAATCTTCATGCTCTGAGGAGAGACTTTGTCGAGCGTGTCATTAGCTTTGTGCCAGTAGGGATAGCCGTTGAGCTGAATTAAATCCACCGAATCTATGCCGGCACGAAGAAAGGGTTCGTGGTCGTCGCCGCCGACGCCTTCAGGACGGTCAACAAAATATTTGCCATACCCCAACTCGCGCCCGGTGCGCCAGAGAATATCCTGAAGCCATCTGGTGCTCATCGTATCGCGGCCTAACTCCAGACTTTTATATCCCATCATGTCCAGCAGGATTAGCGCGCGCAAGCGACCGACTTCATTGTTCTTACGAAGTTGATCGACATAATGACGACTACCGTACGTGTTGTCAGGGGCGTCGGGTTTACCGCAGTCGTCCCAGTTCTCGCAAAATGCTTCCTCGCCATCGAAAAAGACAAGCCAGTAAGTGAGCTTGGGTTTCTGCTGACTCGCGCCCAACACCCTGCCAAGCTCCAGCAAGGTGCCGACCGAAGCGCCCGGATCGTTTGCTCCTACGAAGGTCATATCCTTGAACAACTTCGTGTCGTAGTGACTGGCGATCATGATCACATCTTTCGACTCTCCCGGAAGCTCGGCGGTGATGTTGACCATCTTCTTTGCGCCAACCGGGGTCGCCGCCGTGAACTCATCTGTTCTCACTGCCAGACTGGAACTCTTCAGTGAGTTAATTATGTAGTCGCGCGTCTTCGCTAGTTCCGCAGAGCCGGGAACACGCGGGCCGATTTCCATTTGCTTCTTGACGTGGTCCAGCGCGCGCTCGCCATTGAACGCGACCGCGCCGGGCAACATCGCCGGCGTGGGCGATTCGCCCGATCGCTCAGTAACTCCCGTGCGCGTATTACCCGGGCCCTCGTTCTTCGGACAACCCGTTAACAAAAGCGGCAAGACAAGTAAACAAAGACCCAGCGCGAGGTCTATTAGGCGTCTGGGCGACTGCCTGGGATTTTTCTTACGAATGATCATTAGTTGGGATTGAGCTTCCTGGTCCGCGCGCTGAGCTCAGGTTCATTCGAAGGAGCAACATCCGTCCTGCTCGTGATTTCAGATGCCGCTATTTTGACTTTCTGCTCCCTTTCGATTTCCCGGCCCGTCCCAGCTTATCCATGACGGTTTCGCCAGCCGAGATCGACTTGTCAACAATCGAGTTCACGGCCTCCGACATAGTGGCTGCTTCAAGTTGCATCAGCGTTGCCAGCTTTTGATTGAGTGGCAGCTCTGCAAATTTCTTTTTGAACTCCTCAGTATCCTGAGGCGCGCTATCAGACGAGTTCCTTGTCTTGCTCATGTATTTCCCTCCCGTCGGACTGAGCTTGGTTCCTTAAACAAACGAAAGTTATACCTTATGCTGGACAAAAGGCAAAAACGGCCGGCCCGGACGAGGATCGTTCTCAGTTGTTTGGAAGTTATCGTATGCGCGCGCCTGCGTGCCGGGTGCGCGCGCGCGGATTGGTGATGGTTTTTCCCGCATCTTTCATGGCCCGGCGACACTCAGCGCAAACGCCAATAATTCGCAGCAGGTGCTGGGTCACCTGAAAGCGATGTTTCGCGGCCATCGCATCCTGAATCGCTTCCAGCTCGGCGGAAAAGAATTCAATGATTCGGCCACACTCGGAGCAAATCATGTGGTCATGGTGTTGATGCTTGTAGTTGTGTTCGTAGTGAGTAATGCCATCGCCAAAGCGAACTTCGCGCGCCAACCCCGCTTCGGTCAGGAGTTTCAAGGTGCGGTAGACGGTGGTCTGTCCGATACTTGGATCCACCTCCTGGACCAGACGATAAAGGTCTTCGCTTGAAAGATGTTCTTCCGTGCGTAGAAACATATCCAAAATCAGGTCGCGCTGCGAGGTGCGCTTCAGGCCCTTCCTTTGGATATGTTGAAGAAAAACTTCCTGTTCCTCGGTCATAGGTTTCGGCGACAGTCGCTCCACGTCAAGATAGTACCACTGCGTAACAATAGTAGTGAAAGATTTGGGCTGGGGAGATCAAAGCTTAATTCGGCTATTAGGAATAGCCTTCAGCGAGACTGCGTAAGCGGGCGAAACAAAGTCGCCCCGGACGTGGGCCACGGGGTCACCATCGCATTAACCACTTTGCCGACGGGTTGCCCCCTGGATCGCCACGCAGGAACGTTTGTTGCCAATGGGAGGCCATGCTATTTTTCACTCCGTGCCGGGGTGGCGGAATGGCAGACGCTACGGACTTAAAATCCGTTGACCGCAAGGTCGTGCGGGTTCGACTCCCGCCCTCGGCACCAATCACATCAACAACTTACAATTAACTGCGCACTTGCTTCTCGATTCGCGCAACGGAGTAAACTCCGTGGCGTATCGAAATCTGACCAAATCTCTTAGGTAAGACAGCACGCGCCATACACCTCAAGTAGCCCCATCTTAGCCCCACCCGATGTTTTCCTCCGCGCTTCCAATCGTAAACTGGTAATTCCGCCCGGCTCCCGGATGAGCGAGGCCTCCAAGTATCGTAGCGCTTCCAGTAACCGTACATTCGGGCACAGGTGGAGGAGATCAAGCAACTGAGCAACATCGCTCGCA
>JALYSR010000264.1 GCA_030854715.1 Acidobacteriota bacterium
CTCATCCTTAGTTACCACTCGTCCATCTTTCATGAAGACAATTCGATCGGCAAAGCTGTTTGCCAGTTCGTGATCGTGCGTGACGATCAAAATGGTCAGCGAATCCCTATTTACCATTTCTCGCAACAATCCAAGCAGTTCGTGCGCGCGGGTTGAATCAACATTTCCGGTCGGCTCATCAGCCAACAGCACTTTTGGGTTATTCGCGAGAGCACGCGCAATTGCCACACGCTGTTGTTCCCCGCCCGACAGTTCGGAAGGACGATGCGTCAAGCGATCTGAAAGACCTACGCGATCCAATAGGTCAACCGCCCTTTTGTGACGCTGGATTCCACGCAGCCCACCGAACGCGAGTGCCAATCCGACATTTTCTTCCGCGTTCATCGTAGGAATCAGATTGAAGTTTTGGAAGATCATCCCGACCGAATAACGGCGATACCGCGCCATCGCTTTTTTGCTCAACGGTCCCAGCGCCTGGGAATTAAAAAAGACATCGCCCGATGTGGGATGGTCCAACCCGCCGACCATGTTGAGGAGGGTGCTTTTGCCAGAACCTGAGGTCCCCTGGATCGCGACAAACTGGCCTTCTTCTACGTCAAGCGACACTCTATCGAGCGCAGTCACGCTCGTGGTTCCCATCTGGTAGGCCTTAGAAACTTCTTGTACTTCCAAAAGTGACATTATCAATTCAATTGGCCGCAGATTAACGCGGATTCGCGCGGATCAGAAAGGTAAAAAATATTCAGGTCAAAGCCATTAACTGGATCTTAAATGCGTTAAATTCTGATCCGCGTCTATCCGCGTGAATCCGCGGCAACTTCCGTCTTCTTGCTGACCCGCCATAATTCAAATCGTTCTTCATCAAAACCTTTCAACAGCATTTCGAAGGGTGTGGCCACCATGTTCTCGGAGTCGAGCAACTCGCGCACGTCAGGATCATCGTAAAGCGCGCGCGAGATAATCACGTCGTTGCCGGTCGATAAAGCCTCTAATCGCGCCGCCATGTTTACCGTCGAGCCAAAATAATCGAGCCGGTCGTTGAGTGTAACAGCTATGCAGGGTCCAGTATGAATTCCAGCTTTCAAAGTCAGGGGAGCTGACCCATCGGGAGGCGCCGCCAGAATCTCCTGTGCGCGCAGCATCGCTTTCAAAGCCGACTCCGGGTTCCGGAAGACAGCCATTACCGCATCGCCAATAGTTTTTACGAGCGCGCCATCTCCCTCGGCGATTGCTTTCTTCAGGACGTCGAAATGGTTCATGACGCGACCAAAAGCGGTGGCATCGCCAATTGCGCGATAAAGCCGCGTTGAGTCTCGCAGGTCTGTGAACAAAACAGACAAGGTGCCAACGGAAATTTGCTCTCCGGGACGCAGCGCCTCGGTGGCGAAGAGATCGCGGAAGATTTGCAGGGCTGTAACTTCCGCCGCGGTGGCGGCATTGTCACCCCACTCCAGGCGCTCGAGGATCAGGAGCTGTTCCGCGTCTGTTTCATTTCGCAGATCGAGCGCAGGACGCAAAGCTACCTGCAATTCTTCTCGCGGCCAGCCCTTGGTGGAAATAGATATCGCTGCCGAGTCGGGTCCCTGGGCGCTCACCTTCACCGCCTGTTCGCCGGGTAACTCAAGGGCGCGAAATCGATAGTTGCCAGGCTCGAGCGGCAGCGTGAGTACGCGCTGGGTCTGCGCGGGCAACAACTGCTGCGCGACCACGTGCGGCGTTCGCTGCGGGCTGCCAATGCAATAGTCTTTAATGTTAACTGGTCGGATGGCAGCATTCGGGCGAAAAGTTAGTTCAACGAAGCGATCGAAGTTGACTGTGAAATCGATGCGACAGGTTTCACAATGCACCTGGCTATCGATCTCGCTCAACGACGCGCCACTTTCCTGAGGGCCACGACACAACGGACACAGCAAGTCCCATTGAAGATCCAGCAAGCCCACTCGCGTAGCACGCAGGCAGGTTTCCAACACACTACGGCGCGTCACTTCCCATTCATCGGCCAGCTCATAAGGCTTAATGCGGGCGAGCGCGAAGTCGTCTGCTTGCTGAACAAACTCAAGCAACAGATCAGTGATCGCCTCATCGGCGCCGCCGGTAATCAGACGTTCCCTGATGACTGCAAGGCGACTGTTCGCGGCGCTGGAAAGCGTCGGTGCAGACTGCGTTTCCATGGGCAAGGCTTCACTTACAGCCAGTTGATCGTACTTCTCAATTGCCTCACGAAACTTTCGCGAGGCGACGAATCCAATTTGCACCGGGACAACGACTGAGCCCAACAAAGATTTCGGCTTGGCCCAGACCTCGTAAGTAAGCCTGGTACCACCATCGGGTTTGGCTGCCAACACTGCCAGGACCTTTAGCTCGGCAATCGGACCCTTGCTGTAATTACGCTTGACGCCGAAACGCGATGGGCGTACCCACTCGAATGGTTGCTCCTCCCATTCGACTGGCATTCCAAAAACTGAGAGACGAAGACGGCGCCGTGCGTTTCGGAGTCTGCTAGCCCCGGGCTGGGCTGCTACCGCCGGAACGTTTGTATCGCGGTTGAAACGATTGGTGTCGGCGACAAATGGCCACAGTTTTTCAGGACTGGCCTTGAGATCGTATTCCCAGCGATAGTGAATTTCCCGGTAGGACATAAAGCGGAGTTGGGAGGGAGTCAGGATACAGAAGTCAGAATTCAGGAGTTAGAAATAAGAAGTCAAACCATTCTGATCCCCCACCTCTGAACCCGAGATTATGACTTCTGACCCCTCTATTCTGACTCCTGCCGTCAGACTTCTTTGTACTCCGAGTCCACGTCTTCGGTTGATGAAGCGACGCGGTAGTTTCTCGACTGAACTTGCTTAGTGATCAGGAGATCGTCCTTAGTCTTCAGAAGGTCTGCGCGGTTGTAAACCGAAAGTTCGAAATTGTAGCCGTGAGTAATGGCGTCTTTTGGACAAGCCTCGACGCAGTATCCGCAAAAAATGCAGCGGCCATAATCAATGTTGTAGACCTCCGCATAACGCTCATCGACGCCGATGCGTTCTTCAGGCAGCCTCGGATCATCTTTCGCTACGATGTAAATGCACTCAGAGGGACAAGCGGCGGCGCACAGAAAGCAGGCCACACACTTTTCTCGGCCCAGCTCATCCACATGCAACAGGTGCTGGCCGCGATAACGCGGCTGCACCGTCACTGGTTCTTCCGGATACTGGACCGTCCACTTCTGTTTGGGAATGTACGACAAGGTGACACTCATCCCCTGGATGATGGCCTTGGTTGATTGGATGACGTCTGTGATTATCGACATGGCTACATTATAGGTCCTATACGTCCTATAGGTCATATTCGACCTATTACAATTTTATCGGAGTTACCACTGAACCTGTAGCCTGCCATCTTCCGTCCCGCCAAACAAATTTATCCGTGAAGCGATAGGCGACATTTTGAGGCTGTCCCTCCTGATCGTTGATCACCAGCCTGATTGTCCCGGTTAGCGAAGCGCGATCGCCTTTCAAACTGGCTTTCAAGTCTTCGAAGTTCCACTTCTGAATCGTTGTGTCGCGTTGTATTGTGCGCAGGTATTCGGCTTTCCCCTGAGGTTTACCATCACTGGTGGTGCCGGCGTAATCATCGGCCAGAATCTGATCCAGTTTCTTAAGGTCCGCATTGATATTAGCTACGGTCCAGTCATGCTCAAGATCAGTCAGGTCCGCAAGTACTTCCTCCTCGTCAGTTGGTGCAGGAGTCGAGTCGTCCGTATTTAAACCATCGTTGTTGTTGTTGGCATTTCCTTCGTTCGGATTGGATTTTGAAAGAGTCGGATTCGAGTTGTTATTAGGCCGCTCAACGTTTGCATTGACATTGGAAGTATGACTATTTGCGTTTGTGCTTACTATTTTGGGAATGAGAAACGCAGCCACAATTCCCAGCCCCCCGAATAAAAGTAACAGGAGCGCCACGATCCCAAGAATCCACGGCCATGTTCTGCGGTTACTTTGACCTGGGTGCGAGCTCGGCGGAAGATACGACCCTGGCGGCTGATAAGCTGGGAGCTGTTCGCTCGATGCAGAGGACGGACTTGCAGAACCAGGTTCCGCCGTAGAGGGGGAGACTACTGTCGCTTCATCGTCCGTTTCATCCACCGTCGCCAGTGGTGTTCCGTCATCGAGACAGAAACTGAGGTTCTGATCAGCAAACGTCCTGTGGCAAGTGGGGCAGCGTTTCACTCGTGGATTCTCTTTCTATGCGAACCGTTACGCCTCGGCTTCTGACGCTATCTGGAGCATCAGCGTAAATCTGGCTTCACTACCTAACGCCACTCGCCAGGAAACTCAGCCCGTAAATCAGAATTATCAGCGCTACAAACAAGAAGTAGAGACTGCCGGTCACAATTCCGGCAATGGCCAATTGTTTTCCACCATATTTGGTCGGATCATTCTTGATTTGGATCAAAGCGAAGATGCCGAGACCAATCGCAACCGGACTTGTTAGCACGCCAAAATAGCAACAGAAACCGAGTGTGACGCTGACGAGGCCCAAGACCAGCGATGCAACAGCGATACCCTGTTGCTGCTTGGGTCTGCCGAATGGCGGTGGAGGCGGCGGCGTCCAACCAGGCTGTAATGGTTGGGGCGCGCTGTATTGCACCTGCGGAGGTTTGTAACTGCCGGGAAGATCCAGCGTTGGCTGTTCGCTGGGGCTGACGCTCGGTGGCATCGCCGGATAAGCAATTGTCGGTGGTGGCTCATTCCGCGGGCGCTCTACATTAACCAGCGACGTGCCGTCTTGCGTGCAGAAAGTCAGCCATTCATCCGTAAACGTCTGGTTGCACGTGGGACAACGCTTCATGAATTCTCCAGGCAGAGGTTTTTGGCGAGTTCTCTCATGGTGGGGACGGCTTGTTAGGCGCTCTCGACACGATGCTCGCGCCTCAGCATTCCCAGGGGTTCACACCAACTCAATCTGACTAAAAAAATATGCAATCTCGATGGCTGCGTTTTCGTCGGAGTCAGAACCATGCACTGCGTTTTCTCCGACTGAAGCGCCAAAGTCTTTTCGCAATGTTCCCTGGTCCGCCTTTGCGGGATCAGTGGCGCCCATAAGATCGCGCCATGCCTTCACCGCGCCATCCTTCTCCAGAGCCATGACGACGCACGGTGCGCTCGACATAAATTCAGTTAAGCCGCCAAAGAACGGGCGCTCGCGATGTATTGCATAAAAGCCCTCGGCTTGCTTGAGACTCATGTGCAAGGTTTTCATCCCCCGAAGCTTGAAGCCTGCGTCGTTGATTCGCTGAATGATGTTGCCAGCATTTCCGGCGCGCACTGCGTCGGGTTTGATGATTCCGAATGTAAGATTCCCCATCTATTTAGTTAAGTGATTCCTTCCAGTCTTTTTTTGAACTTTGACCCTTTTTAATTTTGAACCTTATGCACACAGAGCCAAGTACAAAGAACTAAGTACAAAGATCAGTTTGACATCGCTTTTAGGGTTCATCCATGGCTGAATTTCTTATGCGGCGGAACGCGCGCCCAGCATTTCCTTCATTCCGGATCCGATATCTGCCGGCGACTTCACTACATGAATGCCCGCTTCCTGGAGCGCCTTCATTTTTTCCCCTGCTGTTCCCTTACCGCCCGCAATGATTGCGCCCGCATGGCCCATGCGCCGTCCTGGTGGCGCGGTTTGTCCGGCAATGAAAGCGACGATTGGTTTCGTGACGTTTGCCTTGGCAAAAGCCGCGGCTTCTTCTTCCGCGGTGCCGCCAATTTCGCCAATCATGACGATGCCGTCCGTCTCATCGTCGGCCTGGAAAAGTCGCAGCGCATCAACGTGAGAAGTGCCAACAATGGGATCGCCACCAATGCCGATGGCTGTCGATTGGCCCAGGCCCAAAGCTGTCAACTGGCCCACAGCCTCATACGTCAATGTGCCCGAGCGTGAGACGACGCCCACGCGCCCTTCGCGGTGAATATGCCCCGGCATAATTCCTATTTTGCATTTGCCGGGACTAATGATGCCGGGACAGTTTGGTCCAATAAGTCGCGTGGCTTTGTCGCGCAGGTACTCTTTCACTTTAACCATATCCAGCGTGGGAATTCCCTCGGTGATGCACACAACTACGTCGATGCCT
This sequence comes from Acidobacteriota bacterium, assembly GCA_030854715.1. Lineage (GTDB taxonomy): Bacteria > Acidobacteriota > Blastocatellia > Pyrinomonadales > Pyrinomonadaceae > PSRF01. Next base: position 6,122 of record JALYSR010000264.1, read on the forward strand.
GCGTCCGCGGCTTCCATGATTGCGTCCGCCGCAAACGTCGGCGGCACATAAATCACCGACGCATTCGCGCCCGCTTCTCTTACAGCGTCTGCGACGGTGTTGAAGACGGGAATACCTTCGTGGGTAGTGCCGCCCTTCCCGGGCGTGACGCCGCCGACCATGTTCGTTCCATACTCAACCATCTGCTTAGTATGAAACGTACCTTCTTTGCCGGTAATGCCCTGGACCACAAGTCGCGTTGTTTTGTCGACAAGAATGCTCATGATTTGTCAGTAGTCAGTAGTCAGTAGTCAGGACGAACTCGTAATCTCGATAACTTGTTTGCTTACTATTTGCTGTTTGCTGTTTGCTTCTGCTGTCGGACTTATTCCGAAGCTGGTCACTCTACAACTACGCGCGATGAAAGTTCAAACCGATCATCCGGACCGGAAGTCTCTTTCGAACGCTTGTATCCAACAAAGACGATGATGGCGGGCACAAGCAAGCCAAGATTTCGCAAAGCCGTCTTTACCCCTAACTGGCTGCCAATAATTTTGCCGAAACAACCGCACTCGAGCGGCTCTCCGTGCAGCACGTAAACGTAGTAAAGCGCGTAGCTGCTAAACCCAAGTAGCAGCGCCGCTGCCAACAAAGCGCCGAGGCGAACGGTGCGCGGAATCGACAGTAGCGCAGCCGTTATGACCTCAAGGCTGAGCACCGCGAATGTCACCGGCCACATCCAGCGCAAAAAGTTGAACCCCGAAGCGCTCAGCAGTTCACCGACGTTTGCAGCAAAGCCTTTAATAATCCAGAGCTTCGCACCGGCAGTGACCAGGAACAAGGCCACGAGTAAAAAGCGGCAAATGTTGACTGCCCATTTGCGAACGCTAGGCTGCAAGCGCGACCACCTTGTCTGCGGCGTCCTTCATTCCCTTGGCAACGGTGAAGTTCAAGCCTGATTCGCGAATTACGCGCTGGCCCTCTTCAACGTTTGTTCCCTCAAGTCGCACGACAACAGGAACTTCTATTCCCAACTTCTTCGCAGCTTCTACTACGCCGCGCGCGACCATATCGCAGCGAACGATTCCACCGAAAATGTTTATTAAGACCGCCTGAACATGTTCATCGGCGAGCAGGATACGAAACGCGGCTTCAACTCTTTCCTGCGAAGCGCCGCCGCCCACGTCGAGGAAGTTTGCCGGCTCGCCCCCAGCGAGTTTGATTATGTCCATAGTCGCCATCGCCAGGCCGGCTCCGTTTACCATGCAGGCAATGTTGCCATCGAGCTTGATGTAGTTGAGATCGTACTTCGACGCTTCAATCTCGAGCGGGTCTTCTTCGTTAAGGTCGCGCAGCTCAAGAAATTCCTTGTGACGAAACATAGAGTTGTCGTCGAAGTTGACCTTGGCATCAAGAGCAATCAGCCGATTATCTTTAGTTAACAGGAAGGGATTGATCTCCATCAACGAGGCATCCATCTGCTCGGATGCCGAATAGAGCGACTGCATAAACTTAACCGCTTGATTTACGAGCGCGGCGGGAATGCCCAAACCGAAGGCGAGCTTGCGCGCCTGGAAAGCACGAAATCCTACTGCCGGATCAACAGTTTCCTTCAATATCTTTTCCGGCGTCTTTGCCGCAACTTCTTCGATGTCCATGCCGCCGGCTTGTGAAGCCATGAAAACCGGGCGACCTGAGGCGCGATCGAGAACGATCCCGAGATAATATTCTTTATCGATGGGCAAACCTTCCTCGATGAGCAGCACTCGCACTTCTCGGCCTTCCGAACCAGTCTGGTGCGTGACGAGCTTCATCCCCAGCATCTTCCGGGCGATCTCGCGCGCTTCGTCGGCACTCTTCGCGAGCTTCACGCCGCCACCCTTGCCGCGTCCACCGGCATGGATCTGTGCTTTTACAACAACAATATCCGTCCCCAGCTTCTTTGCCGCTTCATAGGCCTCCTCGGGCGAGCGCGCAACGAAACCCTGCGGTACAGGAACGCCAAAGTTCTTCAGTAGTTCCTTGCCCTGGTACTCATGAATTTTCATTAGACAGCCTCGAGCGGTCGAAACATCGGTCGGTAAATATGAATTGCTTTGTTGGAGCGCATGGAGTTTAGCGGTTCAAAAGAGATGACTGCAAGCGCGACTCGGGCGCAGAATGTCAGTATTCCGGCCGTGGGCTGCACAGGAGGCTCCAAATGAGCGAAGTCATAGTCACATCTCACTCAAACTTGAAGAATGAAGTTCGATATGGCGACGATCATATCTTAATTACAGATGAGCCCCAGGAAGCAGGCGGCGAAGACGCCGGCCCCGATCCTTACACGTTGCTGCTCGCTGCGCTCGGTAGTTGCATTTCGATGACGACGACGCTCTATGCGAAGAGGAAAGGCTGGCCGCTTGAACGTGTGATCGTGCGCTTGCACCAGGGAAGAATTCATGCGGCGGATTGCCTCGAGTGCACCCAATTAACCGAGGGATTTGTGCATCGCATCCAGCGCTCTATAACTCTGGAAGGAAACTTAACCGAAGAGCAGCGGATACGATTACAAGAGATCGCTCACAAATGTCCGATCCACAAAACCCTCACTTCAGGAATCGTGATTACAGAGTTAAAAGAAGAGGTGGACGCGGATTCACGCGGATAAACGCGGATCTGATTAAGAAGGGAATAAGCAACCATTCAACAGACGCGCCAGAAAATCGCTCTTCGAGAAATGTGGCACTGGTTTTTCAGATTCGCGTAATCTGCGTTAATCCGCGGCTACTACTTTCCGTGGTAAATAAAAAGGGCTTCCAATCAAAGTTGATTGGAAGCCCTGCAACTGGTCGGGACGCCGAGATTCGAACTCGGGACCTCACCCACCCCAAGGGTGCGCGCTACCAGGCTGCGCCACGTCCCGTCAAACCTCACTTAGTATCTATTGAAAAACTTTGTAACGCAAACCGCCAGTTTTCGCCTCAGCCTGCGTCGCTTTTTCTTGCAAACGTAAATCGCAAACTAGCAGTTTGCGTTACAACTAGCGCGGCTTGGGTTTTTTTGATTGGCCTTCCAGCAACGATAAAAGGTCGCGGAGTTCTGTAGCAACTTGCCGCAAGGCTTTCCGATCTGCTGCTGTTCTGTTTCCCAACTGGGCCGCCGCGCCTTTGGCTAAACCTCGCGGATTGGCGCTTGCTGAACCACTAGTGCCGGTAAAGTCCTCGCCATCGTCCGACGAACCAAGTTTGATTTTCCCGCCGGCTCTTAGGTCGTTTGCGAGTCGCTTCTTCGCTCCCGCGATCGTGTACTGGTCTTCGTAAAGCAGTTCTTTAATGCGCAGCGCAATTTCCACGTCGCGCTTGCGATACACACGCTGCCCGGCGCGATTCTTCTGCGGCGCCAGCATCGGAAATTCCGACTCCCAATAGCGCAACACATGCGCCTGCACGCCGGCCAGCTCACACACCTCGCCAATCTTGAAGAACAGCTTTTCGGGAATGGTTACGACAGGACGGGCCATGATCCAGAACGAGCGGAACGGTTTCTTTCTGGCTGATAAATTACCGGCTAGAAATTTAAAGGAGACTGATAGCGAGTTTGCCGGCAGCCCGGCGAGTCGTCATGTTACTGCCAGTGGTTTGACGTGTCAATGCTTACAGTTAGCGGCTGTGAGTTAAAACTGATTCTTAAAAGTATCGCATAAGGGTTGAAGCGAAACGTGACCGCGCGAAAGCCTCGCTAGACGGGTCTCGTTGCTCAAGCTATAATCCGCCTTCTACTCTTCCACAGTGACAATTCCGGAGGGTTCTTTCCAATAGTGCCGATTATTGCCCCAGGGTCTCCAGCGACTCCAACTGTTTTCCGACTGGCCTCACGGCTCGATGAAATCGGCTTCTCTGACATTGTCAATATTCGCAATCGAATAATGAAGCTGCGCGCGCAGGGCGCGACCGTCTATCAGTTTGAGGGCGGTGAGCCTTACATGCACACGCCGGACTTTGTTAAGGAAGCAATGATCCGCGCGCTCGCCGAAAATAAAACGCGCTACGCTCCTTCTTCAGGGATATCCGAATTGCGAGCTGCTATCGCTGAAAAGGTGAACACGAAAAATGGCATTCCCGCACAGGCCGGTGAAGTGATCGTTTTGAATGGAGGAATGCAGGGACTCTTCGGCGCGTTCCAGTCAGTGGTAAATCCTGGCGAGGAGGTTCTGGTCTTCTCTCCCTTCTGGACACCCATCAAAGATCTGATCGCGTATTCACAAGGAAGCACTATCCTGGTTCCAACCAACGAAGCCCGCGCTAACGGCTTCGAAAAAACTCTGGCGCGCTATGCAACAGATCGCACCCGGGCCATCTACTACAACACACCACAGAATCCGACCGGAGTCGTATTTACTCGTGATGAAGCTCGCGCCGTTTCAAGATTTGCGCAGGAAAGAGATCTGATTGTGATCGCCGATGAGGCGTACGAGGATTTAGTTTACGACGGCGAGCCTTTTTCTATTGCGTCGATTGAAGGAATGTTTGAACGGACAATTACCGTCTTCACGCTTTCCAAATCCTACGCGATGACTGGCTGGCGCCTGGGTTATACAGTGGCGCCCGAGCCCTGGATGACCGGCCTACGCAAAACTACCCTCTATTCTTCTAACGGAGTTTCAACCCCCTCGCAGTGGGCTGCCTTAGCTGCTCTTACAACTGAAACGGACATGTTCGAAACAAATCGCGCCGCCTATCGCCAGCGGCGTGATTTACTCCTGGCAGGTCTTAACGAGCTGGGACTGCATTGCGAAAAACCGGCTGGCGCGTTTTACGCTTTTCCGGATGTAACGCGCATCAGCCGCGACAGTCGCGAGGCGGCGGAGATTTTGCTCGAACGCGCGCAAGTCGCAACGGTGCCCGGCGTTGTCTTTGGCGAGCAGGGCGAGGGCCATCTGCGCTTTTCTTTTTCCACCTCCATCGAAAATATAGAAGCCGGCCTTGATTCACTTCGCCGTAACTTGTGAAGATCGCCCTATAGGACCTATAGGACTTAATGGACCCATAGTGCTATCAATGAACGAGTTTGATTTCATCAAGAAGATTAGACAACGAGCGCAGGAACGTGGTCCGTCGGCCGGCCTGGTCCGCGGAATCGGTGACGACGCGGCAGTTCTCAAGTCTTTCCTGGGGACTGACATTGTCATCAGCAGCGACCTTCTTGTAGAGGACATAGATTTTCGGCGCGATACGACGCAGCCAAATCTGCTCGGTCATAAAGCACTGGCGGTTTCCCTATCCGACATTGCTGCCATGGGCGCGCGCCCGCGCTGGTCGCTTTTGTCGCTCGGCGTTCCGGAGGGCGTTTGGAGTTCCGGGTTTGTTGACGCCTTTTACGACGGGTTTTTCAAACTGGCCCAACGGTATGGCGTCACCTTGATTGGTGGCGACGTGTCGCGCACGCCGGAGAAGGTGGTTATTGACTCCATCGTGATTGGCGAATGTAGATTAGACCACGCGATTTTGCGCTCAGGCGCACAGCCGGGCGATCAACTTTTTGTGACCGGCGCGTTGGGTGATGCAGCGGCTGGGCTCCGCTTGCTTGAGCGGGGCGCACGTCTACATCCTGAAGCAATGAAACAGCCCGACGCTATTTCGGCCGAGCCGAATTCCGTAGATCACCTTTTACTTCGTCATCTTCGACCGGACGCTCGCGTCGGCTGGGGCCTGTTGCTCGGGGACAAGCAGCTAGCGACTGCGATGATCGACATCAGCGATGGGCTCTCCTCGGATCTCAATCATCTGTGTGGTGAAAGCAAAGTGGGAGCAATGATTGATGCCGCGCGAATTCCCATCAATCATGTGGTAACTGAGCTGTGTGGTCGCCGCGCGTTGGATCCGTTAATGCTTGCGCTTCACGGTGGCGAGGATTTCGAATTGCTCTTCAGCGTCAAGTCCGAGAATGTTGCGAAGCTGCCTTGGCGCGTAGATGGAGTTTCACTTACTCGCATTGGCGAGATAACAGAACCAGTTGAGGGAATTCGGATCGCCGAGGGTTCTAAAATTTGGAACCTTGAACCTGGCGGTTGGGAGCATTTCAAAGGATAACGTGATATCAGAACCGAGAGCAGTAGCGACCGGGTCAGATCGTCCTCAGGCGTTTTTGGCGAAGGCGTACCCAGTCGCTACTGCTTCCGGTTCTGATTTGCGCGTTAACTTCATCCTTCCTCCGTTCGTCGGATTGACTCGCACCTGGTCCCAACTTAGACTGCAAACCTGCGCGTCCTTGAATCTCCAGGGGCGCGTATCTTCTAATAACGAACAGAATGCTCAAATTTCGCAACACACTGTCCGGCAAGATCGAAGAATTTCATCCTCTGCGCGAAGGCGAGGTTCGTTTCTATTATTGTGGTCCAACGGTCTGGGACTATGGTCACCTCGGCAACTTCCGCTCGGCAATCGCTGCCGACATTTTGCGCCGCTACTTGAAATTTAAAGGTTTCAAAGTCACGCACGTGATGAATATCACCGACGTCGAGGACCGGATCATCGCGAAGTCGCAGGAGGCGGGACTCAACATCGACGACTACACCGCGAAATACATCGAAGCGCTCTGGGAAGATTCCGATGCGCTCGGGTGCGAAAGGCCGGAGATTGTCCCCCGGGCCACGCGTCATATTCCCGAGATGGTTTCGCTGATTGAAAAGCTTTTAGATACAGACCACGCTTACCAGTCGGACGGTTCCACCTATTATCGCATCGCATCGTTTCCGGAATACGGCAAGCTCTCGAAAATCAACTTTGCGGGTAACATCGCAGGCGCTAGCGAACGTGTTGACACGGATCGTTATGAGAAGGAAGACGCGCGCGACTTTGCGCTCTGGAAGAAACCCGCGAGCGCAACTGAGCCGGCGTGGGATGCGCCCATCGGGCGCGGGCGTCCGGGTTGGCACATCGAGTGCTCGGCGATGTCGATGAAGTATCTAGGCGAAACTTTCGACATCCACGCGGGCGGCATCGACCTCGTCTTCCCCCACCATGAAAATGAAATTGCGCAAAGCGAAGGCGCCACCGGAAAACAGTTTGTCCGTTACTGGGTCCACTTCGAGCACCTCAAGGTTGAAGGCGAGACCATGTCGAAATCAAAGGGCAACTACTACACGTTTCGCGATGTCGCCGCTAAAGGATATTCGCCCGCCGCCGTCCGGTATTTCCTTTTGAGCGTTCCCTACAACAAGCAAATCAACTTCACTTTTGATGCGCTTGCCGGCGCGGAAAAGACGGTTGCAGGGTTGCGGGATTTCCGCGCCCGTCTAAACGAGGCAAAAACGACAGCAGGGATGAACGACGCCTTGCACGAAGCCACCATTCGGGCAGCACAGGAATTCGAAGCGGGCATGGATGACGACCTTAACACTTCTGTTGCGCTGGCGGTGATTCACAATCTTAGCCGCGACGTTAACACTGCCCTCGCGCGAAAACAGGTCCGAGAAGATAACAAACGCGAACTGCTTACTCTGCTGGAACGTTTCGACACCGTAATAAACATTTTCGGCGACTACAGCCAGGAAATGGTGGACCACGAAATTCAGAATTTGATCGACGAGCGTCAGGAAGCTCGCCGCCGTCGCGACTTCCCGCGCGCCGACGAGCTTCGTGACGAACTGGCGCGTCGCGGCATTATTCTCGAAGACACAAAGGACGGCGTGCGCTGGAAAAGGAAGTAGAATCCTTCCAGGCAGAAGCCCGCGCGTTAGCAAGGGCTTTGCTTTCGGCAGCGCAATAGCTCTGCCTCACCGCAGACTTAGTTCAAGCCGGCCGCCCTAAAGATGCCAGAGTTTTTGCTAAAAACCAATACATCTTTCTCGGAAAAACTGTGCTGACAGAAAGGTCATAACAGGCGTACGTTCAAATACGCTTAAAGAACCCCCCAAGGGCTAGCACGAGTTTCCTCTAAGGCTTTTACTCCTGTTAATCCATGTTCTAGCAAAGGCAACATATTAATCGCTCATTACTCATTCACATCGGAGGATTTATGAAGCAGTTTCTTGGGATGATAAAACCTCGAAAGTCACTTCTTATCGCCTCGGTACTGGCACTAATGTGTTTTGGAGTGTTGATAGGAGGCGTAAGGTCATCACGACGACACGGCGTTGAATCAGCACGACTATCCCGGTTCCAAAATGACATCAAAATAATCAACAACACCACAACTCTTGACGCTAGTTTCCAGATTACAGGGAACAATCATCTGCTAATTAGGCTGACGAATATTTCCTCCAAGGGCCTGAATGGATACGTGGTTGCGGTGAACGGGGGCAGGATTACGGCTGACATTTCAAGTGGAGATCAGGTTGTATATCCGGGTCAAACAACCGAATTGGAGCAACCCATCCGCTCCTCTACAATGACCGTCAATGTTCTTGCGGCAATGTTCGCTGACGGCAGCATTGAAGCCGAGCCAATCCTCAAAACCGAACTGACAGAGTGGCGAGTGGGACTTAAGAAGGAACTGGCTCGCGGTCTTGCGGCGATGGAGGAAGTGCTAGAGTCACCCGACGTTTACACTACCGAGACGTTGGATAGATTAGACTCCCAGCTTACTCCGCTTCACTCAGACAAGATCCATTCGCATTCCGAACTTGGAACTGAGAACGCTAGGGACAGCTTCAAGAGTGCCATTCAGAGCCTTCGCGAGAGACAACAGCGAGAAGGACCTTTTATGCAGAGGCAACGATTATTAGACCTAAAAGCTCGTCTCGAAAGAAGAATTGCCAGCCTGTGATCTCAGGTCTAACCCTTTCCTCGACTCCGTGAGGTAACAAATGAAAAAAGCCCTCATAATCACCTTTGGCGGGTTGCTGTTCTTCTTTGAAGTTGGCTCCGCAGACGCTATTGCCCGATGTCCCTGGATTACTGGGCCGGACTACGACGCTGCCCACAGTACAGGATGTCCAAATATCTACAAGGAGCCACCACGGAAATGAATTGGTATGAGCCGTGGATTCCGGACGGACGAACGAACGGCCGAGGTCAATGTTATGACGGGTTGGAATGCTGGCCCTCATTCCTTACCCCTAAGATCGTTTCAAATGGTTCTGACAGCACGTATGTCTATAGTTATGTTGTTCATGAAGTCGTGGAAAAGCACGTTGAAAATCCTTATTTTCATCCACGCTTCTGTGCCGACGGTATTACGCTTAGATACCAATTCCCTGACGTTGGAGCTGGAAAGTGCAAAACGGCATACGCGATAAATAACCAATCGGAATGTCAGTCCAACGGATATTATTGGAACTTTTCATCGAGCTATTGTCAGGACACGCCGTGGTACTGTGACGTAATGCCCGAACCCTGCGATGGAGGGCATTGGAGTTTTGAGACCTGCCAATGCGAGTATCCCCCTTCCCCTATTGTGCTGGATGTCTTGGGCGATGGCTTCAATCTGACCAGTGGACCAGCTGGCGTAAGCTTTGACCTCAATAACGACGGCGCGAGGGAAAAGCTTTCGTGGACTGCGGCAGGTTCAGACGACGCTTGGCTTGCTCTGGACCGCAACGGCAACGGCGCCATCGATAATGGTCAGGAGTTATTCGGGAACTTCACGCCGCAGCCTGTTCCTCCAGCGGGCGAAGAGAAAAACGGTTTCCTCGCTCTTGCTGAGTATGATAAGCCGGAAAATGGCGGTAACGGTGATGGTCTGATAAAGCGGACCGACGCTATCTTTTCTTCGTTACGTCTGTGGCAGGACACAAATCACAACGGTATCTCTGAGCCGTCAGAGTTGCACACCCTACCGGAGCTCGGGCTGGCAACGATAGATCTCAAATATAAAGAATCGAAACGGACTGATCAATACGGCAACCAGTTTCGCTATCGAGCGAAAGTCAAAGACGTACACGGTGCTCAGGTCGGACGCTGGGCGTGGGATGTATTCTTGGTCGGTGGACAGTGACGTTCGCTCTTCGAGTGAGAGCATTTTGATCAGGATAAAACACGGCACCCGCAAGCTCTGTAAAACTTGCGGGTGCTCTTTTGTCTGTGTCGGTTAGTTTGTTGTTGGTTGTTAGAAACCGGGCGGGGGTGGCGGTGGTCCGTGATGACCTGGACCTCCGGGACCGCCTGGTCCGCCGTGCCTCTTCATCATCTGATCAGCCTTGGTGCGTTGCTCGGCTGTCAGCAAGCCATAGATCTTCGAGTGCATGCGCGCGTGGTCAACCGTTTCATCAGCCATCAACTGCGCCTGTTGATTGGCCAATGTGCGCACTGCCGTTTCATCAAACTGGCCGTTGGCGGTAGCCGCATCGATTTGCTTGCGAATATCGTCGAGTTTTGCGTGCCGCTCTTCTTCCGTTGCATGCTGAGCCTCGAATATCGCCTTCACCTGTTCCTTTTGAGCATCCGTCAGGCTCAACTCACGCGCGATATGCTCAACCATGTCCCCGTGTCCTGGTCCTTCAGCTCGTCCGCGTTCATGTTTCTCTTGCAGGCCATGGGCCACGGCGAAAACTGTCGCGCCGATAACCAGGGCAGCAATGCTGGCAATTATCAAAATTCGATTTTTCATTCTTTACTCTCCTCTAGTTATTGGGCCGACTGTGTATCCTATCGGGCCGCTCTTCCTATGCGCTCTCTTATACGCCAGATTTGGCGAATAAGATGTAAAGACTCAGTTAACCTAACGTAAAGTTTTGTAAAGAAACGGAACACTTTGGAGTGCGGCGGCCTGGCGCCGCTTTGGTCCGCAGCTTGACGATAGCTTTAGACCGACCAAAGCGCTGACACGTCAGCGCACTCCAAAGAGTTGACACTTCTTTACGCGGCCTCGCTGTGACAATCGTTCTGCCAGGTTAGCAAACCGCAGATAGCAAACTGTAAACAGCCGGCAGATGGCCATTTCTTTTGCGGCGCTTCCTTCGGCTGTTTGCTGTCTGCTATTCGCTCTTACTCACTTCGGCGTCAATCCCAAGTTCCACATCAGGAACGAATAGATATCCGCAGTCTCCTCGATTACTTTTGTTGTGCTGCTGGAGCCATGGCCCGACTTTGTATTAATTCGAATTAGAACGGGCGCATCGCCGCCCTGAGCAGCCTGCAGTGCAGCTGCGTACTTGAATGAATGAGCCGGAACCACGCGATCATCGTGGTCCGCCGTGGTAATCAAGGTCGCTGGATATTTGGCACCCACTCGAAGATTGTGCAAAGGCGAGTAAGCGTAAATCGCCTTAAACTGCTGCGCGTCGGCACTGGATCCATAGTCGGCGACCCAGGCCCAGCCGATGGTGAACTTATGGAAGCGCAGCATATCCATAACACCGACTTGCGGAATCGCTGCTTTGAAAAGTTCAGGACGCTGATTCATTACGGCTCCAATCAGCAGGCCACCATTTGATGCACCCTGGATTGAGAGCTTGTCGGGCGACGTGTACTTCTGGGCGATCAGGTACTCCGCCGCAGCTATGAAGTCGTCGAAGACGTTCTGCTTCTTTAACTTGGTTCCCGACTCATGCCACTGCTCGCCGTATTCGGCGCCCCCGCGCATGTTTGCTGACGCGTAAACAAATCCCTGCTCAAGTAGCGCCAATCTGAGCGAGTTGAACGAGGGGGTAATGCTGATGTTGAAGCCACCGTAGCCGTAGAGGAGTGTGGGGTTGTTTCCGTCCAGCTTCAACCCTTTTTTGTGGACGATAAACATCGGGACCCGGGTGCCGTCTTTACTGTTATAGAAGACCTGGGTGGTCTCATAATCAGTCGACTTGAAACCGGGAATTTCAGGCTCGCGAAACAGTGACGATTTTTTGGTCGCGATGTCGTATTTATAAATCGTCGGCGCAAAATTGAAAGACGTAAACGTATAAAAAATGAACTTACTATCACCACGCCCACCGAATCCGCTTGCTGCACCCAGGCCCGGGAGCTTGATTTCGTTCTCCAACTTCCCCTCAAGACTGTAAACGTATGCTCGCGAGGCCACGTCCTTGAGATAGCTCAGGAACAATTTGCCACCCGCCGCACTGACGTTCTCGAGCGGTTCAGGCTTCTCCGGTATTACATCTTTCCAGTTCTTCTCCTCCGGCATTTTCGGATCGAAAAAAAACACCCGTCCATTTGGCGCTTTGTGGTTGGTTTGAATCAGGAACTTGTCGCCAATATTGTCAACTATTGAATAACTATCTTCGCCAATTTCCGACACGATGGGAATGAACTTATCACCGGTTTGTGACTGCTCCCGGAAGTACAGAGCGTTACCCTGCTTATCGCCTTCTGAAGTGCTGAGAATGGCAAAGCGTTCATCCTCGGTCGTGTCTATGCTGAGAAACCTTTGCGGATGTTCTTTGTCTTCGATGATGAGCACATCTGCTGATCCCGGTGTGCCAACCTTGTGGAAATAGACTTGATTGTTTTCGTTCTTGGTGGTGAGTTCCTTCCCTTTTTCGGGAGCGGGATACCGACTGTAGTAGAAACCATCGCCAGCCCACGAGATACTCGAGAATTTGACCCACGGCAAAGTTTCCGGGAGAGTCTTCTTCGCTGCCACGTCCATAACGAAGAACTCCTGCCAGTCAGAACCGCCTTTGGATACTCCGTAACCGAAATACTTTCCGTCTTTGGAAAGGGAGAACACTGTCAACCGCGAGGTGCCGTCCGTGGAGAGTTTGTTCGGGTCAATTAAAACTTCCGGCGCGCCATTCAAACCCTTCTGCACGTACCACACGCTCTGGTTTTGCAGACCATCATTTTTGGTGAAGAAGAAAGTGTCGCCGCGACGAGTCGGAGCGCTATACCTGGGATAGTTGTAAAGCTGCGTCAGGCGGTCTTTGATCTTCTGGCGATAAGGAATCTTATCGAGGTAAGCGAAGGTGACCTTGTTCTGAGCTTCAACCCATTTGCCCGTCTCCGCAGAGTGATCATCCTCGAGCCAACGATATGGGTCAGGAACCTTAGTCCCAAAGTAGTCGTCAACTGTCTCATCCTTCCTGGTTTCAGGATAAACAATTTTCGCCGTGTCTCCGGAACCATTATTCGCCGGCGCGGAGGTGAGCCTCTGTTCGTTCTGAGCCTGTGTTTGCGGGATAAACTGCGAAAGCGATAAAACTGATAGCGACAAAACCACGATTGCGAGCGACAAAAAGGCTCGCTGAAAACTGGAAGTTACAAACTGCAAACGACTTCTGTTCATGGGGACATCTCCTGGAGTCTTATTGAAAGTGAAAACCTGAATTATTTTTTGAAACTGGAAAAACTTTGGGGAGACGCCACCTAATTTAATCGACTTTCAGGCGGACTTCAAAGTCACCAATACAAACTCATCAACATTTAGAGCTGTTTCATTGGATACGTAGGCCCGAAGGACCGGCAGTTAGTAGCCGGTCCGGCGCTGCGCGGAGGACGGGGTAGCTGCGGTTAGTTGTCTTTGCGCCAAAGGTGCGGCACGATTTGTTTCGGCCCTTCGGGCTCTGAGCTACGAGAGGATCGAGTTCCCCGTCCTCACGGACCGGGCCTACTAACTGCCGGTGCGGACCTAAAGCACGCTGACGTTTGAAGCTGAACAATGCTTCGCGCTTGTTAACACATGCTCAGCGCAAAGCGTCTTTTCTATCTGAACGCAAACGGAGTATTATTGGTTCACCAGAAGAGCACTCTCCCCAAAACGATTTCGGCTCGCAGATTTCGAAGGAGTGCTTATGAAAGCCTTATTCCCAACGGTTGCGAAATACAAACACTTCGCTCCCCTGTTATTACTTTTTCTGTTGCCCTACGTATCATCGCGGATCACCTCGCAGACTCGCGATAGAACGGTTAAGCCTGCCAGGACTTCGGCTGGGCCCGCAGCCGAAGTAGTGAAAGTCGATGTCGATCTGGTTACAGTGGATGCGCTGGTCTTGCAAAAGAATACCGCCCGCGTGGTTGGTAATCTGAAGCAAACCGACTTCGTGATTCTGGAAGATGGAACAAAACAACAGGTCACACATTTTAGCCAGGACAGCCTGCCCCTGTCGGTGTTGTTGCTGATAGACCGCGGCGGCTGCCTTGACCCTTTCGGCACCCAGGTACACCAGGCGGCGAATGACGCGCTTGCCCGTCTGAAGGTAACCGATGAGGTGGCGGTGATGACTTACCACGACAATGTCGAGTTGCTCCAGGAATTCACACGCGATCGTTCACAAATCGAGAGCGCGTTGGGACGAATGCCGCCGCATGAAGATTTGAAGGACCACTGTCTCAATAAGGCGATCGCGAAAGCCGCGGATTATATGATTACCGCAGGCAATCCGGTGGGCCGGCGCGTCATCATTGTCATTACCGGCATCACGCGCAACTTCGATTGCGGCCATGGGCCATCAGGCAAGGCAGCCAAGCAAGCGCTCTTCGAGTCGGGTAGCGTCGTTTGTGGCGTGGTGCCCAGAACCCCGGGGCAGCGGATGGAAAATGGGTTGATGGTTTGGGGTACACGAATGGTGGGTCCGTTTGGCGCGCCGACTTTGGACATCAAGGAACTCGCGGATGAAACTGGGGGCGAAGTCCTGGAAGACAAGCCGGAGCGCCTTGATACAATTTTCACCACTCTAATCGAACACTTGCGCACACGCTACAATCTCGCCTTTGTGTCTTCAAATCGAAAGCGCGACGGCACCCTCAGAAAATTAAAGATCGATGTCAATCCGGCATTGCAGAAGTCGCGGGGAAAACTGGTCGTGAAAGCCAGGCGAAGTTACCTGGCACCGAAAGTGTAAAAGCGAGAGCACCAATGTCGGACGATGTGGATCCGTTCAATCCATTTCCCGAGCCTGTTCAGGTTCCGATAACCGACGTTTTCGATCTTCACACCATCCAAGCGCGCGATGTGAAACGAGTAGTCGAGGAATACTTATCCGAAGCTCAACGCGCGGGCTTTCGCAGCGTAAGAATCATTCACGGTAAGGGCATTGGCGTTCAGCGGGAAATAGTCCGAAAGATCCTGGGTCAAACGCCGTTTGTATTGGAATGGACTGACGCGCCGCCAGAAGCTGGAGGTTTAGGCGCAACGATTGTCCGACTAGAGTAGTTAAGCGAACAGACCTTTTATGAGTTCGCTTAACCAGGGAAAATCGATGGGCTTGGTTACGTAAGCATCGAAGCCGGCCGCTTTCGCGCCTTCGCGAAAGTCTGTTTCCTGATGGGCAGTGACGGCAATCACCGGAACGCCACGCAGATCCTCGGTCGCGCGTATTTTTTGGGTGGCCTCAATGCCATCCATTACCGGCAGACTGAGGTCCATCAGGATTATGTCAGGATGCTCCCGCTGCGCGATTTCCACAGCCTTCTCCCCATCTTCAGCTTCCAGAACCAGGTAACCGAGGTGCTCGAGTTCCAGACGCATGACAAAACGCGCGTCATCGGCGTCCTCCACAATTAATACAGTCCGATCCCTGGAACCTCTTTCAGTCATGTACGATGGTTGTCTGGTTGGTAGAAATACCGAGGCTTTCCTATGTTTTTCGGAAATTCTGACAGTTCTGGACCAGTGGTTGACTGTATGTCGCCCACAAAGGTTATGTCAAGAAAGCTAATTGCAGTGAACCAAAACCCGCGTCTATACGTTAGAAGATAAGAACTGGAACTTCCTTGAAAGGCTCGGAACCAAAACACCATGAAGAAAATAATCCTGGTCGTCCTTTTGGTAGGGATCGCTGGAATCGCTGGCATTGTGCGTTCGCATTCAAAAACAGGCGGCAGCGATTGGCGCTCCGTGATGAGTGGCGATAAGCAATCCTTGGAGGACGCTCGCGAGGAGATTCGCAAGAGTTATGAACTCTCACCCGGGGCGCGGGTGGAGGTTTCCGGCATAAACGGCACGGTGAAGATTGAAACTTCCGACAGCAAAACTGCGGAGGTTTATATCGAGCGCACCGGGGCCAGCCAGGAGGTCCTGGTTCGCCGCAAGATTGTAATCGATAGCACTCCGACCAGTTTGACGATCCGGGGCGAAAAAAGCGGTGGCAGCTTCTTCGCGCGACTTTTCGGTAGGTCTCCTTCCGAACGCGTAACGCTGCGGCTGCCAAAAGAAATCTCCCTGGTGGCCCACGGCGTCAATGGTGCGGTCACTGTCGGCGCAATTGATGGCTCGGTTGAAGTGCACGGCGTCAACGGACGTGTGGATGTGGCGCAGGCTTCAGGTTCTGCTGAGTTCCACGGAATTAACGGAAACATCTCGGTGGCGTTAAAGCAGCTCGGCAAGGATGGGATTGGTCTTCATGGCATTAACGGCAACATCGAGCTGCGTCTGGATTCGGCGGTGAGTGCCAACCTTGAAGCGCATGGCATGAATGGCAGTGTGACGTCTGATCTGCCAGAGGTTGCGGTAGAAAAGAATGGCCACGGGAGTTACAGCGCCCGGATTGGGAATGGTGGAAACTCGATCTCCGCGAGTGGCGTAAACGGCAACATTCGCTTGACTCGGATGATGAGCGATGCCACACCCGCAGATCAAGCGAAGAGCAAGAGCTAGATCGCTGGCTTCCTAACTCTATTTCCCTAACTTTGAAAATTCCAGATTTATGATTGGATATTCTTTCCAATCCTTATAATCGTAGTGCCACCACTCGGGCTCATATACTGCAAATCCTTCCGCCGACATCGCCGCACGCAAAAGCTCGCGTAAACGCTTTGCCTCCGGCATAGCACACTCGTAATTGATGTGCGCGCGTTCAGTCATCTCGTCATACTCACTCGGCATCTTCACTTCTGAGCCAGTCTTCAAATCAAACAACGACAAATCGACCGCGCAACCGCGATTGTGACGCGAGCCTTTGCTCGGGTCGGCGACGAATATTTTCTTGTCCTCGGATGTCGCATCCCAAAAGACCTTCGTCACAGACCACGGACGATAACCATCAAACACAACCAGGCCATAGCCTTGTCTGCGCAGCGATTGATTTACACGCATGAGTGCTTCAGCGGCAGGCCGCTGGAGAAAAGCGCGCGCCTGTTTGTAAACAGCTTTGCCGAGAAGGTTGTTCTTCGTCGCGTAGCGAATGTCAAGTTTGATAGTGGGATCGAGTTTTGTCAGTTCGACAAGATCCGGCTTCCGAAACGGGCCAGTCTCAACGGGTGGTCCCTGGGCGAAAACAATAACAAGCGTCAGCGACACAAGCACTGACGCTTTCAGCCAATGTGAAATCATTGTTCACCTCAATTTAAGTACACAGACTTCCTGGTTCACTTTCATTAGCACCGTCGCTTTAGCGCGGTGAAGTGAGCACCGAACGCCACCCGAAAACCGTTTAACGGTTTCAGTTCCTAACTACATCATCACCGGGCTGAAGCCACGGTGCTAATAAGATTGTTGAGTCCCTCGAGACCCCAGCAGAGCCGTGTCAAGATCGGTTGGCCCCGCACTTGTTGCTCAGAACGCTTAGAAATCAACCGGCTTCCGTGTTGTCAGTGTCGGTAGATTCCAGGCGCGCAGCTTTTCATTCCATTGTGGCACCGTGTCATTGATGAACCGATTCGCTTCTCCCATGCGTTCGCGAAACTCGGGCTGTATCTCCTGGAAGTACTGCAACTGATAAGGAGTGGGCGCCGCATTTGTCCCATCGAGAGCGAAGAAAATATCTCCAACCCGGTTCGAGATCTGAGTCTTGCCAGGCAGACCCAATCCTTCTGAGCGACGAGCCAGGCGATCCTGGAGCGCGTCAACCTGCTTGGTGTAATCCTCCAACCCTTTCATCATGTCCTTATCCGGTTCCTTGTTGAGATTTTTGGCAGTGGTCTGCGTGTGCTTGAGCTGTTCCTCGATGCTGTCCAGAAAACGTAGGGCGTTGTTAGCGGTAGTCTGCATGTCGCGCAGCTTCATTTGCAGATCAAGTTGCGCCTGCAAATCGGCCGGCGAAACACTAATCGTGGGATCTAAACGCACCTCAACCGGCTCATCAAACGTCTTGTCGCCAACGGTAAGCCTCACGGTGTATTTCCCGGGCAGGGCTTGTGGTCCACGCGGTGGACCAGCGAAAGCGGTCTCCTCTTCGGTGGGCAGCCGGCGAACTTCAGCACCACCGTACCGAAGGTTCCAGTTAACACGATTCAGGCCCTTCTCCTTCGCAGGTTTATCGAGTTCCTGCACCAGCTTACCGCTGGCATCCAAAACCTGGATCTTGAAAGTCGTCTTGTCGTCAGGCTTATCTTTCAGGTAGTAAGTTATCAAGGCGCCGTATGGTGGGTTTGGACCAGCAAAAGCCTTGTCGCCAATTCCATATCGCGTAAAGCGAGAGGCAAACCGCAGCGCCGGACGAATCGGAAACAGGTAAGCATTGCTATTTAGAATCGCCGGCGTCATTCCCTGAATTGGCGAAGCATCATCGAAAATCCAAACGCTGCGTCCGTGAGTGGCCAGAATAAGATCGTTGTCGCGAGGATGAACCAAAATGTCGTGCACTGAGACGTTGGGGAGATTTTTTAGATTGAGTGGGATCCATTCCGAGCCACCATTGTAAGAAGCGAACAAACCCAGTTCCGTGCCGGCGTAGAGCAGATCGGGATTTTTAGGATCCTCGCGAACAACTTGCACGTAGGCCTTTGCCGGAAGGTTGCCGGCGATGTTCTGCCAGCGTTTTCCGCCATCACTCGTTTTGAAAATGTAAGGACGAAAGTCGTCAAACATGTGGCGATCAAAGGCAACGTAGGCTGTCTCCGCATTCGTTCGTGACGGCTCAACGTGCGACACCGGCGAGTTGGCCGCAAGGTTGGGTACACTCCGAATAATGTTAGTCCAGTTCTTTCCGCCGTCAGTAGTCACCTGGAGATTGCCGTCGTCAGTCCCCGCCCAAATCTGGCCTTTCTGCACTGGTGATTCGGCGAGACTGATAATCGTGGTGTGGTATTCGGCAGTCGAATTCTCGAATGCAACGGGTCCACCCGCGTCTTTCTGCTTAGCGGGATCGTTTGTCGTCAAGTCCGTACTAATCTGCTCCCACGTTTTGCCGAAGTCAGTCGATTTGAAAACGACGTTTCCTCCAAAATAGAGCGTGTTCTTGTCATGCGGTGAAATTATCACTGGCGAGTTCCAGTTGAAGC
Organism: Acidobacteriota bacterium; assembly: GCA_030854715.1. Classification (GTDB taxonomy): domain Bacteria; phylum Acidobacteriota; class Blastocatellia; order Pyrinomonadales; family Pyrinomonadaceae; genus PSRF01. The sequence continues at coordinate 25,117 of JALYSR010000264.1, forward strand.
GATACTTCTCACCAATGGCTGGGCCGTCGCCGCTGCTACGTCCCCAGGGATTAACTTCCTGCTGCTCGCGCGAGCGAAAGTCGGTGCGCAAAATATTTCCGCCCTGGGACTCTGAAATATAGAGCTCCGGATCGTCAGCACTATTGAGAACATAGAATCCATCACCAAAACTCACCATTCGCCAATCGTCGTTCATGATGCCGGCGGGTTCACGCGTGCGGCTCGGCCCAGTCCAGCCGCCATTGTCCTGCAGCCCGCCCATAACGTAATAAAACGGCTGCCGGTTGTCGGCGTGAATCTGATAGAACTGGCCCAAAGGAATATTGTAGACAGGCTCCCACGTCTGACCGCCGTCATGGGTAACAGCGAAACCCCCATCTTCGCCCACCCACATTCGCTTCGGGTCTTTCGTGTCCAACCAAAACGCGTGATAGTCAATGTGAGTTTTGCCGGTTATCGAACGAAACGACTTCCCGCCATCGATTGACTCGAACAAGGTTGAAGCGACTGCGTAGATATGGTTTTCATTGTTGGGATCGACGCGAACATGAGTGTAATAGAATCCGCGCGAAACGATGTTAGTCTGTTTCGAAACCTGCTTGAAAGTGTCGCCGCGATCATCCGAGCGATAAAGCATGCCCTCTTTCGACTCGACTATTGCGTAGACAACATTCGGATTACTGGGAGCGGTGCGGACACCGATCCTTCCCAGCAGCTTAGGCAGACCATTAGTTAGCTTGTTCCAGGTTCGCCCGCCGTCGATCGACTTATAGAGACCACCTCTCTCGCTGCCGCTGCGGTGCGTCCAGGGCTTGCGCTCAAAGCTCCACATGCCGGCATAAAGAATATTTGGATTAGTTGCATCGATTTCGAGATCCGAGACTCCGTGTTCACGATCTATATAGAGGGTTTTAGTCCAGGTTTTGCCGCCGTCGGTAGTCATAAACACGCCGCGCTCATCGTTAGGCGCAAAGGCGTGGCCAAGCGCGCCCACGTAAACGATGTCTGGGTTCTGTGGATTGATGACAATCGCGGAAATGTGCTCCGTGTCTTTCAATCCCATGTTCTGCCAGTTCTTCCCGCCATCCGTCGACTTGTAAACTCCGTCGCCAAACGAGACGCTGTTGCGAACGGCCGACTCGCCTGTACCTACCCAGACAACGTCAGGATTGCCCGGCGCGAGTGCGATATCACCAATCGAAATAGTGGGCTGTCGTTCGAAGATTGGTTTCCAGGTCACGCCCTCATTTACCGTTTTCCATAATCCGCCTGAGGCTGAAGCGACATACACGATATTCGCATTGCCCGAAACACCTTCAACATCAGCGGCCCGTCCACCCATGTTGGCTGGTCCGATGCTGCGCCACTCGAGCCGCTCGAATGCTTTTTCGAAAGGCGCTTTGGGCGTTTCATTTTTTGCTGCCGATGGTGCTTCCTGTGGGCTCGGCGACGGTGTGGCAGAAGGCTCCTGCGCGAAGCTTAGAGATGTAGTTCGGCTAACAAGCAGAATGAACAGACTGAACCCGAAGATGCGTTTACAAAGAAACATGCTCTTTCTCCTGGACTTTGGAATGAATATGACTCTTGGCCGACGAATTTTAGTTTATTGCTTGCCATCCGACACAGGTTTGCTCGTCGCCGTTTCCTTAATGACTCTTGCGGAATCAAAGGACAACTGAAATGAGTCGGACGAAAAACAGGACGCAGAGTTTACCTATTGGCCGAGCTAATTGAAAGTATTGCGAAGAGATGCGGACTTGGAGCGTGGTTTAGAAGACGTTGCTGAATTGAACCCGATCGAGAAACCAGCTATAAAGGATGACAATCAGGTTACCAACTTACAGGAGAACCCGACACTTGCCGCAAAGTAGACACCGAAAAACTGGAAAGACCAAGAAGCGACCGAAGGGTCTTTATCCAGCCGCAAAGGCCAAGCCCCCGGCAGGGCACAATCGTCAGGCGCGTATTATTGCCATCGTCATAGTGCTCGCGCTCGCCGGATCTGCCATCGCTTATCTCATCATGCAGCGCGCCGGGAAGGAAGGTCCCGAGGTAACCACTGCGTCTGGACTTAAGTACACTGACCTCGTGCAAGGAACTGGAGCTACTCCGCAGAAGGGTCAGACAGTCACGGTGCACTACACGGGTACTTTGGAAAACGGGAAGAAATTTGACAGCTCGCGCGATCGCGGAACGCCCATGGAGTTTAGGCTTGGCGTCGATCCTATGATCAAGGGATGGGACGAGGGCCTGATGTCGATGAAGGTCGGCGGGAGACGAAAGCTCGTTATTCCCTCAGCCCTGGGCTATGGACCAGTGGGCAGACCACCCGACATCCCCGGAAACTCAACGTTGATCTTCGACCTTGAACTCCTCGGAGTGAAGTAGCGAGCGTTGAATGCTCTAACGAAGTTCAGAGTTCAAGCTTTAGCTTGCTGGAACAACCGAGCCACAAAGTAAAGCTTGAACTCTGAACTGCTTGAGCCACGCGAACGTCTACTGCCAGCCACTAAGGTCGATAAAGCGCCGCGGTAATCACTCCTATCAGAATCTTGTCTACGCCCTCAAACAAGACCTGTTTCACCATCAACGTCATTGGCACCGGCTGCACCGCGTAAGCAATGACGAACGACGGAATCGCAAGTATCAACCACAGTGCAATGCCAAAACGAATTCCCTGCCCCAGCCACGATTTGTTCTCAACTCCCTTTGCGTAAACCCAAACCGAACCGATCGCGAAGGACAGGTAGGCGAGAATAATAAACGCCATCTTCTCCTGGCCCATTGGCCGATAATGTTCGGCAACAGGCATGTAGTCTGGCCTCAGCAAGACCGCGTGAATAAGAAAGCCAGTGAGATTTGCGACGACAAAGATGACGATTATCGTCAATAGAAGTTTCTTAGCGTTCATCGGGGGAAAGCTCCTTCTTTGAAAGCAGTCTGATGAAACCTGGAAAGCGCGCCGATTGTAGACCAGCACAAGGCGAACTTCTAGAGCAAAGCAGCAGTCAGTCGGCCGAGCCAATAACTCTCTGTGCTTCCTTTGTGCATTCTGTGGTGGCACGGAGAAAAAATCAGAGGAACCCCAACAACGCGGTCTGTTTGATTAGTTGCTCGTCTGAGAGTTAATCTCGCCGCAAGCCGCAAAACAGCAATGACATAATTCGGGAGAATCTGCCATGAGTGGAAACACCTTAACCATTACTGACAATCGCACGGGTAAGCAGTATGAGTTGCCTATTGAGCACGGAACTATCAAGGCGATGGACCTGCGCCAGATCAAAACCTCGGAAGACGACTTTGGCCTGATGACTTACGACCCGGCGTTTATGAACACAGCTTCCTGCAAAAGCCGGATCACCTTCATCGATGGCGATAAAGGAATACTCGAATACCGCGGCTATCCGATTGACCAACTTGCTGAGAAGAGCACCTACCTTGAAGTCGCTTATCTGCTTCTGAATGGTGAGCTGCCAACCGAATCAGAGTTGAAAGCCTGGACCCACAACATCACCTATCACACGTTTATCAATGAAAGCATAAAGAAGGTTATCGACGGCTTTCATTACAATGCGCATCCGATGGGTATGTTTGAAGCTACGCTCGGCGCTCTTTCGACGTTTTATCCGGACGCGAAAAATATTTTTGACGTTGAGTGTCGCCAGAAACAAATCCACCGGCTGATTGCGAAAGTCCCGACGATTGCCGCCTTCGCTTACCGCCATCGCATCGGCATGCAGTATGCCTATCCGGATAACGACCTCAGTTACGAGGGCAACTTCCTGAACATGATGTTCAAGACAACGGAGCTGAAGTATGAGCCGAACCCGGTGCTGGAACGCGCGCTGAATGTGCTCTTTATTCTGCACGCCGATCACGAGCAGAATTGCAGTACCAATGCGATGCGCAGTATTGGCAGCGCTCAAACCGATCCTTTTTCGTCCTTAGCAGGCGCCGCTGCCGCGCTTTATGGACCACTTCACGGCGGCGCGAACGAGATGGTGCTGCGGATGCTGAACGAGATTGGCTCAGTCGATAAGGTTCCGGACTACATCAAGCGTGTGAAGGCCGGCGAGTTTCGTCTGATGGGCTTCGGGCATCGCGTTTATAAGAATTACGATCCGCGCGCGCGCATCATAAAACGGGTTGCGGACGAGGTATTTGAAGTTACCGGCAAGGATCCGTTGCTGAACATTGCGCTGGAACTGGAGCGTATCGCGCTCGAGGATGAATATTTCGTCAAGCGCCGGCTGTATCCGAATGTAGATTTCTATTCGGGGATCATTTACCAGGCGATGAGTTTCCCGGTCGATATGTTTCCGGTGCTGTTCGCCATCCCGCGGACTTCGGGATGGCTGGCCCAGTGGGTGGAACTGCTTGAGGACAAGGACCAAAAGATCGCTCGTCCCAGACAAATCTACTTAGGACATCGAACTCGGGAGTATATTCCGCTAGAGAAGCGACGGGCGGCGGAGAGCGGTGCTGCTGGAGCGTGAAACACCTTACCTGAAAGCTGGAAACTTGAAACCTGGGGCTTTTGAAGTGGTGCACGCGGCAGGGCTCGAACCTGCGACCTTTTGATTCGAAGTCAAACGCTCTATCCAACTGAGCTACGCGTGCTGAGCGAGCAAACAGCATACAGTAAACAGCAGACAGCGATGAAAACAAGTTGCACTCAACAAACCGGCTGTTTGCTGTTTACTTGAACCTACTTCCCCTGAAACTCGTGGCGAACGAAGCGCACCATCGCATTGATCTCTTCAGGCAAGAGTTTGTCGCTAAACTTGGGCATGCCATCGCCGCCATTCGTAATTTGTTTGACGAATTTCTCATCCGGGTGACCGAGCGCGTGGCCCTCTTTTAGACTCGGAACCTTAAGCTTCTTATCTTCAACTTTCACTATGCCGCCCTCGCCTTTGTCTCCATGACAAGCTGAGCAATGCTTGGCGTAGTTAGCGCGAGCAATTGCAAACTCATCCGGCGTCGCAGTAGCTTTCGCCACCGGTGTCGCCGTTGCCGCTGGAACGTTGCCGGCATTTTGAGTACCTGTCTGACTACAACCACTCAAAAAAGCAAGAGCGCAAACAATTGCGAACGCGATGGTGCAAGGCTTCATGAAAGTTTCTCCACGATGTTTGATTCTTACTGCAGGGGAGGCGAAGTATAACACGCACTCTGCGGAGCCGGGAAAATTACCCGGTTGAGGAATCTTACTGGGTCTTCTTCAGCGTCACCACCCACGTGGCAATCTCGCGTTTCTCATCGTCGGTAAGTTTCGTCGCGAAGGATTTCATTGGCGGTTCAAGGCCATACGCCTTCGGATCGTTCAGCAACGCAATGATGTCCTCAACTGAACGGCGTGGCTTTTCGGCGACTCCCAACAGCGGGGGAAATTTCAGCGGACCTTGCCGCGCACCTTCGCCGTGTTCTCCATGACAAGTGGCGCACATCTTCGTGTATGCCGCAGGTGGTCCACTTGCGGAAGTGCCTGGACTAACAGTTGGACCAGGCGCCTCATCGTCTTCCTTCAGCAACGTGGGGACAAAGGGTTGCTGGCGGAAAGCGGCTTCGTCCGCGGCCTGCCGCGCCAGTTGCTGACGCGCGCGCGGATTGCGCCGGTCGCTGACGTAGGCCAAGCCCGTTAGGGTGACAACAAACACGAAAGAAAGAGATAGAACTGCCACTCCAGTGTCATATCGCGGGCGACTTGTAAAACCCCTGAGCGGCGTCCGATTGAGCCAGGGCAACGCAGCAAGCACGAGGAAAACCAAACCGGGTAAGACAATTCCAACCAGCGAACCCAAAACCCCGGGCACGTATTTCAAAGTTTGATAAAGCCAGAGAAACTGAATCCCCGGGCGCGGCAGATAATCTGCACTTGCCTGCGAAGCCGATGGCCCAAGTGGCGCAGGAAACCTGTAGCAGTACAAACCCAGAACCAGAAATACCAGCGACGCGAGCAGCACATTGCGACTTACCTGGTTG
>JALYSR010000282.1 GCA_030854715.1 Acidobacteriota bacterium
CCTCCTGGACGCTGACTGTCTCGCTCGTTTTGGCGAAGGCGACAAGGCGCGCATCCGCGCTGAAGGCGAGACTCGAGTTTTCCGCCTCGGGGATCGCCTTGAATGGCAATTCCCGCACCTCGCGCCCGCCCTGGGCATCATAGATCTTTACTGCTTTATCAGGTTGCCCGACCGCTGCGATTTGCCCGTTCGAACTAACCGCTATTTTCGACGCCGACAGTTTGAAATTCTTTAAGCGTGCCGCCTCTTGTTTCTGTTGCTTGTCTCCGCCGCCAAAAAGCGAAAAGGAGGGCATTGAGTTGAGCTTCTCCATGCCGGTTGATCCATATTTCGTTTTTTGCGAACGCAACTCTGTGCCAGCAGAAACGTCCCAGACTTTGACCGCATCCCCGCTCACGCTCGTTAGCGAGTGGCCGTCGTTACTGAAAGCGACGGCGCCGACGGGCAGTTCGTGCCCGCGTAGAACCTGCAACTGTCGTCCCGTCTGAACGCTCCAGATCCTTACGGTAGTATCTTCTGTCCCGCCGACAACGCCCCCCTGAGTGAAGGTCCCTAAATCTCGCTTGTCATTAATATCCCCGCTCCCCGAGGCTAACAATTTTCCGTCTGGGCTGACGGCGAGCGTGTTCACGTTGCTCGTATGACCGTATAGCGTTCGTAATACGTTTCCATTCGCCAGGTCCCAAATTTTTATGACGTTGTCTTTGCCGCCCGAGGCCAGCCAGCGATTGTCGGGGCTGAAGGCTACTGCGTTAGCGGATCTTGTGTGTCCCGTTTGAAGAATCAACTCCGGTTTATCGCCCGGAGCGGCGGGTGTCGCGGGCGCGGGTGTTTGGCTGGGAGCCGGCGCAACTCCGATCCCTCGTTTCTTTTGCTCTTTCGATTGCGCGATGCCAGAGATGGGCGCGCACATGATTGACATTAGAAGTATCAGTGATGATAGCTGTCGCCATTGGGGCAATATTAAAAGCGGCTGCGGGCCAAAGCGACGCCGGGCCGTCGCACTCCAAAGAGTATGGGAATTATGTGAGGCTACACGATTACCACCGGGGTTGTTGCTTGATGACGGGCAGCTTGATGACCGATAAGGGCGAACCATTGAGATCTCCTGGTGATGAAGCGTCGTACTAACCTCGGCCAGGATGAGGTGCGGCGTGATCAGGTTAGTCTAAGTTAGGCAGGAGGCGCTAGTTGCGAATCAAGCCTGTTGAAGGATGATGCAAAGCTACGCCGAGCGAAGGCTTAAGTCAAAGCTTCGTCGGATATTGTGAGCAGTGAGCGCTAGGCAGAAAGCAGTAGGCAGTGGGCAGTAAGCAGAAAGACTATCCGCAGATTACGCAGATTGAAGGTGAGCAAACAGCAGACAGCGGTAAGCATCCTGCGAAGGGTTCTGCTACCGCAATCCCACGCCACAGAGAAATCAAAGAAGCACTTGCTCGGAAGAGTTGCGACGAGTTGGGAAGTGCAGCATCCTTGAAGGAAGATGGGGAGGTTCCATTGGAAGACTAATTGGTATTATCGTCGGAGTTAGTCTGGGGTTGTTAAGTGTTTTTTCCTTTTCTACCTGGCACGGCTGCTCTATGTGACCCGCGGACTTACGGTAATTAGAGTTGGCGGGCAAGGCGCGTACTTTGGAGCTTTGGCCTTTCCGTTGTTCGCACTTCTATGCGGATGGGGCGCGTGGCGCATACTGCGACGAAACACAAAAAAGTGATGGCTGATGGCGTAGGCCTCATGAACTGTGAATCGTGAACCGTGGAAAAAGGGCAAATAGAGACCCACTATTGATTGACATCCTACCGGATTAGAAATATTGTGTGTCACACCGAGCGATAAGTCGCGTCCCAACATTACAATGGCTGCATCTTCTAGTTTTCAGACAGAGCCAACTCAAAGCTTACTCAATCATAGACTCTACAGCCCGAGTTTCCCGTACCCCGGCTGTAAGTCTCTTGTCCCTTAGTACGGGAAGGAGTCTAACCATGAAACACTTTTTAGGAGCAGCCTTCTTATTGCTGCTTGTCTCCCCCCTGGTGTTCGGTCAGTGCAGCGATGCCGACAAGCAAAAGCTCGAGGCGTTTGACAGGGCGTGGGGCGATGCAGGACAGCGCGGCGACCAGGCCTTTTTGCAAACGGTTTATGCGGATGACTACATGAATATGACGCCGACAGGTTCTTTCAATAAAACCAGGGCCATCGAGAACGCCGTCAGAACTGCTGCACGCAACAAGACAAACCCAAACCCGGACAAGATTGGCCACGACTACTACATCATTACTTGTGGTCCAAATACCGCCACCATCACACATAGGAACGTAATCACCTCGAAGGTTGATGGTAAGGACCAGATTTTCTACTCTCGCAGCGTTCACTTTTTGGAGAAGCGAGGGAATGATTGGAAGGTCGTGAGCGATGCCGGCAGTCCTCTTGGTGACGAGGGCCAGTTGCTTTATATGGAACGCGAATGGAATGACGCAGACAAGAAGCATGACATGGCCTGGTTCGAGCGAAACTACGACCAGGATGCTATTGACATCAGCAGTCGCACGGGGGCGATGCAAAGGAAGGCTGAGGTGCTTTCCTCTATGAAAGATGATAAGAGCACGCTTGATGCGTTGGAGCTCTCCGACCTGAACGTTCGCGTTGAGGGCAACACCGCCCTGGTGACCGGCATTAACCACGTAACAGGACGCGACGGCAAGGGAGTAGCGTTTGACCGCAGAGTTCGCTTCACCGACGTATTCCTCAAGAAGGACGGCCGCTGGCAAATAATCGCAACGCAAGGAACACAGATTCAATAAGCAAACAGACAGGGCTATCCGCAGATTACGCAGATTACGCAGATGGGAGGGAGCAAACAGCTAACACAGCAGACAGCAACAGCCATCAGCGCTCAGTCGCCGCCTTCGCTGATGCAAAGCTCGGTGGCGTTTTCGTAGACGATCTTCCATGAGCTATTCACGTCGCCAGCGCCATTCGTGCCGGGACGACCGTTCACTCGCCGGTAAATGTGATAGCCCTGATCTCTCACGCCGGTATAGCCGGTGACGATTTCTGCAGTGCCGTCGCGATCCAGATCCAGGTAGTCAATCAACGTCTCTTCACCTGAATTGTAAATGTCGCTCTTCGGCAAGTACCGGTAACTCGAGAACACTGTCTGGTAGCTCCCGCCTTCACCTTCCGCAATCAGGAAAACATAACGCGGCGTACGGTTCGCATCCGACGGCACTTTAAAAGTTCCCACCAGCTCCGCACGGTTGTCGCCATCAACATCGATCGCCGTCAGATTCACCGTCTCTAGCTTTGCCAGTTGCGCGGGCGTTAGTCCTTTGCCGGCAAAAATCGCCTTCGCCAGATCCACAGCCGCTGCGCGTTCGGCGGCCGCCGGCGCGCGCCGCCAAATTTCCGAGCGCGCAATCATGTCTGAATTGGTGGCGAGGCCCTTCACTTGCCCGTGAATGCGAGAGACGCCCAATGACCCGGGACTGAATGGACCAATCGCGTAAATAAGATCATTGCAACCGAGGCCTGACTCGGTCAGATTAATAGTTCCCGCGGCACCGCCGCCGAAAACGACAAAAAACTTGCGACCGTTTGGCAGATACTTTGTGACGAAGGAGGCCGCTTCCCGATTCTTCAAGCCACCCGGCGCCTTAAACTGGCCATGATCGATCAAGGCAATGGCCTCGAGGCGTGGCTCAGGCGGGCCTTCCTCCCTGGTGGTCATTAGAATGAGTGGCTCGTTTTGTGTGGTAGCTGCGGTCAAACTGCAAAGCATTACGGCTGCGAGCACGAAAAGTTTCATTGGCAACCCTCCCGGTTCGAATAGAAGAGCGAAGAGTAAAAAGTGCCTTGAGTCCGCGGAGCAGGCTCAGACTCATCACTGCCGCTTACAACTTTTTGTGCCAAGTCCAGTGGACCAATCAGCGGGAAGGTGATGGAGTTGGTTGGGTCAAGTCGATACGGACGTAGAAGATCTCGGTCTTCTTTGTCTTTTCATCCTGGGCCAACACAATCGCCAGACCTTCTTCCTTGGTTCCATCTTTGCGTTTATACAAACAAAGTGCGCCGTGGCTGTCCTTGTCTTCAGTGTCGCTGATACAACCTTTATCGCTGGTCGTCCAACCGGCTGCTCTCATGCGTTCGTTTGAATAAAAGCCTTGCACATCCTGCGCGCTCTGGTCGGTCGTAAAAGCAATGAAGTTGATCTTTCCCTGCATCGCAGCGCGGATAGCCAGGCGTGGGCCAAGCGGGATTTCCAGGTCAGCCTTCGTAGCACCCGCGAGGGGTGGCACGTCAGGCCATAAACTGCTAACGGTTCCGGCTTTGGGATCGCCGGTCAGGGTCTCTGCGAGCCGGCAGGAAATTGCGACTGCAAGGACAAGGGTTAGAGCCAGAATGGGGGTAGCTGCTCTCATTGTTCACCTCCGCGAACATTTAATCGCAAAGACGCAAAGACAGCAAAGAATATCCGCAGATTACACAGAACGGAAGAGCAGTCGGGAACCAGCAGACTCAAAGCGCTGAGTGCTCACTGCTTCTTCCCATCTGTGTAATCTGCGTAATCTGTGGATAGTCTCAGTGCTGAAAACAAAAATGCCGCGACATTACATCGCGGCATTCAGTGATTCTATTTCAGCCTTCTGACTTCTGACTTCTGGACTATGGTCGGCCTAAGATGCCGCCAAGAACGTTGCCCCAACCATTGTTGCTGGTTCGGCTGCGCTGGTTTCCATAACCAGAGTATTGCTGAAATCCCTGGTCATAGCCCTGCACAAAGCCCTGACGAAAAGCTTGCGAAGAGGCGTTTTTAAAGTTGCGCGATCTTTGTGGGTTGTAATTCTGCCCACGCTGCGCATCACTCGCGCCGGTGTTCAAGCCAATCTGGTACCCGCGATTGATCTCAGCCTGATTGTACCCGCCGTTGTTGCCGTAGCCACCGTTGTTGCCATAGCCGCCGTTATTACCATAGCCCCTGTTGCGGCCGTTCTGGCGATTATCATAACGGCCGTTGTTGCCGTACTGGCCATTGTTACCATCCTGGCCGTTATTACCATACTGGCCATTGTTACGGTTCTGATCCTGAGTGCGTCTCCAATCACCCTGGTTCTTATCCCGACGTCGTCGGTTCTGATCCTGGTGATCGCCGTCCTGGTCACCATTTTGATAATTGCCATCATTGCGATCCTGGGCCTGAGCGCTACCGCTTGTCGCCGCAGATATCCCAAACACAAATGCGAGTGACAAAAGAGCTCCGCCAATCCCTTTTCCGAAATTTTTGATATTCATAAAATTCTCCTTCTCCCGGTGAGACAATGGCAACCTCCATGCCTCTTGGGTCATAACCCAGGATCGTTTGATCTGCAGGCTTTACAGGATCGATTGCATTTTGAGTCGTTCTCATTTAGCGCATAGCGCGCGCAGATGAAGCACCGAACAGCAGTCAGTGGCCAGTAGTCAGTAAGTGGTGAGTGGTGAGTGAGAACGTAACGGCTCCGCAAAGGTATGTAAAGAAATGTAAAGGCGGTAGAGAGAGCAGACAGCCAGAAGCAGTAAGGCTATCCGAAGACTACACAGACTGAAGGAGGAATAGTGAGCAGCTGCTGTGGATCGTAAACTATGAACCGTTCTGCAGAATCTGCGGATTTTGTTCCTACTGTCTACTGTCTACTGTCTGCTGTTTGCTGTTTGCTGTTTGCTTATTTTAGAACTCGAATGGTCTTTTTAGTATGCGCCCGGTCTTCTTTAAAATTGCAACTAGTTTTGAGTCTCTCTTCTGACGCGCGCTTTCGGATTCACTGCTGGTCCGGCGGTTTGCCACCTGTGCAGCACTGCGCTGGGAGACTCTTGTTGGCGTCGCCGCTCTCATCGGGTTACTGGCTTTAACTCCAATGGGGCTGGCCGCCGGGTGACTTCGTGCTAGAGCTTCTCTATTAGTGTTCGCGCGTCTTGTTTTGCTCGCTGCTTTTCGAGAGGTTGTTCTCGCTTCGAGTTTGGCGGTCGATGGGCCAGGTCGCGAAGCTGGTCGAGATTGGGAAGCGCGGGAGCGCGAGGCCACTGGTTCCCACTTGAGCATTGGCGTGATTGAAGCAGACTTCTGGTTAGCTGTGATCTTCCGCTGAGTGGAGATCAGCTTGGGCTTTGAAACCTGATCCGGCTTCGCCTGGTCCGACGTCGATGACGGACTTAACGCCAGAGTCACAATATCTTTCTGACGCTGGGAATTCGAGGCGAGATCGATATTGGGCCTGGTATTGGGGTCACTCGCCGAATCGTAAATACCGATCAAGAGCGCGCTTGATGCAACACCGGCCAAGGCTATAAGCGCTAAAGAAATGGGAGACTGAAGGAAGCGGCGAACGGGTGAAGGATGAAGATCTTTCAGCGTTGAAAGACTTGGGGAAATCTTTTGGGCCAAAGGAACAGGTTCCGGGATTCTGGTTAGTTCTGTACCGTCGAAGTCGCAAATCTGCTGGTCGTCTTCGAAAATAAAATCACACTGTGAGCAGCGTTTCATAGCCAGCCTCCTCGGCAATTTGAGTTTTAGGGGCAATGTGCGGAAGGGAAAGTGGCTCGCCTCAAACGACCCAAACTTGGAATCCGCGTCCCAAACGATACACCAAAAAGGCGTGAACGTGAACCGGGAACGGTTAGAAAAAACACCTAAACGCCAGGAGCGTAAAAAGAGCTAGAAAACTATCCGCAGACTACGCAGATTACGCAGATTTCAAGACAGTAAATGGCGAACCGGGAATCGGAAACCGGATGCAGGGATACCTGTGTTTCCAACACGCCGGCGAACAGTGACTCGTGACAGCTGGATTTACCGTTCTGCGTAATCTGCGTAACCTGCGGATAACGCTTTCCGGTTCACGGTTTAGGTTTTCAAAGCTTATCCCTGAAAGGCTTCGTCAATATTCGTCCGGTCTTTTTCAGAAATGAACCGATTCGAGATTGCTTCTTCTCATCGGCGCCGGCCGGCCGGTAGTTCACGCCAACGGGCTTCGGTCCAGCGACTGCCAACTTCTGGTTCTCACTGTGAAGTACGACTGGTCTCGGCACAACCTCTCGCTGAGTTATGAACTCATTCGCATCCGCGCTCGCTGAGCCTGGTTTTTTCTTTTCCGAGTTGGCGGGTTGTAAACGGCGAAGCGGAGGCACGCGCGGAAGCGTATTTAACTGAGCGAGTCTGGGTATCGTTAATCTGTTGTCGGTTGCACTGTGGGTTCTGGCTATAGCGTGGGCCGACCTCAAGTTGCGCGCAGCCAATGGCGCGGTCGTAGTTGCCACTTGATACTCTTCAGGATTCAGTGACGACGACGGCGCTCCGGAATTGGTTGGTGTCTGACTGGAAGGCGACGAAGAAGGAGATTCAGGACTGGGCGATTGATCGGAAGCGGGTGACGGGGAGTCATTGCTTTGTGAGGCGCCGTCTCTTCCAGCTGCCGGGACGGATTGCGGATCCGCAGTGCGGAGGTTCGGGTGTTGAGTTTCGACGTTATTCGCCGAAGCTTCCGGTGTTATGCTGAACACACGCGACGAAGCGTAGTGGGCCAGGAAGACTACGACCGCCAACACGAGGGCAGCGGCGATTGGTAATCCCAAACTTCTGGGAGCGGCGAAGACAGCAGGCGGCGCGGTGAAAGGTTCCGCTTGCGGCGAATTTGGTAAAGGGTTTGTTAGTCCCGCCGGCTCAAGCCTCATCAGTTCTGGTGCGGCGTTTTGGGAGACGGTGTGCACCGTGGGCTCGTGGATCAGTTCCGCCCCATCCATGTCGCAACGTTCCTGATCATCTTCATAAATAAATTCACACTGTGGGCACAGTTTCATCGCATCCCTCCCGGAAATTCGAATTGTAAGTTGGGGCGCGATCTACGGTGGCGGCAAGCGGTGAGAAACCGTAGTTACAAGATACACGTTTGGGCGTGAACTGGGAACAGAAAACTGTAAACCATTGAAAAGAAAAGAAATTCCGCAGCTTACGCCCAAAAGCGGGGAACCGTAAACCGTTAACCGAACCGGAAACAGAAGGCTCTTCCGAGCGTTCCCAATTCACGGTTTGCTGTTCTCAGTTTACTCGGGCGGAGAAGTCTCGGTATCGGCGGTTGGATCGGTAGGGGGTTGTTCGTCGGCAACCCAGGAGACAAAGAGTCGCAGCCAGTTTTCAGCAGACTCGGCAATCTGCACGCCTACCCGCGCTGTGCCATAAATTGCCGGGGCGATGCGAATGACTACGGCAGTCACTTCAATCGGGGCACCGTCCGGCCGATGGGCGCGCAGATAGAGACGCTCGCCACGGCTGACCTTTTGATTGAGGTGAAAAAGCGCGCCGGTGGTTGAGATGTCGTCAGTCTCGGTGGGCTCGCTCCAGGCGGAGCCGTCTTCCGCCCGTCCGGAAATGACGATTGGCAGACGCAGCGACATGCGTAAAGCAAAGCGTCGCTCTTCGTTGTTATAGGGAGCGTTCATCAAAGCGCTAGTCAGTAGTCAGACGGCCGTTGTCCGTAGCTAGTAGCTACTACTGGCTACTGACTACTGACAATTGTTTCTCGTTATTCCAAAGATAAAATCCTTCGCCGGTCTTCTTACCCAGCTTTCCTTCTTTTACCATGCGCCGCAAAACTTCGGGCGGACGAAACGTTTCTGAACCAAGCTCGCTATAGAGATACTCGGCAATGTTGAGACGAATGTCCAGACCAACATGATCCGTCAGCTTGAGCGGACCCATGGGGTGGTTGTAGCCCAGCTCCATTGCCGTATCAATGTCTTTCGCAGTCGCTACTCCCTGTTCCAGCATTCTCATCGCTTCAAGTCCCAAAGCCACGCCCAGGCGGCTCGAAGCAAACCCCGGCACATCGCGAACAATGATTGGTTCCTTGCGCAACTTGCGACTCACTTCGCGGACAGTATTAACTGTATCATCGCTGGTGGCTTTGCCGACTACAATTTCAACCAGACGCATGATATGCACGGGATTGAAGAAGTGCATCCCTACTACGTGCGCCGGCCGTTCGGAAGCTTTGGCAATCTCGGTTATCGAAAGCGAGGACGTGTTGGTTGCAAAAATGAATGCCTTGCTGGAGTGCTTCTCAAGTTCACGCAGTATTTCCTGTTTTAGTTCAAGCTGTTCGGGCGCTGCTTCGACGATCAGATCGGCGTTGGCAACTTCTTCGAGGTGCGTGGTTCCGCGAATGTGTTGCAGCGTGGAATCCTGATCGGCTTCAGTCAGTTTTCCGAGTTGTATTCCTTTAACCAGGTTGTGTTCGATCGCCTGGATGCCGCGAGCTAACGACTCGCGGTCGACGTCGCGCAGCAGGACGCGATACCCGGCGCCAGCAGCGACCTGAGCAATGCCGTGGCCCATAGTGCCTGCGCCTATGACGCCGATCGTTTCAATGGTTGGTGGAGCGATCCTGGGTTCCAATCGTTTTCCCAAATTCTCCTGAAGCGAGACTATTTTTCAGTAAGGCCGCCCGCTGTCGGGTTCGACTACTCCAATATGGCTAGTTATACTAAACCCTAACGGAAAAGGCTATACTTTCGGGCATTTAGTCCGTAATTTTCAGCTTCACAAAAAGGGACGGAATATACTGGGATGGCCACACGAACGCTGGATAGAGAGGTTGTAATCATTGGTTCCGGGCCTGCCGGGCTGACCGCCGCTATCTACTCGGCGCGGGCCAATCTGAAGCCGCTATTGATTGATGCTCCGGCTGACGCGGAAAAGCAGACAGCGCCGGGCGGACAATTGATGATCACAACCGATGTGGAAAACTACCCCGGCTTTGCTGAAGGCATTCAGGGACCGGACTTGATGGCCGAGTTTCGCAAACAGGCGGAACGCTTCGGAACCGAGTTTCTCGAAGAGTGGATCACGGAGGCTGATTTGAGCGAGCGGCCTTTCAGACTTCAGACAGGCCACTATGTTATCAATGCGGAAACCCTGATCATCGCTACGGGGGCTTCTGCGAAGTGGTTGGGAATTCCGGGCGAGGCGAAGGTGCCCAACGGTTTCGGCGGCAACGGCGTCTCGGCGTGTGCCACCTGCGATGGACCGCTGCCCGGGTTTCGCAACAAGCCGCTGGTGGTAGTGGGCGGCGGCGATACGGCGATGGAAGAAGCGACGTTTCTGACGCGTTACGCGTCGAAAGTTTACCTTGTGCATCGTCGCGATAAATTGCGCGCGTCGAAGATCATGCAGGAGAAAGCTTTCAAGAATGAAAAGATCGAGTTTGTCTGGAACACTGGCGTGGAAGAGATTCTTGGGGAGCCCGAACATGGGGTCACTGGGGTGCGCCTGCTCAATCTGCAAACTAACGAAGAGCGTATTCTTCCCTGCGCCGGCGTGTTCATTGCGATCGGACACAAACCCAACACCGACCTCTTCAAAGGGCAGTTGGACATGGACGACATTGGTTACATATTGACTTCGCACCGCTCAACAGCGACGAATGTGGCTGGAGTCTTTGCGGCTGGCGACGTACAGGACAACTGTTACCGGCAGGCAGTGACTGCGGCGGGCACGGGCTGCATGGCTGCGCTCGATGCGGAGAGGTTTCTGGATCATCTGCCAGTGGCCATGCCCAGTGGCGATGAGGTGACCATGGAGGGTGAACACATTACACCCGATCATAGTGTCATCATCGAGCCTGACGGGAGCATGATTCCCAATCATCCGGGTCAAGTGATGGCGGGAGACGATTAAGAGGACGGAAAAAGATCGTTATCCACAGATTACGCAGATTGCACAGAACAATACCTAGAGGCATGTCCAAACTGCTTTCCCATTGTTTGACTGCCCTATCTGCGTAATCTGTGTAATCTGCGGATTAACTACAGCAACACAATCGAATCATCTTGTTGGCGGCGGCGGGGCAAGGGAGCTTGCCTGGTGATCGGCTCAGCTTCGGTGATCTCAAAGTTGCTGGGACAGGCTTCGCAGTAAAACCCCAAATGTTCTTTTCGATCCTCGCATTCATTGCAATCCAGCGATTGGCCCAGTACTCGTAAGGCATCAACCAAAGGAAGAAGCACTCGGCCGCGTTCAGTCAATGCATACTCGATGTGCGGCGGGTTTCCGCCAAAATCTGTGCGTTCGAGCAGGCGATCTTTTTCCATATCGCGCAAGCGGCCCACCAAAGTGCGGCTGCTGATCGGGAAAAGTCCGTTGAGAAGTTCCATGGTGCGCTTGGGACCGGAGGCCAGATCTCTGACGACGAGCATGGTCCATTTGTCGCCGATCATTTGCAACGCGCCGGCAATTGGACAACCATCAATTTTACGTCGTCGCATCGATTCTCCCAGGAATCAAGAAGTTCAGAGTTCAACCCAGCGGCAAGCTAAAGCTTGATGTTATGAAGCAAGCGCCTCCTTCCGTGAGTGCTAGACTCACGGCAGCTCTGTGACAGGAGACTGAAAGGAGGCGCTATGGACACAATATATATCGGCGTTGACTTTCATGCACGACA
>JALYSR010000287.1 GCA_030854715.1 Acidobacteriota bacterium
ATTATGATCAGATCACTTTCTACAATTCGAACAACCCTTCATTGAATGGAGCCAATCGACTTGGCGACATCTTTTACGACGTGGCAAACTCCACGATGTACATAGATAACCAAGCCGGTAATAAATACCTCTTGCTTAATCAAGGCGGAGGCAACGTCGGAATAGGTACACCTAACCCACAATACAAGCTGGACGTAGCCGGCAACATCAATTCGAGCGCCACTATTACAGGAAACAATATCGTGGCTAAATACCAGGATGTCGCCGAATGGGTTCCTGCTGCTGAACAACTTCCGGCCGGCACCGTCGTAGTTCTGGATCACACAAAATCCAATCAAGTCATTTCTTCAACGCAGGCTTACGACACACGCGTCGCCGGTGTGATCTCTGCACAGCCTGGCATCGCTTTGGGTGAAAGCGGCGAAAACAAAGTTTTGGTAGCCACCACCGGCAGAGTCAGAGTGAAAGTTGACGCCAGCCGCGGACCCATCCACATCGGCGACCTACTGGTGACCAGTGACACACCGGGAGCAGCAATGAAATCCCAGCCGGTCAACATTGGCGGCGTCGAGCTTCACCGTCCCGGCACATTAATCGGCAAAGCGCTCGAGCCATTAGCGAAGGGCACGGGCGAGATACTGGTGCTGCTGAGTTTGCAGTAAGCGCCGATCACTTTTGATATTAAAGGGTCTGTTGAAAAAACATTGGAGACTTCCCATGAGACGTCCTCATTTCGCGTTTTCTCGCTCAACCCGTTCGGGCTGGATTCAATTTGTCAGCTTCCTGCTTTGTTACGCGCTCTTGTCGCCCTGCTTCGCAGGGTTGCGCTCCGCAACGAGCGCGAGGGTGGCGAGCAAGAAAGAGGTTGTCGTTCAGCAGCAAGGCTCACGCGACGGCGAGCTGCTGGTCAAGTTTCGCGAAGGCGCTTCGGAGAACGAGAAGAATAACGTCGCGCTTGCGCACGGAAGTCGCCGCCGCAAAAAGCTGCGAGGAGAGTCGGCGCTCGAGAAGATGGATGTCCCCGCCGGCCAGTCAGCCGAGACGTTTGCGCGTCTGTTAGCTTCCAATCCGGCAATAGAGTTTGCCGAACCAAACTTTCTAATCAAGCACGATCAACTCCAAACTGAAAATTCGGAGAGCATTCCCGCGTTAACGGCTGCCTGGCTACCGAAGACGTCGGCCAGTGTTTTCCCATCGCGCTTTGATAAGCAATACGTTGGGACCGCTGCAATCAATGGGGGCCTTCCCAGTGGGGCAAGCGCGGGAAAGTTTCTAGCTCCGCAGAGCGGACTGGAGGCAAACGATCCACGCTTCAACGAACAATGGGCCCTGCGAAATACCGGCCAGAATGGCGGGCAGTTTGGGTCCGACATCAACATCACCAGGGCCTGGGAACGCACCACCGGCTCGGTGTGGACAGTGATTGCGGTTATCGATAGCGGCATTGATTTTACTCACCCTGATCTCAGCGACAACGAATGGACCAATACCGCTCCAGGCACAGACGGGGATTTACACGGCTGGGATTACGTCGCCGACTCCGCTGTTATTAAGGATGAGCAGGGGCACGGCACAGCAATCGGTGGCATCATCGCCGCGCAGGGAAACAACGCCACCGGTATTTCAGGCGTAATGTGGCGCGCCAGCTTGATGAGCTTGCGAGTGCTCGACAATACAGGCACTGGCGACATCGCTAATGCGGTTGAAGCCATCGATTATGCGGTCACGCATGGCGCGCAGGTTATCAACATTTCCTGGGGCACGACCGGTGAATCGCTGGCGCTTAAGGATGCGATTGAAAGAGCGATTCGACGCGGAGTAGTGGTTGTTTGTTCCGCCGGCAATAGCGGCCAGAATGTAGACACCGTTCCTTACTATCCGGCGTCTTTTGGATCACGCGATCTAATAACAGTTGCGGGCACGGACAACTTCGACCAGCTTGCGTCATGGTCAAACTGGGGGAGAAAAAATGTTTCCGTGGCTGCGCCCGGCGCAAACATTCTCACCACCAGAATGGGCGGAGGTTACTGGAATGTGAATGGCACGTCGGCCTCGGCGCCCTTTGTTGCAGGCGTAGCCGGACTGATCAAGTCGCTTCGTCCTCAAATGAATACTCACAATGTGGTCAAGGCGATAACCGATCACGCGCGGCAGGTAGCCTCACTGTCCAGCAGGGTCGCGGCAGCAGGTGTGGTCAACGCCGCGGCGGCGCTCGACACCGTTCATGGCTCAGCTAACCCAGGCCCACCCGTGCGGCCACCTACACCGGGGCATGGCAGTGGCGGTACTGGACCAGGCGGAACTTTTTCAACTACGCCGCCGCCGCGAAGTACAGGCGCGCCGGGCCTGAACCTTCCCAATCTGGATCAAGTCCGTAGAGCGCAATCCACGCGGCCAGCGCCGCAAGCCCCAATTCAATCCAACTTGCTGTGCGCTGATTGCGATCCCTATAACGGCGGTGGCGGTGGCAGTTATTACCCGAGCGGCGATCCTAACTTCTCCGGCCCACGCCGTCGCCCCATAAATGAAACTGGCCAGCCGGGCGTCGACCTCGGCTCGCGCAATTTCAACTGGAGCCTGCCGCTGGTCAGCCTTGCCGGCCGCGCGGGCCTGGATCTGAATCTCTCGCTCTTCTACAACTCGCTCGTCTGGACCAAAGATGGAAACTACATCAAATACAACGCTGATCTCGGCACTCCCGCGCCCGGTTTTCGCATAGGCCTGCCGACCCTGCAACAGCGTTTCTACAACTCGCAAACTGGAGTCTACGCCTACCTGATGGTTACATCCTCAGGCGCGCGAGTAGAGATGCGCCAGGTGGGCTCGTCGAATATCTACGAGTCGCAGGATGGCAGCTATACTCAGTTGGATGCGAGCAATCCCAATGCTCTTCTGGTTCGTACCACGGATGGCACTCAACTCAGCTTCATTCCCGTAACAATCAATAACGAGTTTCGCTGCATTCAGATCAAGGACCGCAAT
>JALYSR010000317.1 GCA_030854715.1 Acidobacteriota bacterium
CGCGTATGCCGTAGCGAGGAGCGTTTCGGAAGGCATGGCCGATCTTGGCATCGTCATCGACGGTGCCGGGGTCGGAAGTGCGATGACGGCAAACAAGGTTCCCGGTGTGCGTGCTGCCGCGTGTTACTCAGTGGCCGTTGCCCGCAATTCGCGTGAGCACAACGACGCAAACGTTCTTACGCTCGGGAGCAAGACCATAACGAGCCCGGAAATGCGTGAGATTGTTAAAGCCTGGCTCGGTACTGAAATGACCGAAGATCGCCACCGTAAGCGAGTGGAGAAGATCGAGGCAATCGAGCGACAGTATCTCCGCCAATAATCTTCCTTGTCACACCAAAACAGTCAAACACACTTCTCTCTAAGATGCCTTTGCGCTCCGTGGTGAGCTTTTCACGCCCAGTATTCACCGCAGACGCAGAGAACGCTGAGGTAACGCAGAGAGCAAATCGGACTAAGAGCCAAGCGGAGTCCTGTCGCAGTAGCCGCCACTGGCTCACGTGTTAGAATATCGAATGACAGGGAGCGACTAACTGCCGCCTTCTGCTTCGGAGTTCTATTTCATGGCAAACTCACATAACGGCTCACCGAACGGCGACCTCGAGCTGCTGATCGACCAGATCACGGACGCAATAGTTGCCCGCTTGAATGGTGAAGGCGATGCCGACCATCAGGCAAAGATGTGCGGGTGCACCTCGGAATGTTTTGATCGTTGTCCCGAGCGGATGCACCGGATAGTTGACGCCGGCGCATCACGCATCGGTTTAGTCCTGGGTCAAACTTCTTCAGCCCGCGATTGGGCTGGGCTGATTGACCACACGCTGCTAAAACCTGAAGCTACAGATGAAGACATCAAACGGTTGTGTGAAGAGGCGGCCAGGTATCGCTTCGCATCAGTTTGTGTGAACCCAACCTGGGTTCGCGCCGCCACCTGTAATCTGCAGGGCACAGGCGTTCCTGTTTGTACAGTCATCGGGTTCCCGCTCGGAGCTACGCTGTCTGACGTTAAGGCCTACGAAGCGCGACGCGCGATCTTTGACGGCGCCCGCGAAGTCGACATGGTAATCAACGTCGGCGCGTTGAAGAGCGGCGATGATTGCCTGGTTGAACATGACATTCGATCGGTGGTCGAGGTGGCGCATGAATTCCACGTGACCTGCAAAGTGATTATTGAAACCGCACTCTTAACTGACGATGAAAAAGTGCGCGCCTGCCTCGCAGCAAAAAATGCCGGAGCCGACTTTGTAAAAACTTCGACGGGCTTTTCCAAGGGCGGCGCGACCGTGGCCGATATTGCCTTGATGCGACGCACTGTCGGCGCTGACCTCGGCGTGAAGGCATCGGGTGGCGTGAAGGGTCTTGACGACGCGCGGGCCCTGGTTGAGGCCGGCGCCACGCGCATCGGCGCCAGCGTAGGCGTGAAGATTGCGCAGGAAGCAGCAGGCATCAGGAACACCAGCGGCACTGCGGCTTCATACTGATTAGCGCAGCAGCGACTTAATCAAACTCTTGCCGCGCAGGTTTTTGTTCCGCGCCAACACGGCCCGCCTCAATATCTGCCTTGAAATAATTCTCGCCGCGTATCGGCGCGCCCGCCATTCTACGCAGCATTGCGAGTTGCCCAACATGCGTCAATGCGTCAGCAACAGGCCCCTGAAATAGTTCTTCTTCCGACACGGCCAAAGGTTCATCTGACGCCAGGTACTGATCCAACGCAGTCAATGCGGCAAAGAAACGGTCCGCGCCGGCTTGCCAGCCGAGCTCTTGCGAATTTTTCCAGGTTTGCTTTCCGCAGGCTATGGACAGCCCCCAATCGAGCAAGTCGCCAAGATGCGCCACGATCTCCGTGGGAGTGCGGGAATTTTCGCCGCAGCGATAACCGGCGAACTCGTCAGATGCGTCGCGTAAGACCTTCCCGCCGCGATACGCCAGCGTAGCAAGGCAGTGTCGTAACATTTCTCGTTTGCTATCCATTGTCCACTTCTCCTTTACAGCCAACCCGGCTGGCTGGGTTCGGGCCGCCACTCTAAACCAGGCTGTCCGATGTCATCAACTTGAAACCTTTAGCCCTTCCGTCTATCCTCGCATTGCTCTTCAACTCCTATAGCCGCATATAACGAATGCCTACGAAGCATAATCTGCTCGCAGTAATTCTGGGTGGTGGTGCGGGAACGCGCCTCTTTCCGCTCACGCAGCAACGCTCCAAGCCTGCCGTACCACTGGGCGGAAAATACCGGCTGGTGGACATTGCCATATCGAATTGCATCAATTCCGATGTCTTCAAGATGTTTGTGCTTACGCAGTACAACTCAGCTTCGCTGAATCGTCACCTGGCGCAGACCTACCGTTTTTCCCCGTTCTCCAATGGTTTTGTTGAGGTAATGGCCGCCGAACAAACGCCCGAAAGTCCACACTGGTTTCAGGGAACTGCCGATGCGGTGCGCCAGGTGTTGCCACACATTCGCGACTGGGGAATTGACACCCTGCTGATTCTTTCCGGCGACCATCTCTATCGTATGGACTACGGGCAATTTCTCAATCGGCATTTTGAAAGCGACGCGGACGTGACTGTCTCAGTGACTCCCTGTGATGAATTGTCGGCCAGCGAGTTTGGTTTGCTAAAAACTGATGAGAGTGGTCGCATCGTCGAGTTCAAAGAAAAACCGAAAGGTGAAGATCTGCAAGCGATGCGGGTTGACACTAGTAAACTTGGACTTAACGAAGCCGAAGCGATCGGGCGTCCGTATCTGGCGTCGATGGGGATCTACGTTTTCAAGTATGATCGCCTGGAACAATTACTGAGGGATGATCCGAGCGACGTTGACTTCGGACGGGAGATTATTCCCACTGCGATAAAGACCGGCAACGTGCAGGCGTTTCTGTTTGACGGTTACTGGGAAGACATTGGAACGATCAGCGCTTTCTACCGCGCCAACCTGGATCTGACCGCAAAGATTCCGAAGTTCAATTTGTTTGATGCCGAAGCGCCGGTGTTCACCAGGGCTCGCTACCTGCCGCCGTCGAAAGTTGAAGAGTCGCAGATTCGGGATTCGATCCTTAGCGATGGCTGCATCATAACGGGCGCCGCAATCACGAATTCCGTGATTGGCTTAAGAAGCAGGATTTCGAAGGGCGTTCTGATTGATTCTTCGTTTTTGATGGGTGCGGATTATTACCAGACGCTTGAAGAAATGCGCGATAACCTTGTTACCGGCTTGCCCCGTGTGGGAATAGGGGAGGGAACTGTTATCAATCGCGCTATCATCGATAAGAACGCGCGTATTGGTAGTGGGGTGCGACTTCTCAATGAACCAAAAATTGCTGAAGCGGATGGAGAGAACAATTCTTACTACATCCGGGATGGCATTATCATCGTGCCGAAGAATGCCGTCATTAAAGACGGGACAGTAATTTAGTTGGCGAATGGTAGGACAGGCATTCGGGCCTGTCTCTGCGTCATATCAGAACCGGGAGCCATAGCGACCGGGTCTTCACCGGGATAAATAGTAGGGACGAAACCCGGTCGCTACGGCTCCCGGTTCTTATAGGAAATTGTCGTGGCCATCGGATGGGGCAAATCTTTTGAAGAACAGGTTGAGGAAGCGAATCAGCGCGCATCGCAGGAACGGGCCCCGCGGGTTCCCCAGGAGGATCGCGTTCGCCTTCAACGTCTGGACTCGCTAAAGCTCTCTCGCTCTCGGGTCGAACAGCAATTGGGTAAGGCAGTGCATCCTGCGCACCGGGAGATGTTGATGAAAGCATTGCAGGCTATTGAGAAGGAAGCTGAAGAAATTTCCCAGACTGCTAACGGTGAAACCTGAAGTTAGTTCATCCTCTCTCGAACCCCGGCTAATTCCCCTTAATGTAAAACCTTAACTAAGCTTGCGGTTTTCAGCGATCCCATCAGTTTGAATCACATGACTTCCAAACCCGCAACGCGAGATTATCACCCCGCAAGAGTCGAGCGCTCGGGTAATGTAGCGCGGCGCTCGAAGAAGACTTCTGCGAAGACTTCCGCGAAGCGGTTGGTTCTACCAAAAGATAAGGTAGGAGTTGAACTAGAGGTAGAAGGCCGGTTAGTGAAGCTTACGAACCTCGGCAAGCCGTTTTGGCCAAAGCTGGGTATCGTCAAGCGCGATCTGCTTCAATACTATGCTGACGTGGCTCCTTTTCTGCTTCCTCACCTGACCGATCGCGCGATGGTGATGAAGCGTTACCCGAACGGCGCCTCGGGGGAATTCTTCTTTATGAAGCGCGCTCCCTCACCGCGGCCTGAATGGATTGAGCTCTGCCACATCGAACATTCTTCGGGAAATGTCATCGACTTTCCCATGATTCAGGACCTCGCCTCGCTTCTCTGGGTAGTGAACCTCGGCTGTATCGACCTGAACCAGTGGTACGCGCGTTGTGACGACGTGGATCGCCCTGACTATTTACACTTTGACCTCGACCCTGTTCCCGGCGCTTCGTTCCAGAAGGTTATTGAAACTGCGCTCATCCTGCGCCAGGCCCTTGAGTCTCTAAAGATGCCCTGCTATGCGAAGACGACCGGTTCGAAGGGAATTCATATTTACGTTCCCATTGAGCGAGGGCCGACACAGAAACAGGTCTGGGGCTTCGCCAAGGAATTTGCTCACGCTATTGCTGCGCAAGCGCCGAAAGTTGTCACAGCGATTTATACCGTTTCGAAAAGGCCAAGGGGCAGGGTATTGGTAGACTATAACCAGAACGCCTGGGGGCGGACGCTGGCATCCATTTACTCCGTTCGACCACGTCCGAAAGCTACAGTTTCGACCCCGGTAAAATGGACTGAGCTGGAACGCGGGCTGAGTATTGAGGACTTTAGAATCGATAACGTACCTGCGCGGCTGCGCAAGCTCGGAGATCTCTGGCAGCCGCTGCTGGCCAAGCGTGGCAGGTTCAAACTTGAAGTTTATCTTTAAAGTTAAGCTTGAGGTCTGGGGGGGTGAGATTGAGATTTCAAATTTTAGATTGGAGGTCTGCGATCTGATCTGATCTGGTCCGGTCTGAGATTTGAGATCTGGGCTCTGAGATCCTTAGTGTGATTCAGGTAAAACCTCAGAGGTCGGCGAGCAGACAGTTCAGAAAAGACCTTAACCGCGCCAGCGATATTGTCGCCTGGCATCAAGTGGCGATACGGTTCGTGTATCGTAAATAATGAATGAGGACCCTGAAGAAGACGGCGACAGTAGATCCTGTATCAGCTTGCATCTGGACCGTAGGCCATTCGACCCGGTCGGCGGAAGAGTTCAATGAGATTCTCAGTTCACACGGCATTGGCACCCTCGTAGATGTTCGAAGTTTCCCAGGTTCTCGCCGGTATCCTCACTTCAATAAGTCTGAATTGTCAGGGACGCTCGAGGCGGCTGGGATTGATTACCTGCATCTGCGGGAACTGGGAGGTCGACGAAAGCCCTCGCCCAATCCAAAGAACACGGCCTGGAGAAACGCATCTTTTCGCGCTTATGCCGATCACATGGAGAGTGAAGAGTTTCGCAAAGGAATTGAAACTTTGCTTCAATTAGGACAGCAAAAACGGACCGCCTTTATGTGCGCTGAAGCCGTGTGGTGGCGCTGCCATCGAAGCTTGATTGCGGATTTCTTAAAGGCGAACGGCGTGGAAGTAATTCATATCATCGATGCCAAACACACCGAACTCCATCCGTACACTACGGCTGCTCGTATTGTTAACGGCCAATTGTCCTACGAAGGTTTGTTGGCTGGGGCACAAGAATGAGGTTCAGAGGTTAACCGAACCGCTTGAGCCCTTGCTTAAACTAAAACCTTAACTCCCCTTGCTGTGCCAGACCTTTTTCTTTGCACCTTTCTTGCGGCGCTTTACGCCGGTGCGGCGGGGAATGGTTTTAGGATCTCCCGTGGCAGCTTTCTGAACGTCGCCTCCTTCATCTTCTGCAATCTCGGCGAGCGTGCGACGAGTGAGAATCGACGCCGGTGCTATCTCAGTAGCGTCTTCCTCAGTGGTGTAGTAATCGCGATGCTTGATCAGAAGCCATTGGCGGTCTCTCGTCCGAACCAAAACCCATGAGCCCTTGAGTTTCTTTCCGTTCAAGGAAAACTTTAACTCGCCCTTGCGCAAGGCTGCGCCAACGTCATCGCTCTCCTCAGGTTCATAAGTGCCGATGTCCCAAACCATGACTGTGCCGCCGCCGTATTCACCGGCTGGTATGACACCCTCAAAGTCTGCGTAGTCGACCGGGTGATCTTCTACTTGCATCGCCAATCGTCTGACCTTGGGATCCAGCGAAGGTCCTTTAGGAACTGCCCAGGACTTCAGCACTCCATCAACCTCGAGTCGGAAGTCGTAGTGAAGCGCGGTGGCGCGGTGTTTTTGAATCACGAAAAGACGGCCGGTCTTCGTGCTTTTTTTCTCGGGACCTGGCTCCGGTGTCTTGTTGAAACGTCGTTTCTTCTTGTATTCGGTTAGAGCCATGATTCGATCAAAACCTGATGTGATTCTTTAACTATCGCGAAAGGATTGATTTCAGTTGGCATGAGCGACGGCTACTTCGCCCTGGACGTCTTCTGAGTTCTCCTCAAAGAGTTCCGACTGCACCGGGTCCAGTCCGAGAACCTCCCGGACGCGGCCGAAACTGCGGCGGTGAATTGGCAATGCGCCCAATTCTTTAAGCGCTCGGCAATGCTCAGGTGTTGGATAACCTTTGTGTGAAGCAAAGCCATAGCCTCCGTAAACCGAATCCAGCTCGAGCATGTGCGCGTCCCTGGTCGTTTTGGCGATGATCGATGCAGCTGCAATCGAGGCGGAGAGCGCATCGCCGCGAATGATGCCCCGCTGAGGATGAGGACAATGTGGAATCTTCCTGGCGTCGACCAATACAAAATCGGGAAGACAGGACAGCCCCTGGAGCGCACGCTGCATTGCCAGCAGGCCGGCGTGATAAATGTTTATCCGGTCAATCTCTTCGACTTCAGCAAAGCCGAAGGACCAGCAAACAGCATCCTGTTTGATCTGCGCGGCCAACTCTTCGCGTGTTTCGGAGTCGAGAATCTTTTTGGAATCATTTAAACCACGCAGCTTGTAGTTCTGCGGCAATATCACTGCGCCGGCGACCACTGGACCGGCCAACGGCGCCATGCCCGCTTCATCGACCCCCGCGACCAGGGAATATCCCTGGGCCCAGAGTTCAATCTCAAAACGCAGCAAGGTGTGAAGCCGCTGCCCCTCAGAGCGATTGCTTCGATAACGCTGGCGGATTCGCTTTGCCAACTGATGAGCGCCGTGACGAGTGTCTACCTCTAGCGCGTCAAGCAAACCCCGGGGCACCGGTCTGCTCCGCTCAAGAAAGAGTTCTCTTAGTTCGGGTATGGACTTATGTAGTAAGTCTTCGAGTGAAGGCATTCAGTTCAGGCAACGCAAAAAGTAAACTTCGCAAGCCGCTAATAACGTGCGCTATGCAGAAGTGTTATTCTAGAACGAAAAGTTCCTAATCGGCGAGCATTGAGCAGAAAAAACATAGAGTCGATCCGAAATCAAAAGTTGGCTCCTAGTAAACTACCAGGTGTGCAACTCCGGCTGCTCGGATTTCTTCCGCTGGCATTTTTCACTGCCCAGGCGATTCACTACTGGCAAACGAATGAACTGGGCCACACGTTGTGGATGTGCAACATTGGAAACTTGTTGCTGGCAGTCGGTCTGTTTTTGGAAGAAGCGTTACTGATCAGAGTTGCAGTTATCTGGATGGTGCCGGGTCTCGCGGTATGGGCCCTGTATGTTGTACCGACGTGGGGAACGTTACTTGCCGGCGCGGCCAGTCGCAGTCAGTTCTATGGAGTGATGGCGTCGACGCTGGCGCATGTCGGCGGGCTCTCAGTAGGACTGGTTGTATTGCGAAAGGTGAGAATGGATGGTCGGGCCTGGTTCTATGCCTTCCTCTGGTATTTTGTCGTGCAGGCGCTATCACGTCTATTGACGCCTGCTGACTTGAACGTAAACCTGGCGCATCGGATCCAGGAAGGGTGGGAACAGACTTTCAGTAGCTACTGGAAATTCTGGTGTGTGTTGAGTTTGCTAACCGGGATTTGTTTATGGATTCTGGGCCAATTGCTCCAAAGGCTATGGCCCATATCCAGTGAATCTCCCGCTGCCACATAACGCCTAATCCCTTCGCAGGGGCGTGGGGGCGTCGGCAGGTTCCGCAAACTTTTTCTGAAGCACCGGAGCGGATCTTTGAGCGGCGGTGTCTTGCGTGATCGTACCCGACGGATTGAAGACATAACTGTCACGCGTACGGACCGCCAAATTAGGTTGATTCACGCGCACTCTAATGTGCCGACGTTCTCCCGCGTGGGCCGGATTTTTAGGGTAGTAACCCAAACTATATTGACGGCGCAGCTCTTCAGCTACGTTGGCGAAAGCGGTGGCGAGATTCTGCGTTGAGTCGGCCTGGTAGCTTCTGGCGCCGGTACGATCGGCGAGTTCATGTAGATATCGATTCGCTACTTCATAGTCATGCCTGCTACTTCCCACACCGCCACGGCCCCCGGGTCCACCACCAATTTGCACATTGCCTCCTCGAAGAATTCCGCCCAGGATCTGACCCAGAATGTCTCCGTTTGAACTGGGATAACGCCTTCCGCCGCCGCCCGGCCATGTTGATCCACCGCCGCCGACATCCATGTAGGTGTCATATTGCACGGGATAAACCAGCGCGTCCAACTCTTCAGCGTCACGAATATTGCTGGCGTAGGAAGCGTGCCGGCTGGTTGTATCGACGCCATCAGTGAAGAGCACAATCGCCTTGCGACCTGAAACGCTACTCAGTCGTTGGTTCATAACTAGATCGACTGCGTCGTAAAGCTTGGTGCCGTCACCAGTCCGCGTCCGCCGAATTGCGTCGCGCAGACGAGAGCGATCGTTGGTAAACTCCGTCAACACTCTCACCTGGTCATCAAAGGAAACAACCATCACGCGATCGTCTTGCCGTAACTGATTTACAAAAGTGATTGCAGCGTCTTGAATATCCTCCAGGCGAAAGCGAGTCGAGCCGCTGGTATCGATCATGAGTACCAACGAAAAAGGTTTATCGACTGAGGAGAAAAAGGCCACGTTCTGTTCGATCCCATCTTCCCAAAGACGAAAATCTTCCTTATGCAAATTTGGGATGTACCTGCCATCGCGATCCATAACGCTCACCGGTAAGGTGACCAGGGTCGTACTAACTCGCACCACGTCTCCTGCGGCTACTTCCTCCGGGCCATCGCTCGCTGCGACGGGTGGCTGACCAGCAGGTTGAGGACTGTTGGTCCGTGTTGCTCCGCCGAGCACTGGCGCGCGCGAAGGAGTTGAAGGAGTTGAGGCAGTTGGTGGATTCGATTGCGACGTTTGCCCAGCTCGGCGCGGACGTGTCTGCGCCTGCAAGATCCCGGCGCACACTGCTAATAGAGAGAGGAGCAGTAAGTAAGAGGTAAATCGTTTCATGACAAGAGCTCCCGGAAAATAGAATCGCGCGCGCGTGAAAGTGTTACCTACGTTGGATGCACAAATGCCGGATTAGATGCTTGCCTGGCGTCAGGCCGGGGAGAGAGATTGAGCAAAGGCAAGATAACCCGCCCGCGTGGATGTCGCAAGGCTACCACGGCCAGTCCGGTCAGGCAAAAATATGAGAATAAAAGAGGGTTTTGGCCGGCTCATCGCCGCCACGCCCGAATTGTGAGATTATCTCCCGCTGTTGAATTCAGGGCCTCATGCGAATTTTACGACGCCTACATTACTGGTGGTCACTCTTCGTCGCTGCCGCGCTTTTGCTCATCTTTGGTCCCCCAGTGCTTCTGGTGGCCTGGCTAACCGGAAAACATGACTTGGTTTACGCCTGGGCTCTTTTTGGCGCGCGTAACTGGCTGCGTCTGAGCGGCGTGACAGTTAATGTACGAGGTAAAGAGTATCTCGATCCAAATCAAACTTACGTCTTCATTTCCAATCATCGATCTTACCTTGACACCGCTACGCTCTTTGTCTACACAGGCCGGCGCCTCGGCCTGCTGGCAAAGAAGGAACTGCTTAACGTTCCCATATTGGGATACGGCATGGGCTTCGTAAACATAATGGCAATTGATCGCTCGAACCGGGAGCGAGCACTACAAACCGTTGAAGCCGCCACTGCGAGAATTCGTTCCGGCAGATCGTTTGGTGTATTCGCCGAGGGCACGCGGGCAAAACCCGGCGAGTTTCTGCCATTCAAAAAGGGGGCCTTCTACATGGCAGCGCAGGCTCAAGTTCCCATAGTGCCGGTAGCAATGAAGAACACGGATCACCTAATGGGAAAGGGAACCGGCCAGGCGCGAGGCGGAAGTATCGAGATGGTCATGCTGCCCCCGGTGCCGACGGTGGGCCTTTCGTCAGACGACGAGATTAAGTTATTGGTCAACCGCATACATTCCTTGATTGCAGATGAACTTGCGCAGCCGCCAAAAGCTTAGAGACCTGGGCAGCAAATTATGGTTTGCGCGGAGGGGTAACCGGCGGCTTGGTGTCCTTTTTCTGAGCGTCGGGATCATCGATCTCGATTATCTTCACATCGGCCCGCGCAGGCGCAAAGTCGGAATAACTGACTTTCATTCGAACATGAAGCGTATCGCCACTATCGTAGAGCAGTTCCTCATCAGCATATGAATAAGTGGGAAACCAATAGCGGCCATTAATCTGTTCACGATAAGTTTCGACTACGGGAAACTTATTTATTTTGGTCTCCGGAATACCCTTGCCCTTGGTTTTTACAATCTGGAGATCCTGATCATCAACCCAGACCCGGCCAATGAAGAAACGGTCTTTAGTCTTCTTCGCGTCCGGTTTCACCTTCGGGCTGATATCAAAAACATAGAGGTTTAGTTCGTCGATTTTTTCTTTCCCAACGTATTTGAAATCGTACAGAGGTATTTTCGTCGGATCCAGGGCGAAGGGTTGAATGCCACCCAGATCGTCCAAGTCTTCCTGGGTAACGGCCCCGAACGACGGCATCGGAAAGAAACTGATCTTTTCGTAACGGTTTCCCAGGTCGTCGAAGGTGAAATAGGAAATCCTACGATATTCGCCCGTCACCTGACCTCCCATGCCGAGGCTTTGGATTGTTGCGTCGCGCTTGAAGGAATACTGGTTTAGCGCCAGGCGAAACTCGCGTTCCTTGGCGGTAAAGGCCCTGATTATTCGGTCAACTTCGGCCTGAGGCAGGTCACCCGAGTTGCGGGCTGAGCCTTGAGCAAACACCTTCGGCGCGATGGTGGCGAAAAAGAGGATTAACAGGAGGCCGGGGATTCGGCTTTTTACTGAGGTTTTTCGATGCATTACCTGATCCTTACTACGTCCTTACGACTGGTCCCTTCAAAACGAACGCGACAAATGAAAGAAACACCGGACCTCAGATGCCCTAAAAGAAGTGGATGTTGCCAGCAAAGCGCCTTGGCAGGGGCGCCTGCCCATCGATGTCCACGACCCGAGTTTTTAGTTGCAAAGTTCCCTGCATTTGATGTAATGTGCTCTCCGCAGAATAAGTTATCCTCGATATCCTAAAGAGATCTCGTTCACTTCCTTTGAATCTGAAGTCGATGAAGACGATGAAGTCGAAGGCAAACTAGATAGCCATGAGTTCTTTAAGGTCCTCACGTCGGTGATTGGCGACGTCGGAAATTTTCCCGTGAAACTCAAAGCGCGCAAGCGCACGGGCAACGCAGAGCGGCCGCGTTGCTACATGGGAGAGACGTTAAGATCAAGCTTTGGGAGGAGCGTGATCGTTAGCTACTAACCGATGATGTGCGCGGCGGGTACCACTCCTTCTGGGCGGAGTGGCAATACGCCGCCGCGCGCACCCCAGCGTTCCCCAGGGACAAGACTCAAGCGCAACCTATGTTGTCAATTAAAAGCCGCTTCAATCCCGCCCATTGTACATTACTCCAAAAGGCGCTGCATTTTACTTTTGAACGCTTTTTTCAGGCTGCAAACTCGACGTAAGGGCGATTGGAAATAATTCCTCGTTCAAATCCTTCAGCAAGGATGCGTCGCACAGCTTCGCGCCCCCGTTCAGTATAATCGAGCGTCAGATCATTAACCCACATAGACACAAATCTATCAGCCAGGTCGGTGTTCATATCCCGCGCGAATTGCATGGCATACTGAAGGGCCTCTTCTCTGTTGGCTAGTGAATAACGAATGCTTTCCTTGAGACAATCGGAGACTTGTCCGATTATCTCGGGACCTAGCTCTCGTCTGATCGCATTCCCACCCATCGGCAAAGGTAAACCGGTCTTCTGGTGCCACCACTCACCAAGATCCAGGACTTTATGCAATCCGATCGCTTCATAAAACAGTTGGCCCTCATGAATCAATAAGCCGGCATCGCACCGGCCACTCTGGACCGCTTCAATTATTTGGTCGAATGGCACGACTTCGTATTGAAAATCCTGGTTGAAGATCCGAAGCGCCAGGAATGCACTTGTCAAGGTTCCCGGGATAGCAATTTTGAGCTTGGATATGTCTTCCGCTTTGGCAGCCTCTTTCGAAACCAGGACTGGTCCGTAGTTATCGCCAATCGAAGCACCGTGCGGCAGCAGGATATATTTGTCAGCGATGTAAGCGTAAGCGTGGAAGCTAATAGCCGTGACGTCGTAAGTTCCCCGAAAAGCTTCCTCATTTAGCGTTTGAATGTCTTTGAGGACATGGGTGAACTTGAGATTACCGGTTTCCAGTTTATTGGTAGCCAGGCCGTAGAACATGAAGGCATCGTCGGAATCGGGAGAATGGGCTACAGTGATTGTTTGTGTTTCAATAATTGTTGACATCTCAGCTTCCAGGGAATTTATAACGGGTTAAGCGACAGGTCAGACGAGGCTCACAGGACTTGGGGAGTCGCTTCGCGCAATAGTTGGCCCACTGCCTCGCCCGATGGGGTTATAGACCGTATCGCGTTCGACGGCTTCGAAACCGGCGTCTTCGATCAAATTGACCAGTTCAGTTCGCGACATCTTTACTTCATTATTGGACTCAATCGAATAACTCTGGGAAAGCTCGCCACCCTCGGTTATGGTTCCGTCGATATCATTCGCGCCGTAATGCAGTGCAACTTGGGCGAGACGTTTCCCAAGCATGACCCAGTAGGCTTTCACATGTTCGAAATTGTCGAGTAGCAATCTAGAAACGGCCATCGTCTTTAATGAATCGACACCCGAAGGCCCAGGCAAGTGGGACAGTTGGGTTTTTTCCGGATAAAAAGCCAGCGGGATCAAACACTGAAATCCGTGCGACTGATCCTGCTGCTGCCGCAGGCGGAGAAGGTGGTCAACACGGTCTTCGACGGACTCAATGTGTCCATAGAGCATGGTCGCGTTCGTTTTCAACCCGGCGGCGTGCACCTTACCCGACAATTCCAACCAGCGGTCCGCGTCACACTTATGCGCGCAGATCATTGAACGCGTCGGCTCACGAAAGATTTCGGCCCCTCCGCCCGGACAGGAATCGAGCCCTGCCTCAATCAACCTGCCGATGACGTCCTCGTCGGTCATCTTGTAAAAATGAGCGAAGTGGTCCAACTCGACCATCGTGAAGGCTTTTAAATGAAGTTGAGGGTAATGCTGCTTGAGGGCCGACAGCAGATCCGTGAAATAACTGAACGGAAGCTTCGTATTGAGGCCACCAGTTATGTGAAGTTCAGTCGCGCCCTCTTTCACAGCTTCACCGGCAATGCGGAGGCTATCGTCGATGTTGTGGGTATAGGCGTCCGGTTGACGTGGCGTGCGGTAGAATCCGCAGAATTTGCAATCAGCGTAGCAAACATTCGTGGGATTGAAGTGGCGGTTGACATTGAAATAGGTTATTCGGCCGTGCTTCCGACGGCGCACGCTATCTGCGAGTTTGCCAAGTGCGGGCAGGTCGTCAGTAGCAAATAGGGCAACACCGTCTTCAAAACTGAGTCGCTCACCGCGTTCAACCTTATTCGCTACCTCAGCAAGTTTTGGATCGTGGGAAAAATTCATGAAGTAGTCCTTAAGAGTGCCGCCCCTCCAAATGTTACGAACAAAATCACGCTTACAAAAGCGTTCGTTGTAAAGAACGCGGCATTGAGCCGGCTCAAATCATCAGCTCGAACCAGCCGGTGCTGATATACAAGCAAGACAGCCGTAGCTACAACCCCCATCAAAGCGAAGACGCCAAGATGCGTAGTCCAGTATAAAGCAACAAGGGCAAAAAACGCGGCCGCATGGAACAGACGAGCGATCAGCAGCGACCGTGCAATTCCAAAGCGCCTGGGGATCGAGCGGAGCCCGGCCTCTAAGTCAAAGTCGTAATCCTGGCAGGCATACAACACGTCGAACCCTGCGGTCCAGAATAAAACAACAAGCGAAAGCAAAAGCGGCACCGGGCTATCCAATGCGCCGCGAACTGCGATCCAGGCCCCGGTTGGAGCAATAGAAAGGCACCAGCCGAGCAGCATATGAGAAAGTAGAGTCCAGCGCTTGGAGTAGGAATAGAGCATAACACTCGCGAGAGCCAGCGGCGCCAACGCCAGCGTCAGGCGATTCAACATCGCGGCTGCAACGAAAAAGAGAATCGCTGAGGCGGCGGTAAACACCCAAACAAATCCGACTGACAAAAGACCGCTGGGAAGCGCGCGAGTTGAAGTGCGCGGGTTGTTCGCGTCGTATTCACGGTCCACAATCCGGTTAAAAGCCATCGCAGTCGAGCGCGCGCCAACCATGGCGATGGTTATCCAAAGCAGTTGTTTTAGAGACGGTAACCCGTTTGCGGCCAGCACCGCGCCGAGGAATGCGAACGGTAGCGCAAAGAGGGTGTGCTCAATCTTAATCATTTCGAGTGTGACGCGAATATTTCGCAGGAGGGCGGGCATAGTAGGCCTAGTCTTCACTGACACTTGCGAATTCATTCGCTTGCTCTCTGAGGCCCTGCCACTGTGTTGAGCGTGAGTGTGGAATGCCCAGGTGGTCAAGAATGCGAAAGACCAAATGATCAACGAGAGCTTCGATAGTCTGTGGTCGATGGTAAAACCCGGGACTCGCGGGAATGATGTGCGCGCCGGCCTGCGATAATCGCAGCATGTTTTCCAGGTGAATCGCGTTGTAAGGCGTTTCGCGAGGGACGAGCACAAGCTTGCGACTCTCCTTTAGAGTTACGTCCGCCGCGCGGTGAATAAGGTTCGTTCCCGCGCCTGACGCGATCGCGCCCAGCGTGCCCATCGAACAGGGAACGATGACCATTCCTTCCTGAGGATGAGAACCGGATGATGGCCGCGCAGCCATGTTATCGAGGCGATGCAAATGAACGAGCCGGGAATCGCCTGGCAGGCCCAGCCACTGATTGATGCTGGTCTTATCCGCATGCGTCAGATCCACTCCAAGTTCGACCCGAGCCACGGTCGTTGCGGCCTCCGACATGATCAGATTGATGCGTTCTACCACGCCGCTGGCTGCCATGTGCACAAGCGTACGCTGCGCGTAGATTGAACCCGAGGCTCCGGTGATTGCTACAGTAAATTCCATATTTATGTCGTAGTTGAATCTTACTTGGCGCCAAGTTTCAGCGCAAGCGATGGCATTTCTACTCGCTAATGACCCAATGCTAGAATGCCAACCCCCACTGAGGTTGTGTTTTAGATGGATTTGCAAGCACTGGAAAAACTGCTATCAGCCTACCGCGCCGGTGAGGTGGATACAACGGAAGCGGTGAGACGTATCAAGAATCTTCATTATGAGGACATCGGCTACGCGCGCGTAGATCATTCGCGTGCGTCGCGTCAGGGTTTTCCTGAAGTTGTGTTTGGCGCGGGCAAGACGCGCGCACAGGTTGTGGGCATAGTCGAAAGACTAATCCAGCATGCCCCGAATGTTCTCATCACCCACACTGATGAAGGCACCTTTGGCGAAGTGCGAAACATAGTTACTGATGCTGAGTGGCACGAGGCTGCCAGGCTGATAAGAATCCAAAGAGACCGCACTGAACGCGGCGTTGGCGAGATTGTGGTGGTGACGGCGGGCACCAGCGACATACCCGTCGCAGAGGAAGCTGCCTTGACTGCTGAGGCGATGGGCAACTGCGTCAAACGCGTTTGGGATGTAGGTGTTGCCGGCATCCACCGCGTGCTGGCCGAGCGTTCGCTGTTGCAAAGCGCGCGGGTGGCTATCGTCGCTGCCGGGATGGAAGGTGCGCTGCCTTCAGTGGTGGGCGGACTGGTAAGCGTGCCCGTGATCGCGGTGCCCACGAGCATCGGCTATGGCGCGTCGTTTGGCGGCGTTGCTGCGCTCCTCGGCATGCTTAATTCCTGTGCCTCGAATGTTACCGTGGTGAATATTGACAATGGATTTGGCGCAGGGTTTGTCGCCAGCTTGATCAACCGAAAGTGGGAGCCGCTGGAACAAGAAGTGCGAAGCTAGTCCAAGGGACTTCGGACAAAGAAAATACAGCTATGGATTGATCAGGTTGTTGAGTCTCTCCGCCCAGTCCTGATCCAGGTTTTGCAGAATGTTGTATTGCTCGAGGGCTGCGTCGCGATTTCCCATCGCCAGGAAGCACTTCCCCAGATTGTAGTACGCCCTTCCGAAATCAGGCTTCAGACGAATCGCCTGACGAAAGGCCTCTGCAGCCTCCGGCAAGCGCCCTAACTCCAGATACGCTTCGCCCATGCTGTTTGGCGCAGAGGGGTCGCCCGGTTTCAGGGCCGCGAGCTGTTTATAGAGCTCGATTGCCTCAACATATTTTTTAGATTTCAAGTACCTCGCGCCGAGTCGTTCGTAGGCACTCATATAATCCGGGCGCAACCGAATCGCTTGTTTGTAAGCTTGAATCTCATCGTCTGCACGTCCCCAATCGCGGTAAACCAATCCCAAAGCGTAGTGCGCATCCGCCGCGTTGTAAGGATCCAGGCGAATAGACTGACGGTAGTTTTCAACTGCCTCGCGATATTGTTTCAAATAGTAGTTTGCCAATCCAAGATTGAAGTAGGACTCAGCTGAAGGTCGCAGCGTAACGGCTCTCCTGGAGGCGTCAATAGCTTCATTGTGGCGACCCAGTTTCTCCTTGCAAAATCCAGTTTGGGCCCAGGCTTCGGCATAGTTGCTATCTGACTCAACTGCCTTCTCAAAATAAGGCAGCGCCTTTTCGCAGTCATCCTTGGAAAGAAAACTAAGTCCGTCGCGAAAAAACTGCACCGCCTTAGCCCGCTTGTTTCGGCCACTGGCGGCCACTAAGTCGGACAGCGACAACAACGCTCCGCTTTGCAGTTGTGAAATACGTTCTGAAGGTATTGCGAAATTGACACTTTGGCCGCCCGTGATTTGAAGCGTGGCGACGCCAATCACCTGTCCCTGCATGTTAACTACCGGACTACCGCTCGAGCCTGGC
The DNA here is from genome assembly GCA_030854715.1 of Acidobacteriota bacterium. Lineage (GTDB taxonomy): Bacteria > Acidobacteriota > Blastocatellia > Pyrinomonadales > Pyrinomonadaceae > PSRF01. Next base: position 17,396 of record JALYSR010000317.1, read on the forward strand.
GAAATTGGAGCAGTGATTTGAATGATCCGTCCGAATGTCGGAATGTCGCGGACTGCGGACACGATTCCGTTCGTAACGCTGCCTTCAAGGCCAAATGGATTGCCGATTACTACGACGCTCTCGCCTTCCTGCGGCGAAGTTCTGTCGAGCGGCAGAGGACGGACCTGGTTGGCTGGCGCATCAATTTTCAAAAGAGCCAGGTCGCCCTCCGCATCAACTGCAATGACACCCCTCACCGAGTAAATGCTGCCGTTGTAAGAATGAACCTCAGCCCGGTAGGCGTTCTCGATGACGTGACGATTGGTGACCACGCGATCAACGTCGATGAAGAAGCCACTGCCGCGTGAGAGCTTCTCGCCTCGCGCATCAAAAGTTTCGATAGCGACCGCGGAGGGTTTAATACGGCGAACGAGCTCGGGAAGCAGGTCTTGAGCACCAGGGTTTACTACAGCGTTTGGTGCAACAGCGAGGGAGAGAATTAAGATCAGCCAGGGCGATTTCATTAGTCCAATCTTACTCATCTCTGTGGGTTTTCAGGATTTGTAGGGGCAGGGCTTGTCCCTGCCCGTTTAGCTTAAACAAAGGGCGGGCAGGGACAAGCCC
>JALYSR010000333.1 GCA_030854715.1 Acidobacteriota bacterium
GCACTGTACTTGAAACTGGGAGCAACCCGAGCAGCACGCTATTTCCCTGGCGTGGATCGGGATCACCGAGCGGCAGACTCTTCCGCAATGATCTGATAGTTGGCAGAGACGGCAGCACTGCGCTTCGCTTCACCGATATAACAGAAAAGAGTGGAATCGTAGCCACTGGCTACGGAATGGGCGTGGCCGTCGGCGACATAAACAACGATGGCTGGCCCGACCTGTATCTTTCAAATCTTGGTTCTAATCAAATGTATCTCAACCAGGGTGACGGAACGTTTACCGACGTAACGAAGAAAAGCGGGACGGACGATTCACGCTGGAGTACCAGCGCTGCATTCTTTGATTACGACCGCGACGGCTGGCTCGATTTGATGGTGGTTAACTACGCTGAATTCTCTGTTGAGCGTAGTCCGACCTGCTATGCCGCCACCAGTGCAAAAGACTATTGCACGCCTCGCGCTTTTCGCGCGCCGGGCAACCGCTTGTTTCACAACAAAGGCAACGGGACCTTCGAAGAAGTAATAGTGGCGGCGGGAATCGATAAGGAGTTCGGCCACGGATTGGGAATAGTTACTGCAGATTTCGACGGTGATGGATGGATAGACATCTATGTTGCTAACGATGGCGATCCCAACCAACTCTGGATTAACCAGAAGGACGGCACGTTTAAGAATGAAGCACTTTTGGCCGGCGCCGCTGTGAACAGAGAGGGAAAAGCGGAGGCTGGCATGGGTGTCGATGCCGGAGACTTTGATGGGAATGGCACCGAAGACATTTTTGTTACCCATCTGATGGATGAAACGAACACCTTGTACACGAATCTGGGTAAAGCGCTTTTTGAGGATCGGACCCGTGAAGCAGGCTTGGGGCTGCCCGGGCGACCCCTCACCGGCTTCGGCACACTGTTCTTTGACTATGACAACGACGGCTGGCCCGACCTGCTTGTTGCCAACGGGGCTGTTCAGTTGTTGCCTGAGCTGGTTCGCAAAGGCGATCCCTATCCTCTGGGTCAGCCGAATCAGCTTTTTCATAATGACGGAAAGGGAAAATTTGTCGAAGTATCTGATCAGGCGGGCGAAGCGTTCCAACTCGTTGAGGTTGGCCGCGGTGCTGCCTTCGGTGATATCGACAATGACGGTGATACCGACGTCCTCATTACAAACAACAACGGAGCAGCAAGGCTCTTTCTAAATCAGGTCGGCAAGAGAAACCACTGGTTGGGATTGCGACTAGTAGGAAAAGAGAACCGCCGGGATATGTTGGGTGCGCAAGCGGAGATCGTTGTCTCGAAGAATAATACTTTGTGGCGTCGAGCAAGAACTGATGGCAGCTATCTTTCGGCCAACGACCCGCGGGTGCTTGTGGGGCTCGGCAACGTTGTTCACGTTGAGGTTGTGCGAATTCACTGGCCGGATGGCAGTGTTGAAGAACGGAAAGACCTGTTGGCTGATCGATACACGACTGTTGAGAAAGGAACTTCAGGGGGCAAGAAGTGAAGTTTGAATTTCAAACAATTCCTCGGCAAATCCTTTGCAGGGTTGGAATCTGCGGAATCCTGGCGGTTGTCTGCGCAGCTCAGGTGGATATCTGCGCCCGGACGAATATGCAAAGTGGCGCTCTTCTGCCACCGCCGAAATCGATGCTAGTGCCGGTTAATTGGCCAGAGTTAACGAAGCTGGAAGCCGATGTTCGCGAGCAACTTTCGTCTTTGCAAAACTCGCTTGCCGCCACAGTGAAGGACCCGGGCGCGACTGAAGCAAAGCTCAGCGAGGCCTATGGCACCATGGGTGAAATCTATCACGCGTATTCACTGACGGCTCCTGCCCGCGAGTGTTACCTGAATGCCAGTCGGCTGGCACCGGAACAGTTTCGCTGGGTTTATTTGCTGGCAAAGCTTGACCAGCAGGAAAGTCGTGTGAACGACGCCATACACGGCTACCTGATCGCGCGTAACTTGCGCCCTGAGTATGTTGCGGTGTCTGTGAATCTGGGCGAGATCTATTCGCAACTGAATCGTTTGGATGATGCGAAGGCGAGTTATGAGCAGGCATTGGCATCGGATGAAAACAGTGCCGCTGCCCAATATGGCCTCGGGCAAGTGGCATTGTCACGCCGAAACTACGGCGAAGCTGTTAACCATCTGGAAAAAACGCTAAAGCAAACTCCCGACGCGAACAGGGTCCATTATTCATTGGCCATGGCCTATCGCGGTCTGGGAGATGCGGAGAAAGCAAAGGCCCATCTGGCCCTACAGGGATCAGTAGGAGTGCGGGTTTCAGACCCTCTCGTCGACGGGCTACAGGAATTGATCAAGGGAGAGCGCGTCCATTTGATTCGGGGCCGGTTGGCATTAGAGGTAGGCAGGTTTTCAGAAGCCGCCGCAGAGTTCCGTAAAGCGATCAGTGCAAAGCCCGATAGCGTTGCGGCTCACGTCAACCTGGGCGCCGCGCTGACGCAGACAGGAGATTTGCGGGGAGCGCTGGAACAGTTTGAAGAAACTCTTCGCATCGACCCTCAAAACACCAACGCGCATTACAACCTTGCCGTCCTGTTTGCACGGGAAAACAAACACGAGCAGGCAATCAGTCACTTTCACGCCGTCCTTGGTTTGCATCCAAATGATCTGAATGCACGGTTCCTGATGGCCCAGGAGTTGTTGAAGTCTCAACGGAGCGAAGAAGCGCTGGTAGAATTTTCGCGCATAGTGCAAGCGGATCCCAACAACGAAGAAGCGCTACTGGAACAGGTGAAACTGCTGTTGCGGCTGAAGGAATACAAGCAGGCGCTTGATGGTCTGGAAAAAGGCCACGCGCAGTACCCGCAAAAAGGGCAGACGGCCCTGATGCTGGCCTACATGCTAGCTGCGTCGCCGCAGTACGATTTGCGCAATGGCGCAAAGGCGCTCGAACTCGCCCAACTTGTCTACAAGGCAACTGGCTCACTGGAGCACGGTGCGCTCGTGGCGATGGCCCTGGCTGAACTCGGACGTTGCAGGGAAGCGGCACAGTGGCAAAGAAAGATGATTGCCGCGGCGGAGCAGGACCGCAATACGGGTCTTGTTTCGAAACTGAGGGCCCACCTGCAACGCTATGAACAAGCGGGATCCTGTCGCCCGGCAATGGACCTGTCTGAGCAGCCTTACAAGAAGAACCAATGAACTCCCCTGGGCTTCCCACACCTGACCCTTCGTGTCACACGTTGACGCATTGTGGCTCGAAAATAAAAGAGGCTGAAGGTTTTTTGTAGGGCTTTGAGATAGGATGGTGCCCCCGGCGCGATTCCAACGCGCGACCTCTCGCTTAGGAGGCGAGCGCTCTATGCAACTGAGCTACGGGAGCACAAGAAGAGCAAACAGCATACAGTAAACAGCAGACAGCAAAAACTCTCAACAACTCATCATCAATGATGTGAATACAATCTACGCTCCGGCCGGCTGTTTGCTGTTTACTTAAGACTGATACCTGATCAACGACCTCACGTCGTAACCTTCAAGTTTTTTCCTGCCCGGCAGGAATTCCAATTCAATCACGAACACCAGACCAACCACCTTTCCACCCAGGCCCTCGACAAGATTGCAAACAGCCCTTGCCGTTCCGCCGGTGGCCAGCAGATCGTCTGCAATGATCACTCTATGACCATTGCCTACGGCATCGCGATGAATCTCGAGCGTGTCCTGGCCGTATTCAAGGTCATATGAAATCGTGGCGCATTCCGCCGGCAGCTTTTTTGGCTTCCGCACCGGCACGAAGCCCGCCCCCAGGTGGTAGGCAAGCGCGGGCGCAAAGATAAAACCACGCGCCTCGACGCCAACAACCGTGTCTACCTTTTCGCCTTCATACTCGGCGGCCAGGGCATCCACCGTTTTGCGCAATCCTTCGGGGTGTTTCAGCAGCGTCGTGATGTCGTAAAAGTTAATGCCTGGTTTGGGAAAGTCCGGCACTTCGCGAATGAGTTTTTTCAGATCATCCATATTGTTTAATTGTCCGTAGTCCGTCGTCAGTAGTCAGCAGTCCGTTGTTAGGAGTCATGTTCACTTATCCTTTAGCCCGGAGGTGAACGGCCCTGACTACTGACTACGGACCAACGTAATTGACGCATCATCGTTCAATTCTAAAACTCGAATAGTGTCCCGTCGGCTCCAGGGCAATCTCTTCTACCTGCCCTACACTGGCCCACTGTGGGCCGGTGACAAGGTCTTTCTTAAACTCCTCAACATCGGTTGGCGATCCTTCGGCTATAGCTTCGACTGTGCCGTCTGGACAGTTTCGCACATACCCTAAAACCTGGTGCTGCGCGGCAGCGCGTTGGGCGAAAAAGCGATAACCCACCCCTTGCACGTCCCCGCGTATCAAAAATTTTCGCGCCACTTTAGTCATGAGATCGCTTACCGGCATTTGAAAACTTTTCCAGGGTTGCCACGAGTCAACATGAAAGTGCCAATTGTTTCATTGGTCTTCGCAAGCGTAACCGTTAGTGTCATAGTGTCGCCCTTGACCGAGCCGGAATAAACTGCGGGCTCGCCCTGATACTGCTCCCCAATTCTCGTGGGGCCGCCATGCTCTCGGGAATGAGAGCCCTTCCAGGTGAAATTACCGTTGGTATTGAAGGTCAACGGGCCGGCTATGATGCCATGCGCGCAATCATATTCAATAGTGGCCGAGCCGCTTCCGATCACGACACGGATGTGTTGACCACCCCATGTGCCGGTTGCCAGTCGCTGCGTTTTTCGCGGCTTCGAGTCGGCCGAAAAAGCGAGCAACAACACCAAACTAACAATTGCCAAGACGCCGCTTAGATTGTTCCAGGACATAAGACACCTCGAAATCCGAGCTTTTAGTGATTGTAGCGAAGAGATTGTTGGAATGCCCAATGAGCATGGCTTGATAGCGCGAGATATGCTAGAACTTTGGGGATTCGGGCTCGAAACACGCGGAAAATTTCCGGTTTTCTATAGAACAAATTGGGAAATCGGACTATCTTTAAGTAAATAGATCTGTTTGGGAAAGGTCTTGTTTGCTGCAGGCTCTCTTTTTGACTTGGGGCATTCCATAATCAAATGGCCGAAATATGAAGGTCGGGTTTAGTTTTCCCCTTGCCCATGAATAAGAGCCTCATCATGTCTGAGAGTTGTGATCATAATTAATCGCATCTTTTAATGGGGGTTCGGACCAGCGTGTCATCGGCAAAACCAAAGGCTAAATCATCTGTGAACAAACAAGTCAAAGCCGCGATCGGGGCAGTAAAAGATTTCATCGCCGGACATTCTGTAGAAGCGAAACCTGCTGACCCAGCGGATAAGGCTGCCCGCCAGGTTGTGGCCGCGGAACTGCTGGCAGCGATGTCTCGCCGCGATGCCGGGGAAACGTCCAGCAGCGCTGCTGAAAGCGAGAGCTCCGGGCGCGATGCGCAGGAGCAGCAACGCGCTCGACAGCTATTTCTGGACCACGGTTATTTTGACGATGCGGTGAAGGACTTGCGCGGTGCAAACTCTCCGGCTGAACGCGCCGCAGCCGCGCGCGCCCTGGGCCTGGTTGGCAACCAGCGCGCAACTGCGCATTTGATTGCTGCCATGTTCGATGACGATCCTGAAGTCTGTGCGGCGGCGGAAGAAGCCCTCGCCCAGATAGGAGATCCAGACGTCGCCAGCAGCTCGATAAGCGCACTAGTGAACAAAGATTTGAATTCCGGACAGTCTCAAGAGCTGCAAGCATCTCCAGCCTCACAAACTGCTACGGATGAATCTGAATTAGCTACGTCTACAGTCCATGACCGTGGCGAAACCGCTATCCGCAGCGCCGGCAAAACAACTGAAGTCGGTCGCGGGAAAACTATTGTCCGCGACAGGCAAGGACGATTCGTTCATGCTCGCGCGAAATCTGAACAGCCCCATTCCCCGCAAACTACGGCGACCAGCCAGGATGCACCCGCTGCTGGTAGCGCCGAAGCGCCTGCGGCAGTGACAACAAAAACTGACGAGCAGGAAGCGCCCGCTTCCGGAAGCGTTGCAGATCCAACGGCGACACGCGAGGAGGAACAACTACTGCTGGAAGAACACGCCGTCAGGGAAACAGTAGAGCAACTGGAGCACCAATTGCGCGAAGCAGCCACGCTGCGCCATGAGCTGGAGAGGGAGGCACGTCTCAGTACCGAGCGCGAAATCACATTGAGAGCCGCAGCGGCGACCCGGCGCCTCGAAGAGGAAGATCTCCGGCGGCAATCCGCTGAAGAAGCAGAGCGCCTGAGGGCCCGGGAAAGCGAAGCACTAGCTGCCGAGGAAGAGGCGCGTTCGCAAGCTGAATCTGAAGCACGCCGTCTAGCTGAGGAAGAAGGACGCCTGTGGCTCGAGGCGGCGAGTCTCCGGCTGGCGGCAGAAGAACTAGCGCGACAGCGAACAGAGATGGAAAGGGCGCGTCGCGAGGCGGCGCAAGCTGCCCTTCACGTCGAGGCGACGCGCGCTCGTCAGGAAGCGAACTCGCGACACGAATTAGAAGTTGCTCGGTTGCGCAGCGAAGAAGAAGCGTTGAACACCGCCGCCAGTCTGGCAGCGCTGCGGCGAGCCGAAGTTGAAGGTTCGCGACAGGAAGCTGAAGCTGAGATTGAGCGACTCAAGGAAGAACAAACCCAGCTGGCCGCTGCGGAAGCCGCTCGGCGCGCTGAAGCCGAGCGTTTGCGTCGCGGAGCTGAAGAAAGAAACCGTGTGGAACAAGAGCAGTTGCACCATCAACTCGAAGGGCTGCGACATGTATCCGAAGAAGTTGCTTTGCGTCGGGCGGAAGTGCAGGCCGCGCGCGAGAAGGCTGATGCTGAAGCCGAGCGACTACTCGAGGCGCAAGCCCGCATGCGAGCTAGCGAGGAAGCTCGCAATCAAGCTGAGCTGGAACGTGCCGAGGTTGAAGCCGAAATAAACCGGCGAGTAGAAACAGAGCGACGATTGCTCGAAGAGGCCCGCCGGCACGCGCAGGAAGAACAACAACGGCTCGAGGAAGAGACTCGACGCCACAATGAAGAAGAAGCAGAAAGGCTGGCGAAGTTAGAGGTACTGAGAACGAAGGCGGAAATAGAGGCGAAGCAAAGGGCCGAGCAGGAACAGCACATTCTCAGTCAGATCGACAGTCTGAGAATCGCCGACTCAGAAGCGCGCAAACGCATCGAAGAGGCTGAATCACGCCGGCGCAGTGCCGAAGAGGCTTATCGACTGGTGGCCGACAAAGTGCAAAGAGTGGAGACCGAGGCACATCTTCGCTCAGTTGAAGAGGAGCAGATGCTGGCCAAGCTTGAGGCAGTTCGTCGAAGTGTTGCCGTGGAAGCACAGGGAAGAGCTGAACAGGAAAAGCGCATTAAGGAAGAGATCGAAATGTTCCGCCGACTGGAAGAGGAGGAACGGCCCCGGTTGGAGGCCGCCATTCTTCAACGCTCCGCTGGCGAAGCGCGTCTACAGCAGGCGAGGGACCGCCTAAAAGCTGAGGAACAAATTCGACAGCGATCGGAAGAACAACTGATCTCGGTTGGACAACAATCGGAAACTTCCGTTGAAGACCCTGGCGAGCCTGACGAGCTCGAGTACATTAGCGACATTGTCTGGCAAGAGCCTTCGCGGCCGCCCGCATCTTCGGTGGCCTACCAGGCCTCGAATGATATTCCTCAAAATGTAGGCGGCGGTGCGGCCGCGTTCGCCCCATCTTTGGATTCCCCCCCGAGCAAGGAGGTTCCGCCCGCCATCTCCTCGTACCTACGCAGCGTGGATCCCTACAAGCGCGCGGCCGCAGTGTCGGAGCTGGCACGATCTCACTCAAAAGACGCGTTTGGTCTAATTGCCGATTGCTTCGAGGATCATTCGCCGCATGTTCGCAATGCCGCTGCCAGGGCGCTTCGAATACTTGAACCTGCCAGGACCGTCGACTTGTTTAATCGCGCTTTGGAAGAAGGATCCGCCGAACGACGGCGCAACATTGGAAGCGCGATTGCGGATTCGGGGCTCGCGGCGGAGGCCATCGACAACCTTGTGAGCGAAAGCCGTGAGGACACTTACAATGCGCTCTCGATCCTTTTTGTGATGGCGAAAACCGGAGAAGTTCAACCGCTGATCCATGCGATTGAAGAGAACCAGAACGACGAGATCAGCCGGGCGGTTATCAAGCTACTCACTTTGAGTGGTCAGTCGGATCTTGCTGAGGCAGCCCGGAAGCGGCGAGTGAATGGCAGACCGGGGAAGAAGTAGGCAGTAGGCAGTAGGCAGCGAGCTGGGAGCCTTTTGCTTTCTGCCTTCTGCTTTTTGCCTACTGCATAGTTGGCCGAAGTTCTACAACCGAAACTCCACCCGGCGCAATTGTTACCGTCACGCCGCTCTCACCACTCTGGTTTTTCACTTCAACGTTCTTCTCACTAGTCCATTCCGTCGCATTTTGAATCCGTTGGGAGCGTAGACTGATCGTCGCCGTAACGTACGCACTGCGATCGACCTGGGCCATGCCTTGCGCCGGTTTGTAAACGCCGCGATTGTTGAAAAGCGTCACTACCCAACCTGTTTCTGTGCGATTCACCAGGTATTCAACGTCACCATGAACGGCTATTGGCATTGCGTCAGCAAAAACGTGTGCGAGCATGTGTGCAGCAAAAGGCGTGATGCGCTCGTCCTCGCCGAGTAGATCGGGCAATGTGGAAAAGATGATGCTTCCTTTACCAACCTTGTTTACGGTTACGAGCGGATCGCCATTCTCGGCAGCAACCAGGGTCAGCGCACCTTTCAATTCTGCTTTTTCATAACGAAACAATTGGCCGCTTAGGTTTTGCGAAGCTTCGCCCGGCGAAAGACAGCGTGCCGTGTCTGCCTCGGCAGAGGTGCCGGTGAGCCGAATGCCCAGTAAGTCTGCCGGCAGATCTTTGATTTGCGCAGCGTTGAGAACCACCGCGCCGCCGGATTTCACGTAGTCAGCCAGCTTTTGAATCCACTGCGGGGTCCAATCGATATGACCACCCACAACGATAGCGCGATAGGCCTCAAGTGGAAGCACGGGTGGACGAGAAGCTGGAAAAGCCAAAGGAGTGGGGACGGCGCCTGCCCTTGGCGGAACAGGTGAAGCTGATTCGGGCGTGCTCACCTTATTTACGTTGCTACCCTCGTAGTCCCATTCCTTAGTCTTAGCCGTACTCCTTTTCCTCGTGCCTGCGGCGTTCCTTGCCGGCAGGGCGCCCGTGCTCTCGCTGGTATTGCTCTGACTTTGGACTTTGGACTTTGGACTCTGGACAATGTTCGAACCCTCCTTAACGGTTGGGTATTCGCTCTGACTTTGGACCTTGGGCGTTGGACTTTGGACATCGGAAGCTACCAGCACATCGAAGATATCTCCGAAGATACCGTTAACAAACGCCTGCCGATCACCGGTCGCCGGCTCGCCTTCGACGACAAGACCCGGGTAATAGGCCACGCCAAACAGTTCCCGCAGCGCGCGGTCACTGCGGTTGATTTGTGAAACCCCAAAGGGCCATTGCGGATAGTCAGTCATATCCCAGCCGTGTGCGGGATCGAGCAGAAAAGCAACCGGAGTGTAAGGTGTCCCCCGGGCCGGATGTTTCTCTGCGAAACGTATAAATTCATCGGTGATGCGGCCGAGCGGGTTCAATTGAAACTCGTGCTCGCCGGGACCGGGTTTGAAAAACTGATCACCACCCTGTTCGAGATAGATCGCCGAGGCGCCTGCCATATAAGAGTAGTAGTAGCTCTTGCGATACCAGGAGAGTGACGGCCCCATAGTGGCGCCGTAGCGGGAATGAAAGAAGTTGTCGGGGCCGGCGAAATTTTGCGATTTAGTGAAAGTGGTTGCGGTGTCTCCGAAGTTTGGCGCGTGGTAGTAAAGAAAGGACCCGCCGTATTGCCGAGCCGCGCCCCGCGTAAAAGCCATGCGCATGCCGAACATCGGCTGTACCGCAGCGATTTCAACTCCTAACATGCGCACTCCCCACTCACTAAGCGCATGTGCAAATGAAGTGCTTGAAGTTGATTGTGCTGGAATCAGCTTGTCCCACATGGGACCTGTTTGCGTATGAAAAAGTTCGGCCCACTTACGGGCGATCGCATTTGTGTAGAACGCGTGCTCGGTGTCGAGCATCTCCTTCCGCGACATCGAAGGAAGGAGCTTCAGTCCCGCTTCTGCGGACGCCCAAACGTGGCCGATGCTCTCTCCGGAAATCCAACCTACGAATTGATCCTTAAGCTCGCCATTCAAAAGTGTCCAGGCCGCTTGCGCCTCCTGGTCAGACATTTGAGCTGCACCGTAGTTGATTAACACCGCGAATGGCACTTTTGTTTCGCGAAGATAACGTAAAAACGGACTGCCTTCTTTCAGGTACTCCGGCAGGGAGTTGATATAGATTACCGGCACCACGAGCCTGGAACTAAAGATGGGAACGTCTCGTGCGCCTTTGTACTTTTGCACAAACTGCTCTATCGGCTCCGCGTTAAAGGGGTAAAGCGGACGTGCTTCGGCGGGCTGACTCTGAAGGCTCCAAAAATCCGTGGCGATGTTCCACGGCATCATGAAATCGCGGCCGGCTACTTTTGGGATTTGCCAGACAGCGAGAACGTCGTTTGAGTAAGACGTATTGATGAGTGGTGCGAGCGGGGGGCGCTGGGTGGACCATTCGCGAAGGTAACGCATTGCGGCGAAGTCAGGTTTCCGCCGGCCATCAGGGATGTAAGCAAGATCATTCGTTAGCAATACACAGTCAACATGTCGCCGCGCCTCGGCCGCCTTCTCGATCCCAATTGAGATCCGCACGGCCCCTTTTTCAAGGTTTGCGGGCGCGCCGTCCCACGTAAACGCCCATCCCCAGTACATGCTCAACTCATCGTGAGGGTCAATGATTTCCTTAGCGCCAAACTCATGACGAAATAGCTCTCGATCGCCGCGGGTGATCCTGACAACGAAGTTCTCCGTCTTATTGGCCCAGTCGGCGTATCGAACCCAAATTTTATATTCACCTGCGCGCGGGACTTCGATGTCCTGGTAAATTGTGCCCTGGGTTTCATCAGCGCTCGCTGCGGCGGAGTTCCATTCGCTGCCCCCACCCTGCGTCCATTCAGCCGAAGTGCCGGTGCCATTCATTCCCCAACCGGACGCCTGGGCTTTCGACGGGTTCATCCAGGAGGGATTAAGTATCGGTTCGCCATTGGGCTGAGTTGCGAAGCCGCGCATGTTTTCGGTTTCGGCCCAAAGGTATTCGTGCTGCGAGTTGATTGTCGAACTGCTTTGCGGAAACGCAGAGAGGGCGAGGCTTACTAAAGCGAGTAAGGCGAAGGTAGTGATGGTAGAAGGGCGCCATCGATGCTTCATAGAAAATTAGTCCCTTAACGAAACAAAAAGGTGGCTCTGCCACCCGATGTGCGGAAAGGCTCTGCCTTTCCGGTGTAACACTATTAAATTGTTCTGGAGGCTGCGCCTCCCATTTGAGGAGAAGCCTCACAATTCCTACCTGAAAACTAACGGAAAGGCGGCGCCTTCCCGCACATCAAGCGGCAGAGCCGCAACCGGTCTCAACCAAGCGCTTCCAGACACTCCGCCAGCGTTCGCTGCCGGCAGGTAAACATCGGCGTATCGCGCAAGGTGTACGAACTAGCCTTCGTCTCGCGCAGTTCCTGAACCAGATCAAGGAAGTCAGCCGGGTTGTCAGTCTCAAACGCCACCACGAATTCCTGATCGTCCAACCCAAAAGAATATGTCGTGTGAAGCTTGACCGAACGATACTTGGTGCCGATGCGAATGTGCTCGTCCATCATCTCCTGTCGCTGGTCGGCAGTGCGCGAATACCATTCACGAGTCTTCACAAAAGGATAAACGAAAAGATAATCCGACTTGCCGGGAACAATGTGCAGCCGGTCCTCAACGTGCTCAGGATTATCTTTGTCGATATACATCGAGCGTTTCGTCATCGAAAGAAACGATTGAGCAGGCTCGAGATACTTGGCCATGTGTGTGTGATTGAGCCTGGAAGTCATTTCCTGAATCGGTTCCAGCTCATAACCGATCCGCCAGATCATAAAGTCGACATTCGTGCGCAATCCAATAGTGGAGTAGGTATGAACTAATAGTTGGCGACGAAACTCCTCGACCGTCTTGACAAACTCTTCCTTAGCTCGCTTCTTGTCGGTTTCGGAAAGCATGCGCCACTCGGGACGCGCATGGTAGAAGGTGAAGTTGACGAACTGCCGCGGCAGCTTCGCCTTTTGCTCCTCGAGCTCGATGGTGTTGGGAGCGAGCCGGAGAGAACCCCTTGGTGCGTTGCCATGTTCCTTGTCCGAACTCATTTGCAGTAACCTCTAAAAATGTGAAGAGAATTCGCTTTGGTAACAGCAGCGATGATTGTTGACGCGCGCAGATATTCTGCCTAGTCTCAGGGGTGATTGCAACCGGGCAGGGACGAGCCCCGCTCTAAAGACCTTAATATGGAAAACAAAAGCAGCAGGAATCCCAGTGATAAGTCCCGCCGGGCGTTTCTACTAATTCTGCCCTTTGCGGGAATAGCCGGGGTGTTCACGAGCATCGCCGCCGCTGCCATTCGTTTTCTGCGCCCGATGACCGCAACGAGCAAGCAACCATGGATTGACCTCGTCCAGGTCGCCGAAATAACCGGCAACAAGCCACTGGCGAGAAAAGTTCGTGCGGAGCAGGTTGCCGGTTGGGCCAAGTCGGTTTCGGAGCATTCGGTTTATGTATTGCCCAGTCATAACAATCAGGTGGTCTCCGCCATCTGTCCCCACGAAGGTTGCGAGGTTTCCTGGCACGACGAAGAGCATGTCTTCGCGTGTCCTTGTCATGACAGTAACTTCACCGCCGATGGCCAGCGCATTAACGGCCCGGCGCGTCGCGGACTCGATCCTTTGCCGTCGCGTGTTGTGGACGGCAAACTCCAAGTTCAGTATCAGTTTTCCGTCAACTACACTTCGGAGCGAATACCTCGCGGATGATTTCACCCCAGCCCCACGATTACCGCGAACTCAAAATCGCGCGGCGGCCGACTTCTGATTTCGCTGCCGAAGCCATTATTACGGGTTGGCGCTGCTGGATTTTCGCCACCACCGGCATTGTTCTGATGCTGTTGCTGGTCCAATTTCTCACCGGTCTGCTGTTGGCCTTCTACTACGTTCCCTCGGTAGATCATGCGCACACGACGGTGAGTTTTATTGAGAAAGTTTTGCCTTCCGGTTCGTGGCTTCGCTCCCTGCATCATCACGGGTCTCAATGGCTGCCGCTCTTCCTCTTCCTGCACATCGTCCAACTTTTCTGGCGCGGAGTTTACAGAACAAGGGTCGCGCGCTGGTTGGCCGCCGTGGTTTTGCTGGCATTAGTGATGGCGGGCGGAGCCACTGGATATTCGCTGCCATGGGACGTCCGCGCTTTCTTCAGCACGCGTGTGGCGGAAGGAATTGTGGGCGGGCTGCCACTAATCGGTGTCGGCGCGCACAACTGGCTGCTGGGCGGCGGCGAAATCTCGACCCTGACGCTGTCGAGGTTTTACGTGCTGCATGTTCTGGTAACGCCATTCCTGATTTTAATGGTGATCGGCTGGCAGCTTTTTAGGTTTCAAAGAAACAGGATCTGCGCTGCTGAGGAAAACTATTCCGCAAGCGAGCAGGAAACCGTAACGCGAGATGCTCGCCGTTCGC
>JALYSR010000344.1 GCA_030854715.1 Acidobacteriota bacterium
CCCCCCGCCCCTGATTGCTTGACTCGTCACCTGTCACCCGTCACCTATCACCCGTGAACATTAACGCTTACCTCGAACGCATTCATTATCATGGCTCACTTGAGCCTACTGCCGAGACCCTGCGCGCGTTGCAGGTTGCTCATCTTTTGACTGTGCCTTTTGAGAATCTGAGTATTCACACAAGGGAACCCATTATTCTTGATGACGAGTCTTTGTTTACCAAGATCGTTGCCAACAGGCGCGGCGGCTTCTGCTATGAAGCCAATGGTTTGTTTGCCGCGTTGCTGCGCGCGCTCGGATTCGAGGTTGCAATGCTCTCAGCTCAAGTGGCAAATGCCGAAGGCGAGTTTGGCCCGGACTTCGACCACATGACTCTGATGGTGACGCCGCCGGGTGCGACGGATTTCGCCCGGCGCTGGCTTGTAGACGTAGGCTTTGGTGATTCGTTTCTTGAACCGCTGCTGCTCGATGAACCCGGCGAACAGCGGCAGGGTAGCCGTGCTTACCAAATTGTTTCGAATGGGACTCACCTGTTTCTGATGCAGCGGGATGATGGTGAAGAAGGGAGAGCCCTCTATCGCTTTACATTACAGCCTCATGAGTATCCTGACTATACCGAGATGTGCCATTACCACCAAACTTCTCCCGAGTCACACTTCACCAGGTCGCGCATCTGCTCACGCGCGACGGAAGATGGACGCATAACACTAAGCGACATGCGTCTCATCACCACGGCGAGGAACCGTGCCGACCAAACTCGCCACGAGCGAACATTGCACAGCGAAGAGGAATACGCTGACGTATTGCGCGAGCAGTTTGGCGTTGTCATGACACGCTGACTGCGAAGGCAGCAAAAAGCAAACAGCAGACAGTGAACAGCAAACAGAGCCGCAGTAGCGTATCGAGTGAGCTCAGTCTCAGTTGCGCCCGCGGGGAATCAGCAGCCGCCAGGCGCTGACTTAGTTACCTGTGAATGGTTGCCAGTCGTTAGGACAACGTCCGTCCGTTCCCACGACCGATGCGGGGCTAAGCAGACCGTTGACCGCTTTAGCAACTTCCAAATCTATGCGCTTCTGCAAAGCGTCCTGCGTACTATTTTTCGTCATGCCACTGATGTCGACGGGTATCCCGACACCCAACGTCTGGTTGAAGGTGCTTAACACCAATCGTGACTGGAAGACACACATTGGGTTGCGGCCCTTGTCCACCAACGCGACATGCGTGCCTGCGTAATTGGTCGCGATGTCGAGGGTAGGGGCCGTGGTGGCGCAATTATTCGTAAAGTTGTCCTTACCGATCTTTCCGCTGTGCGTACCATAATTCCGGCCTGATGGAGTCATGGGTGGAGAAGCGTCTCTCGCAGGATCGTATCGCCAAGGCTCAGCGGGAAGGAATGATGGGCTACGAACGCATGGTCTCTCCGACAACTGGCCGCTATTACAACATGCCTTTGGAAACCTACGATGGCACCGTCGGAGGCTATCGGAATCCGAATCATCCGGAAGAGATCCTGAGTCCCACCCAACCGTAATCGCAGTGTCGGCAGTAGGCAGTAGGCAGAAAGCAGAAAACAATAAACGGCGATTAGATCAGCGGCTTGACGCGTGATGCTCGATCGCCTGGCCGGCGAGCTTGGTGGCGACGTTGGTGAAGTGACTCTCTGCGCCAGTCGGCGTGCGCGGCTCGCGGTAATACATGGCGAAGGAACCAAGTACCTTGCCTTTGCTCGACATTATCGGGGTTGACCAGCAAGCGCGCATACCGATCGCGGCTGCATGTTCTCGGTAATCGTCCCACAGCGGGTCTACAGAAATGTCGGTTACGACAACTGGCTTACCCCGAAACATAGCCGTCCCGCACGAGCCATGCTTCGGCCCAATCGGTAAGCCGTCGATCGCCTTAACATAAGACTCAGGAAGACTCGGAGCCACTACATGCCGGATGTGGTTGCCGTCGTTGCTAATCTGCAGCACGGAGCAGAACATCTCCGGGGACTGCGACTCGATCAGCAGCACCAGGCGCGAGAGGATTTCGCTAAGCGGCGCGTTAGCGGCAATCATCCCCTTGATCTGATCCTGCGCCGCACGGAATTGTTCGTCCTCCTTCTGAGATGGGCGGAGGGCAGGGAATTCCTGAGTCTTCACAAGTTCAGTTTGCTGGGTGTGCTTCGGATCAGCCATGTGTGTTTCCTGCTTTCGGTGCCGGGTATTTTACGCCCGGTGCGGGAAGGAAAGCTATCCGCAGATTGCGCAGATTACGCAGAACAAGGAGCAGAAGGCAGAAGGCAGAAAGCAGTTCGTCGTCCCAGCGTTACTGCCCTTGTTTCTTAATCGGTGTAATCTGCGTAATCTGCGGATAATGAGTTGATCAGTGGCCGGCGATGTCGGCAACGATCTCGTAGGACCTGATGCGGGCGGCGTGATCGTGGATGCTGGTGACAACCATCAGCTCATCCGCTTTCGCTAGGGCGACGAAGCTTTCCAAATCTTTGCGCACAGTCTCGGGCGAACCGACGATCGAATGTTCCAGCATGCGCGAAGCCTGATGCTTTTCCGGCGGCGTCCAATAGTCTTCAATGTCGTCGATAGGCGGTTGCAGCTTGCCCGGACTACCGCGAAGGAGATTTGCGAATGATTGCTGCACCGATTTAGATTAAATCGGAACCGGGGAAAAGGGGAAACGTCAAGACCCAAGAGCATCGCAGATTACACAGATTACGCAGAACGAAAAGCAGAAAGCAGAAAGTAGAAGGCAGTGAGCAGTGAGCAGTGAGCAGTGGGCGGTGTGCAGAAAAAAGGAGCAGCAACTTCGGCTAGTGATTGGAGGCAGACGCTTGCTGCATGATCATTTCCTCGAGTTTGTAGATGGTGATTATTCCGCCGCGATCGTAGTTTGATAAGACGATGACAGTATAGTTGCCGGAGTCCGGATACCAGCGAACGCCGCTGCTGATTCCCAGATCGCCGCCGCCGTGCCCGATGACACGCATGCCGTTGATGTTCTCCAACTCAAAGCCGTAACCCCAATACGTCTGGCTCGCGTCATACTTGCGCGCCAGGATTTTGCTGCTCGTCAGTAACTCGACACTCTTCGCGGTTACAAGTTTGTTACCGCGCAGCGCGAGGGTGAATCGCAATAGATCATCGACGGTGGAGCTGAGGCCACCTGTTGGCCCGCCCCTGGCACCGTCATAAAGCGAAACGTTCCGGCGCTCGCCTATGTGAAACTGATAATTGTCGTCACCCAGGTCTTCAAAGTTGGTGTAGCCCATCGCGAGGTTGGGCGTGTCGCGATCGGCTTCGTAGTAATCAGTATTGACCATTCCAGCCGGTTGGAAGATGTGTTTGCGAATGTACTCAAAAAAGTTTTCGCCGGAAACTTTCTCGATAATTGCGCCGAGCAGGATGAATCCCTGATTGCTGTACTGCCAACGCGCGCCGGGCTCGAAAGCCAAAGGCTTAGGGTCGTCCATAAACAGTGGCAGCCAATCCTTGACCTGCCTCAGAACGCCCTTGCGGCAAATGTATTTTGCGCTGTAGGTGTCGCCCAGACCAGAGCTGTGCGTCAGCAGGTGATGGATGGTTACTTTTTGCGCGACCTCTTTATTTGGATAGTCAGGTAAGTGTTTGCCAACCGTGTCCGTGAAAGAAAGTTTGCCCTGCTCCGCCAACTGCGCGATGGCGATGGCAGTAAACATCTTGCCAACTGAGGCGATGCCGAGCTTGGTATCAATGCGGTTGGGAAAGTTGTAGGCCTTGCTTGCCAGTCCGTGAACCGTTTTGAAAATTGGTTTGCCGTCCTTCGCCACCAGCAGCGTGCCGGAAAAAGCATCTGCTGCTGCCAAGCGGTTCATGAAGGTTTTGATTTCCTGGACCAGCTCTTTCTCACTCAACTTTTTCACCGGGAACTTTGCCGGGGGCTGAATGCGTTGCGAGGTGTATTCGGTGATGAGGTGTGGGCTAGCGGGTTCTACCTTTATCGTCAGGCGAAACCACAGGCCGGTCAGTGATGACTGAGCGAGAACGACGATCTCATTGTCTGACGATTTTTCAACGTCTCGAATGTCGAAGCCGCGAGTGTCCAGATAAGTTCGTGCCGC
Source organism: Acidobacteriota bacterium (assembly GCA_030854715.1). Taxonomy (GTDB): domain Bacteria; phylum Acidobacteriota; class Blastocatellia; order Pyrinomonadales; family Pyrinomonadaceae; genus PSRF01. Next base: position 4,100 of record JALYSR010000344.1, read on the forward strand.
GCGATCGGCCCGGTAGGCAGCATCATTCTCGGTGAGAAGAGTCTTGCTGTAATGCTCGCTGATGAAACGCATAAACGCCTGATCGTCCCCACTGGCAAACACGCGCAGCCACGCTTTTAGTTGTATTCCGGCGGGCGTGTCGGGGATGACGGCGGTCGATTTTGTCTGCGCGGTTAAAGAGCCGGTAAGGATGAGCAGTGAAAAGATTATGACAAGAATGATTTTCATGAACGGAAACCTCATGGTTTTCTCTGTCAAGTCTCTGTGTTCTCTGTGTCTCGGTGGTGAGTGTTTTCGCGGACACAATAACCACGGAGACACAGAGAACACAGAGTTAGCACAGAGAAAAATAACTCCGTGCTGCCTTTGTGTCCTCTGTGCCTCTGTAGTGAATCTTAATTAGATTTCACTCAATCATCATTTCACTAAAACAAATTAAGA
>JALYSR010000002.1 GCA_030854715.1 Acidobacteriota bacterium
GCTTGAGGTTCTGGGGCGGCACCTCGCGGACGAGGCCAATGATAATGCCGGGTGCGGCCTCTAAAGTAGCTATCAACGTTTGCGTATCCATAATCTCCTCCGAATCGCGCGCCACCAGCAAGCCGCCTAACGGTGGAGTTCAGGTGGCCGCGCGAGTCGCGACAACCTGAGAAGATGAAGGCTTCATGAAGGATGCGCAATCGCGGCTCACCTGCAACGATTTGTTAGATGGCGGCGTTCGTCAAAGCACCGTTCCCCAAAACTATAATCGTTCGCCCTCAATGACGCTCATCGGCGACTCTGTCGGAATGATACTCGTCAGCTTGAAACCGGATGTCTCTAGCAGCATTCGATATTCATTTTCCGTCCGTTCACGTCCGCCCGTCATCACCAGCATGTTGAGGTCTATGAACTTACTGAAGTGAGGCTCACTGCCACGCGGGACTACGGCCTCGACAAGCAACAGCTTGCCGTTCTCTGTCATGGCACGATGACAGTTTCTAAGAATCGTATTGGAGCGTTCATCATCCCAATCGTGAATGATCCACTTGAGGATGTAAGCGTCGCCGCCGCCCGGCACTGACTGGAAGAAATCACCGGCCACTACTTCACAACGATCAGCGATCCCTTCAACTTCAATACGACCCTGCGCGCCCTCGGCGACAGACGGCGCATCAAATAGCACGCCCTTCATCTGGGGGTTCGCCTTGAGGATCGAGGCGATAAGGCTGCCATGCCCGCCTCCTACATCAACTATTTTGCTAATGGATGAGAGGTCATAACTGTTGAGAACCGCATCGTTCACGGCGAGCGTCATTCCTGTCATCGCATCATTGAAAGTCTTCGCGTTTTCGGGATTTTGTTCAAAGAATTTCCAGACAGGCATACCAAAAGCGTGATCGAAGGCAATCTCGCCGGTCTTTACGCTATGCAGTAACTCGCCCCACGCCGGGTAATGTTCTTCTCCTAGTTCGACGGTCGCGAAAGCTCGCAGCGAGCCGGGCGCGTCCGTGCATAGAGTCTCAGAAAGCGGCGTTAACGCGAAGGCCCTCTTTGCATCTTCGGCAAACACGCCAACGCTGGCGAGCGCGCGCAGCACTCGATAAAGTGATGGCGCATGAGTTCCGGTAACAGCGGCCAACTCATCAGCAGTTTTGTGCCCATCACGAAGGTGGTCAGCGAGGCCAAGCTTCGCCACGATATAAATAGCGCGCGAAATCCAAAAGCCTGAGATCATCTGCAACATAGCTACGGATGGGGGAACACCTTTTTCAGGTTCGTTTTGCTCAGTCATGTTTTGGGCCTCCATTAAACGTAAAGAAAACGACCGGCGTCTCGCGGATGAAGGCAACGCTATTCGCGGTCGGGTGCATGCCGTTGTTAGATGGCTCAGTTGGTATAGTCACGCTTGCCGAGTTTCTTTGTGAGCAGGTAAATGGGATAGCTGAGCGCAATGAGCAATACGGCATAAATACTGTTTGCCGTATCACTGATGATCGCGCCGATGAGAAAAACAAGCGACCCGATCAAAACAATCAAGGTCGTCCACGGGTATCCCCATGCTCTGTATGGGCGCAGCAGTTCGGGCTCGCGTTTTCTCAAAACAAACAGAGCAGCAAAACCAGACATGTATATGGCAACATAGAGGAAAGCAGCCATCCCTAAGAGCCTCTCAAAAGTGCCGCTAACAACGAGAAGAATTGCCGCTAGAGTGGTGAGCAGCAAAGCCACGACTGGCGTCCCGCCCCGACTTACCCGCGTGCCTTTCGCGGAAAACAAACCGTCGCGGCTCAGCCCGTACAGTATGCGGGGCGCCCCCATTATCACCGCGTTAATTAACCCTAATAAAGAGATGAGAGCCAGTGCGGTAATTAACTGACCGCTGAATGCCCCGAAGATAGTTTGTGCGGCATCTGCCACCGGTAGAGTTGAAGCCGCCATCTGGGGCAGCGGTAATACATACAGCAAAGCCAAGTTGACCAGGACATAGATGCAAATGATCGCCAGGACTCCGCCAAACAGCGAGCGTGGAACGTCGTGTGCCGGTTCTGAAAACTCCTCAGCGAAATAAATCGGGCCGTACCACCCGTCGTAAGTAGTAATGACGGCTTGCAGAGCGAACACAACAGCGATTGAGAATGCCGCCACAGTCGACGGTGTCACCAAAGCTGCTTGTGTAGAAATCGCACCGGTATTCTTTCCGCCCAGGATAAAGCAAGCCGTGACGAGCGCGATAAAAGCGAGTGCCTTCGCCAGACTCAAAATTTGCTGGCTGCCGCTTCCGGCACGAACTCCTAAAAGCTGTATGAGCGCGAAGAAGATAAGAATAACAATAGCGATTGTTTTAGTGCTGCCAGCCAGGGAAGGTGCGAGTGCCGCTGAATACTCGCCTATTGTGATAGCCACCCACGCCAGTCCGGCGCAGTTACCCAACCAATCCATCCAGCCGACAGTAAATCCGGGATACTTGCCGAACGCCCGCCGCGCGTAAACATACCAACCACCGGCTTGCGGCAGACTTGCCCCGAGCTCTGCCACGGAGATTGCGCCAAGCAGAGCATAGATGCCGCCGGCTACCCAAGCGGCAATAATGAGTTTCGCACTCCCGAGTTGCGCCGCGACCAAGCCCGGCGTGCGCAAAATCCCGGCTCCGATAGTGCCGCCGATGGCCCCGGCGATGCCAAAGCTCACGCCGAGAATGTGCAGCAGTTTGCCTTTATCTTTGGGCTGCGATTCAACTGTTGCTGGGGTAGATTCCACAAACCTCTCCTGCCGTTAATACATAACTGATGAGGTTTCTATTTACACTCACGAAGCAACCTAACGGTTGAGTTGACGCGGCGGGAGACAACTGCGTTACGGACAAGTTGTCGATGACAAGCCCGCTGATTCCGCTCGCGTCCAACGATTTGTTATGTCGCGTTCGCCCACCACATCGGCTGGTATCGAACGCCGTGATTTTCCTCAGGCGGCCCCGCAATAGCAAACCCCAAACGTTCGTACGCCGTAATCGCGTTTAGAGACGAGTTTACTGTAATTGGTCCGTGATTGGTAGACGAAGCAATCCAGTCACGAGCATGATTCCAGAGCTGTCGACCGATCCCGCGC
>JALYSR010000038.1 GCA_030854715.1 Acidobacteriota bacterium
TTTGCGCCCGCATTTCCAAAAGCGTGGATTGCCACCCGCGCACCTTTCAATTCAGTACCCTGAACGCGGCATGCTTCACGCATCTCATACAGGCAGCCGCGGGCGGTGGCTTCAGCGCGACCTTGTGAGCCTCCAAGCGAAATAGGTTTGCCAGTTACTACTCCAAGTTCGGTGTGGCCGCGGACCATCGAGATAGTGTCCATGATCCAGGCCATCGTCTGCTCGTCGGTGTAAACGTCAGGCGCCGGAATATCGCGATCGGGTCCGATGATCGGAGCAATCTCAAAAGCATAACGTCGTGTCAAACGTTCCAATTCATTTTGCGAGAGACTCTTCGGATCACAAATGACACCGCCTTTGCCGCCGCCATAAGGAATGCCTACCGTGGCGCACTTCCAGGTCATCCACGATGCAAGTGCTTTAACTTCATCGAGGGTTACGTTTGGGTGATAACGTATGCCTCCCTTCGCCGGACCGCGCGCGATATTGTGCTGGACGCGGTAACCCTCGAAGACCTGCACATCGCCACCATCCATTTTTACCGGGATCGAAACTATCAACTGCCGTTTCGCGCTATTCAGAACGGCCCGCGTGGAATCGTCCAGATTCAGATAGTCGGCTGCGCGATTGAATTGTTGCTTGGCAATTTCAAACGGATTGAGTTCTTCGTGAAGAGCTTCTCTGGTGGCCATTCGTTTCTCTCCTGAAGAATGGGAGTGCGAGAGCGGTGCAATCCTAAGATGTCCAATCTCCAATGTCCAATCTCCAATGTCCAATGTTCAATGTCCAAAGTCAAAAGACAATTGCGGACGTTGGACGTTGGACTGTGGACATTGGACTTTGGACCACCACACGGGAACTTATGCCTCGGTTCTGGAGTCTAAGTAACCGGAGTTAGCTCCAGCGACCGAATGGCACCTGAGAAGTTGGAACGATGGGAGGAAAGATGTTTACTAACCTTATTGAGTCGAGTTCGCACAGCAGCGAATTCAAGCGCCGCGGATCGTTTTTTCTATTTACTGCCACGACGTATCTCTTGCTCTTCGCAATCGCTGGTGTAATGAGCATCTATGCTTACGACGCACGTCTCGCGGATCAGAAGACTGAGATCATCACAATGCTTAATCCGGTTGATTTCGCTGAGCCGGCTTCGGCGCCCGTCAGACCGCTTGCCGGCCCATCCAGAGGTTCCAGCAGCGCACCCGGTTTCATTCGAACAAATCCAACCGCGACTGTTGACGATCCTCAAATAGTTCCGACGACGGCGTCCGCAACTCCCAGCACAAATGCTCCACTGCCTCCCGGTGTTCTTTTCAAGGTCGGGGATCATGATGCTGATCCTGGAGCCATTGGACCCGGTGGACTAGGAGTTGGAGGTACTGGCGACAAACCCGCCAATGTACCTTTGTTTATCGAGGTCGGCAGTCCGCCAAAGCTTGAGCGGATTCAAAAGCCCGCTCCGAAGGTGATTAGTAAAGGAGTGATTAACGGCCAGGCTGTGTCGTTGCCTAAGCCGCCTTATCCACCGATTGCGAAGCAATTGAGAATTCAAGGCACGGTCAATGTACAGGTGCTCATCAATGAAGCGGGAAACGTGGTGTCGGCCAAGGCGATTTCCGGGAATCCGGCTCTTATAACGGCTGCGCAAAGCGCAGCTTTCGCAGCGCGCTTCTCGCCGACACTCCTTGGCGATCAGCCAGTGAAGGTTTCAGGAGTGATCATCTACAACTTCGTCCTGCAGTAAGTAAGCGGAATTTGCCGCAGATGAACGCGGACCTGAGGGAGAAACAACTGAGCAGTTTAGGCCATCCGATCCGCGTACATCTGCGTTTAATCCGCGGTCAGTTTTTTTTGTATTGCTTCTTTCCGGATTACGCCGTGGCCTACCCCGGTCATCACTTCCTTGCCGTCCTGATTGAGGCAAACCCAGGTTGAGCTGAGGTTGAAATACTTCTCGGCTGGCGCCAGCGCAGTCAAGGTTATTTCGCAGGTAATCGTGTCTCCCGCAAAAACTGGACGGTGAAACGCGAAGGTCAACTCACGCGCAATCAAATTAATGTCACCGGCAATCTTGGTGGGAAGTGTCGCCGTAAGCAGGCCGTGCGCCATCAAACGGCCCTGCTCATCGGGTCTCAGATGATGTTCGCCTTGATCTCCCGACAACTCAGCAAACGCACGAATGTCTTCTTCGGAAAACGTTCGCTGCCAGCGTAGGACGTCGCCAACCTGCATGTCACTTGTGTTAGTTTTCATTCAACCTTCCACTGCTTCCCGGGCCCAGAACACAAAGTCGGTAACGGCCGGCTCCGCTCCGATAGATCTCAGCAGCATGGCAATCTGGCCGCGATGATACCAGGAGTGGCCAAACAACTGCGTGAGAATCTCATCGATCGTGTTACGAAACCTCAACCCCTCATAACTATCGTACTCAAACACGTTCGAGAGTTGCGCTTCATCCAGTTGGGCCAGGTACTGCGACCAGTTTGCCTCCATGTCCGCTATTTGATCAGGGAGCTCTACAAAGCCTATCTCACGCGGGAAAAGGTCAACCTTTTCAATCGAAACACCAAAGCGAAACAACCACATGCGCCGCGCAGCAACTATGTGACCCATCAGGTAAACTGCTTTGCGAAATTCAGCAGTGTCGCGCAAGCTTTCACTCACCGCGTTTATCGACGCCAGCGTTTTCGCGTGGCTGTCCTTCTCATATTCAAACCAGCGCCGGTAACGTTCAATCATACTCTCACTTTTCCGTTGACTACTTTCTCCAGTTTGTCCGAGTAGCGTCAGGCACACCTTGTTTTCATCGCTCTATTGATTGACTGCTAACTTAAGCACGTGCTCTCGGGCCGCGATGAACAGTTCGTTCTTATCATTGAAGACCATGCCTGAGGCCGTGCCTCCAGGCTTGAAAACTGTCAGATACCGGCCGTTTCCGTCAAACACCTGAACACCTTTGAAGTCGCTGACAAAGACGCGGCCCTTTCCATCCACTGCGATTGCGAAAGGGGCGCGAAATTGTCCAGGCTGATCGCCATCACTTCCGAAGCGAGTCAGAAACTTGCCATCCGGCGAAAACTTAAATACCGCATTATTGAAGGAGCCAAGCGCATAAAGATTTCCCAAACCATCGATAGCCACCCTGGTGTTTAGTTCTGACCTGTCGGTAACAGAACTGATTGCGGCGGGAATTGCCCGCACCATCTTCCCGGTTGAATCAAAACGCACAATATCATCACGGTTGCTATACCAGGCAGTGATCAATCCACCATCGGCAGCGGTCTTCACGTCGTCGAAGCCGCCACCACCTGCATATTGTAATTCACCCAGGAGTTTGCCCGTCTCTCCTTCATGTCGAGAGATCTTTCCACTCTGAACAACGTAAACAACTCCATTGCGGTCAGCGGCCAATCCCCGGAGAGGCATTTTCGGATCAACGCTCCATTGCGTAATGAATTTGCCGGAAGCATCGAACACTTGAATGCGCCCACTCCCGTATTCGCCGACGTAAATTTTTTCCAAACCGTCGACCGCAATACTGCGGGCGTCAGTAAACATTCCCGGACCAATTCCCTTCGAGCCAAAATCGAGCGTAGTGGTGGCAAAGCCGCCCGGTTTAGCATTTCCGTTTACTGGGCTAGTTCGACCTGAGTTGGTTAACGGATTCTTGTTCACCGTAGGAGTGGCGCTTCGAATTAGCGGCGCCAAAAATCCACTCATCGCGATTGCGCCTATCACCACTCCGAACACTGGAATTAACACAATCAACAAAATCCATTTTGTTGCTTTTCCGCCAGAGACCGTTGGGCCAAGGCTGATATGGACCTCCGAAATTACTTTCGCCGGACGGCCATGCACCTCATCAGGAACGGAAAGTGAACTATTGCAATAGGCACACCGCGCGGTAAGGTTAGCCCCAATCACGTTTTCATAACCAACCGGCGCGCCGCATTTCGGACAATCGAAAGTGTTAGGCATTTCGGACTCCGTGCTTTTTTTGAGTCTTTCTGTCTGCTTTCTGCTTTTTGCTGCCTACTGTTCTACCAACCCCTGCGCTCACGCAGTGAAGTGATATGAGCAACATGATGACGCCCATGCCAGGCATAGAGCGCGACGTTCTTATCCAGGCTCACCGTTCCCAGCTCAGGATGACGGAAAGTACGTTGAAAATCTTCATCGTTGAGCGATCTGAGAAACCATACCCAGCGCTCGTGCAACGCGTCGAGTAAGTTTAAAGATAACTCCACAGGCGCGGTGTTCGCATCATCGAGTTTCGCCCAGCGGTCTTCAAAGTAAGGCTTGATGGTCGGCTCGTCTTCAGTAATCGCGAGTTTGAATCGAATATAGCTGTTCAGATGACTTTCCGGCACGTGATGGACCACCTGCCGCACGGTCCAACCTTCCGGACGATAGGGTGTATTAAGCTGTTCTTCAGAGAGCCCCTGAACTGCGGTCCGCATTCTTTCGGGAGTCGCCGCTATTTGATCAATCAGTTCATGGCGCAGTTCATTTGAAAGTGTGCCCTGGTACTCGAACTGTCCAATTGGATAACGCAGATCCATTTTCGCCTCCGGTTGTGTCTTTTCAAAGGTTGGGCTTATGCTCGCGCCGACATTCTAAGCGCCTAATCTGGCTTCGGACAACCGATGGACAACCAATGACTGAGACAGCAGATGTTGTAATTATCGGCAGCGGAGTCGTGGGCTCGAGCGTGGCCTATCACCTGGCCGAGCAGGGCTGCACAAACGTCCTCGTTGTCGAGCGCGAAGCGCATCAGGGGAAAGGCTCAACTGGAAAAAGCATGGGCGGCGTGCGCGCCCAATTTTCCACTGACGTCAACATTCAGATGTCACGCTACTCGATCGATTTTTTTTCGCGGTTCGATGAAGTGATGGGACACCCGGCGGACTATCGACCGCACGGCTATCTCTTTTGCGCGACAAACGAGCGGCACCTCGAATACCTCAAAACAAATCGCGAACGCCAGATGGCGCTGGGCGTAAACAATGTCGAGCTGGTCTCTCGTGAAGACATTGCTCGTTTTGTTCCCCAACTACGAGTGGATGACATTATCGGCGGAACGTTCTGTCCCACTGATGGTTTCGTAGATCCTCACAGCGTGATGATGGGTTTTATGCTAAGGGCGCGCGAGCTCGGGGTACGGCTTTGGCTCGACTCACAAGTGACTGGTATCGAAGTAGACCCCCCTTCTACTGGGACCGCGGGCCTCTCGCCCGCCTACCTGGGCACAGAAGCCTCGTTCGATGGCCCAGATGCCCTACTAAAACGAAGAGCGGGCGAGACGCCCGGGGTCCCGGTAGAACGCGGCATCACTGGCGTCATAACGACGCGGGGATACGTTGCGACCCCTGTCGTCGTCAACGCCGCAGGCCCATGGGCAGCCGAAGTCGCAATGATGGCCGGCGCTGACTTGCCGGTCGCCCCTCTGCGCCGTCAGTTAGTGCCCACGGAGCCTTTCGATCTACTACCCAAGCGCTTTCCCATGGTTATTGATATGTCAACCGGCTTTCATTTCCGCCGCGAAGGCAAAGGAATCCTACTGGCGTGGAACGACCCTGAAGAAACTACGGGATTCAAAACCGACTTCGATCCTGGCTTTGTTGAGAAGATTCTGACACGCGCCGCTGATCGCGTGCCTTGTTTAGGTGAAGCTGGAGTGAATCCCAGGCGAGCGTGGGCCGGTTTGTATGAGATGACTCCCGATCATCATGCCATCATTGGCGCTGCGCCAAATGTTACGGGCTTGTATTTCGTCAACGGCTTCAGCGGTCACGGCGTTATGCACTCCCCCGCTTCCGGGCGTATCACCGCTGACCTCATTCTCAACGGACACTCCGATCTAATCGACACAAGTCAACTGGCTTTGCAACGCTTTGCTGAGGGACGGCCTCTAAAAGAAACAGCTATTCTATAGACTTTGGCCAATCAAATGGATCAAACCAAACAGTTCGTTCCAGTTTGTATTCGAATCACCCAGAGCTTAAATTCCTGACTGGAGAAGACAATGAAAACCAAATCTGTAGTTGGGTTTACTTTCATATTGACACTTGCAGTCTTGTTTACCACACCCACTTATTCCCAAAGTGCGCCTGGCGTTCGGCAGTCAATGATTGTCTCGACTGATTGGTTGGCAAAACATCTAAATGACGATGCTCTCGTACTGCTGCAGGTAGGTGAGAACAAGGAATATGCCTCGGGGCACATTGCGGGGGCTCAGTTCATCTCGCTTGAAGATGTCTCTACGCCTCGAGGCCAAGGTTTGACGCTCGAGTTGCCGTCCGTTGCTCAACTCAAATCGACTTTCGAGAAGCTGGGTGTCTCCGATAATTCCCGCATCGTGGTCTACTTCAGCAAAGACTGGGTCACACCGACGGCGCGAGTGTTTATGACGCTCGACTATTTAGGATTGGGCGATCGCACCTCGATCCTGGATGGTGGGCTGCCCGCATGGCGCGCCGAGAACCGGCCCGTCACTACCGAGGAAAGCATTGCGAAGATGGGAAGACTGACTGCGCAACCTAATTCCAAACTGGTTGTCGATGCGGCGTGGGTTAATAGCAATCTCAACAAACCGGGAATCATGATTCTCGATGCGCGAGCGCCGAAGTTTTACACGGGTGAGGAGATCGGACGGATGCCGCGTGGAGGTCATATACCCAGCGCACGAAACATTCCCTTCTCGAGTTTGGTGGAAGACACAAACAATAAATTCAAGAGCGCCGAGACCCTAAGTAAACTATTCACTGTTGCGGGGGTTAAGAAAGGCGACAGCGTGACCACCTATTGCCACATCGGCCAACAAGCCAGCCTGCTCTACTTCGTCGCACGCTACCTCGGCTACGATGCTCACGTCTACGACGGCTCTTTCGAAGACTGGAGCCGGCGGCCTGAGTTGCCAGTTGAGAAGTCGGATGTCGTGAAACACTGAACCCGCCGCCGCGTTCGCAAAAAGGCAGAGTTTCCTAACCAAGATGTGAACCCAGCCAGCGAGCGATCTCGTCCATGACGTTTTCATAGACCTGTGGCTGCGGGACGCCCAGACTTTTTGGGACTTTGAAAGAATGATCGCCGCCTTCGATGATGTGAAGCGTTGCCGGTAAGCGATGCTTTTTAATTACTGCGCGCAACTCATCGGACGTTCCAAACGCGTCGCGCGCACCCTGCACAATAAGCATCGGCGCTTTGATTTGGCTTAGATGTGCATCTCGAAGCTTTTCCGGATTGCCAGGCGGATGCAACGGATAGCCGAGCAAGACCAGCGCTGAGATCTTTGCACCTATGGCCTCCGTGGCCGCAACCTGCGACGCGATGCGCCCGCCCATTGATTTACCCCCGATCACCACACGATTCCCTTTCAACTTTTTTTGTGCGCGCGCTGCGTCAATAACCGCCGCGTAACAGGCTTCGAGCTTTGCTTTAGGGTCGGGCACATGACGGCCTTGCTCCATGTAGATAAAGTTGAATGTGATCGTGTCAAAGCCGCGTGCCGCAAGACCACTCGCGAATAAACGCATAAAGGGATGCAACTGACCCGCGCCGGCACCGTGGCCCAGGATGATAGTTATAGCCGCGCGTTGTTTCTTTGGGGCTGCGTAGAGTAAGGCGGTGACGCTGTCGCGCTCATTAACTTGGACTTCAAGGTTTATTGCCTCAATTGTCATCGGCCTATATTCGAATGGGGTTGGATACGTTTGGCGCCTTGGCGGTCATACATAAATGCGCGGCACGCGCGCGCCGATTCCGCACGTTACTTCATAAGAAAGTGTGCCTGCCGTCTTAGCGAGGTCTTCTGCGCCGACCGAAAGACCGCCGTCCGCACCCATCAGTAGAACCTCATCGTCTGATTGCACGCCCGGCACGTTAGTAACGTCGATCAATGTAAGATCCATCGAAATGCGGCCGATTACGGTAGCATAGACACTGCGAATGATCGCGTGCCCGCGATTTGATAACGCGCGCATGTACCCATCATCGTAGCCGAGCGGCACTGTTGCCACGAGCGTCTTGCGTGAAGCCTCAAAGGTGCAACCGTAACCAACCGTTTCCCCCGGCGGCACCCACTTGAGCAAAGTTATTCGTGAATGCAGCGACATAACGGGCCGGAAATTTTGGTTCCGATCAGAGGGAGCCAGAATATCGCGCCAAAGCCCGTAGAGCACGCCACCTGGTCGGACCATGTTTCCCCAGCTGCCCGGTTCAGCAAAAATCCCAGCTGAATTCGCAAGGTGGCGATAGGTAGGTTCGTACCCATGTTCACGAAAAGCAGCAAGCGCATTTTCAAAACGCCGAATCTGTTCTTTGGTTAACGGCCTGCACGAAGGCTCGTCAGCGCCAGCGAAGTGCGTCACCACCCCGTCAATTCGAATGTTCTGAAACCTACTCAGCGCGCTGACAAAATCCGAGATCTCATCGAAACGAATACCTAGCCGGCCCATTCCCGTATCAATCTTGACGTGAACATCGGCCACTACTCCGCATTCGCGCGCCGCATTATCAAACGCTTCGATCAAATCGAGTCTGTAAACTACCGGCACCAGGTTATGTTGCAGGCAACTCGCCGCCTGCCCCTCCCAACACCCGGCGAGACAAAGAATAGGTTTGGTAACGCCCGCGCTTCTTAATTCAATTCCCTCCTCCGGCAGCGCAACGCCAAACCAGTCCGCGCCTTCTTTCTCCAACCGCCGCGCACACTCAACGGCGCCATGACCGTAAGCGTTAGCCTTCACGACGGCCATCACCTTTACGTTGGGTCCCACCCGGTCTTTTACGATATGGAAATTCGAGGCAAGCGCGTCGAGATCGATCTCAGCCCAGGTAGGACGCCGGGAAAACAATTCGTTCCTTTTGCTTTCGGAAATAGACATTCAATCAGTAAACGACTGTCGGTTTGAGAGCCTGCCTAAGTTACACCGAAAACAAAAAAGCCCCAACCGGGGCTAGCGAGTATCGTTTGCTGTTTGTCTGGATAACGTCTCTGGAGGGATTGGTTCTGAGGACTCGTTACTCCTTAACCAGCTTAATCTTTTTGATGCCGACTCTTACTGTATCCGCAGCGTCGACCTTGTCCTGTACTACCAAAGTCAAAACAATTGCTCCTTCGTTCTTCAATTTTCCTTGAGTTGCCACTATGAATTTGCCCGGATTATCCGAGGGATAAAGACCGAAGCTGCCCAGGTATATTTTCTCATTAGTCCTGGTCTGATAATGAACCTGGAAAGCGACGGGATGTTTTTTGGGGTTAACTACCTCGACCACTTCCACCTGCACAAATTTATACCTCTCAGCGGCCTCCGATTGCGCGTCAATCGGTTGCACAATACTTGGCTTGTTGAGATCAAGGTAATACAACTTCTGATCACTACTGAGGCCGTTATGATTGATGCGGTTACTGTTGTCGCTATTCACCAAATCCAGCGTCTTACTGGAACACGATGTGGTCAAAATGATGCTGAAGCAAAGGCCACCACACACCTTTTTCAACATAGTTATCA
>JALYSR010000059.1 GCA_030854715.1 Acidobacteriota bacterium
GTGTTGCTAGGGAGGCGACCTCGCACTCGCAAAAAAAGCACGTTTCACGCCCTCAAAAAGACGTACCAAAATGGGAAGTTTGACGGACCAAAATGGGAAGTTTAACCGACCGAAAAGGTACACCAAATTGACGAATATTTGGTGCAACTTCGTGACCAATTTGTGAATCTTATGTCCAGTTGTTTGATACGAATTTATTTGTAGTAACTACCCCCCGACTAGTTGATTTTTGGTTCCCCGAAATTAGCGTTGTTTTAGATTCCCGACTGTTATTAACCCGTGTATACTACCTGAGGAGTTTTAAGATGAAATTTAGAAAGTCTTCCCTAACCGTTATTGCCACACTGGCGCTTGTCTTTGCGCTTTCCGCAATCTCTTTTGCCAAGGGGTCGGGAGGCAGTTTCCCCAATATCAAAATCAGTAACTTCGGCCAAATGGACGAGAATTTTTATCGCGGCGCCCGGCCAAAACCCGAGGACTTTAGGAACCTTGCGGCGCTGGGTATCAAGACCGTCATTGATTTGACTGACAATTCCCGGGACCGCGAACAGCCTGCCGTTGAGGCTGCTGGAATGCGCTACGTGAACATCCCCATCGTTGACAAAGAAATGCCAAGCGCGGTCCAGGTAAGCGCGTTTTTGAAGGTTGCTAATAATCCAGCCACCGGCAAGTTTTACGTGCACTGCGCGGGTGGACGGCATCGCACCGGAATGATGGGCGCCGTATATCGTTTCAATCACGATCACTGGAACTATGACCAGGCCTACACTGAGATGAAGCAATACGATTTCTATACCAGCAATGGTCATGGAAAACAGCTTGACTTCGTTCAGGCCTACTGGCAGCAAATACAGGCGAAACAAGCCAATGCCAGTCTTGGCGCGATCGCTGGCCGCTAAAGCAAACAGCAATGTCTAACGAAAAGGCCGCTCAAGTTGAGCGGCCTTTTCCTCTGCGGCGGGAACTTACCCAATCGCTCCAAGGTCAACTTACTACCGGGACCGCGGACTCTCTATCACTGGGACCGCGGGCCCGCTGATCGTTGCCAAGCAAAAAAGGGCCGCTCAACTTGAGCGGCCCCTTTCTTATGTTCGGGAAGGTCTGCGCTACTGAATATTCCCAGCTTGTTTTTGTCTATCTCCCTCCGCCCAGTCTCTCGCGGACACGAACGACTGCTTGTCATAGATGAGCACAATCGTACCCAACGGCAGCTGCTTGCTCATCTCGGCCGAGGCGAACATTGGAATGCGAATGCAGCCGTGACTCTGAGGGTCATGAGGCACCGAGGGATTTCCGTGTATCGCCAGTCCCCCGCTGAAGTAGTTGGGGTAATAAAGCAATCCCAGAGGCGATCTCTTCCATCCCGACAATTTGTTATAAACCCTGAACCGCCCCCTCGGTGTGTAGGCCAAGTCTCTAATTCCCTTCTCCCGGTAACGTTTGCCGCTGCCTGAAGAAATAGGAAGAACACGCTCTACAACGCCGTTATCGTCCGTCAACAACAGCACCTGTCGATCGATATCAACCTCAACGTGCCTATAACCTGACTCTTTCGGCTGCGGTGGAGTTGTATTGAGAATTGCCTCGAAGTCCTCGCGTGTAAGGCGGCCCGTTACTTTGCGGCCCTCCCATTTTTGGAAAGCGACCAACGCTGTTTGCGTCACACCATCAATCACTCCATCGACTGGGCCGGTCCAGTAACCCATCTCTGACAGACGGCGTTCCGCCTCTTTCACTTCAGCACGCGTCAATTGACGATTCTGAGCATCACCTTTGCGCTTGTCAGCTTTTGTGATCGCGGATGAATTCGTTGGAGTTAGAAGAAGCAGACTCAGGATCAGTGTCACTATGAGAGTCAGGTCTAATGTGGATATGAGTTCAGTGTCCCGACGAGTCGGGACGGGTGCGTATGTCCTGCGTTTTGAAGTGCCCATGACGATTCCCCCTTAAACTATGAAGTCGATATCCCGAGCGGTCGGGATAACCAGTACGTAACCTGCACTGTCCGGTCGCCAATTGGTTCTTTCAATCGGCAATCAGCAGCCGGCAAATCGGCAATGTCGATGGGGGTACAGCAGTCGGGAGGGGGATTTTAGGGGGAAGGTTCAGGGAGGAGAGTCTGTTGCTAACGAACTACTTTCAACAACAAAATAACCCGAGCGCCCCGCGACGTCAACGCCAGCGAGCGCATAACGGCCAGGGACCGCGTAACAATCACTCGCGTAGGTCCAATGAGGTCAGTACGACCACGCGGGCCGGGGTCCCAACGGACCGTTGTACTGGGACCGCGGGCGTCCCGATTGCGCGCTTTCAGCGCTAAGAAACTTCGGCCCCACTGCTCACTGCTACTGCCTTCCGCTCACCTCTTCCGCTTAATCCTCCACACTAAAAATGCTCCGAACAACAGGATTAACGCGGAGACTATGCGCGCCCGGATTCCGTGAATAGCTAGGGTGCCTCCTCTACCCCACAGATAAAGATGTCCGGTGAGTAGGCCCACTAAAGCGCAAATGATTGTGACGAGAGAATAAAGAGCAAACATCACAACAATGAACGCGAGACAACCATTAGAAATGTACGCGGAGGGTTTGTTGGCCGCGAGCACGAGTGGGTTCGTAGACTCGTCGTGACTGCCGGTGAGCTTTTGATAAAGTGACCACTGAACACCATCAAGCCACTTTCGAATTTGAATGTTGTAGTAGCCGCCGGCGTCGACCAACATGAATCCCCGCCAACCAGCCCGTTCAACCAACAGTTCTACGGCCACCCTCGTCCCACTCTCTGATAACGCTCCGCCCGCGGCTGGTTCAATGTGAAGGTTGGCGATTGCGCGGTGTCTAAAACTATAACCTACCGCCGAAAAGCCTTCCGGTGTGTCTGTGAGCTGCCACCCGAGTGATTCGCCCATAAACTTGCGCGCGGCTTCAAAGGCGTCGGCGCGCGACGCCTGGAAGACTCTCTCTTGATGAAAGTGTTTGTACTTCCAATCCATCGGTCTAATGGGCGGAGTGTGAATCCGTTAGTCCGCGGAGCGGACGTTAGCATAAAGCCTGGGGTGAAGCGTAGCGAAACCCCAGGATCAAGAACAACAAGTAACTGTTGAGCCCGCGAAGCGTACCGATAGCGGTTGCGATTACAAGAACGCATTGATTCCGCTGTCGCTCGCTCCGCGGGCTTCGGATAATTTCGTCGACGGTTCCTGGGGTGGAGCGCAGCGAAACCCCAGGAACTCGTTACAAGAAAATTTGTAAAGCCCGCGAAGCGGCCGACAGAGACCAGACAGTGCTGAACCATTTCGACATGCTCGATAATTTCGGTATCAACCATCGATGAGGCCAATATGTCTGACTCTTATACAAACCTTCTTTATCACATTGTGTTTTCAACAAAGGAACGCCGACCGCTGATCACGCCCGAACATGAGCCGCGGCTTTATGAATACATTGGCGGTACTGTTCGT
>JALYSR010000063.1 GCA_030854715.1 Acidobacteriota bacterium
GTGATTCAGTTGCCGATCAATTTGTTTATGGCGCCATCAGCCGTGTTTCGCGCGAAGCGCCCGTGTTTATTCTTCGTCACGAGCATACGGAGACGCTGCCCGGCGGCGCGGCAAACTGTGCCGTTAATCTCGCATCGCTCGGGGCAAGTGTTTCGCTAATAGGAGTGGCCGGCGAGGACGAAGCGGGGCGGGGCCTGGTTGAAAAGCTCAATTCAGCCGGCGTGGACTGTAGCGGCTTAGTGGTCTCAGATAAGTTACGCACTACCACCAAAGTGAGAATACTTGCCGGGCAATTACATTCAACGCGTCAACAAGTTATCAGAATTGACTATGACGGTCAGCCGCTAAACGATGCTGACCTCCGAGGGCGGCTGCGCGGACTCGTGCGCGAGCGAACCCAGGCTGCTGATGCCGTAATTATTTCTGACTATAACTACGGAGTCGCCGACGTTGAAATGGCGACGTTCACCCGCGATGAGGCCGCGGCTCGCAGGATTCATGTGTTGGCCGACTCCAGATTTCGTCTTTCAAACTTCGCCGGCTTTACTTCCGCTACCCCGAACCAGGATGAAGTCGAACAATTGCTTGGCAAGCAACTGGCAACGCCGGCTGATTTGGAATCGGCCGGTGAAGAGTTGCGAGGCAAGTTGGGATATCGCGCCCTACTGATAACTCGCGGCAGCCTGGGAATGATGCTTTTTGAAAAAGGCGTGGCGCCCGTTCACATCGATGCTGTAGGCGCACGCGAGCCGGTTGATGTAACCGGCGCAGGCGATACAGTGATGGCAACCTACACTCTTGCTCTCGCTTCCGATTCTTCCTTTCCCGACGCGGCGCGGCTGGCAAACTACGCGGGCGGACTCGTGGTCATGAAGCGCGGCACGGCAACGATCACGAGCGATGAACTTGAGAACTCCGTTTTGCATTCCGAGTTGGGACATTGAAATGAAGTTGGACATTGTCGCCTAACCTGGAGTAGTCGCATTTGTCCCGAGGGTATTGTCAGATCATGTCCCGAATACTCGATCGCTCAACGTTAATCAAGCGGGTCCAGATCGCGAGGCGGACAGGCTCGGTGATCGTCCTCGCCAATGGGTGCTTTGACGTTCTACACGCCGGACATGTTCGCTATCTCCAAGGGGCGCGCGCGCTTGGGGACATTCTGGTGGTGGGAGTCAACTCCGACACCCATGTCGCGAAATTGAAAGGCGAAGGCCGACCGATCCTGCCACAGGCAGAACGCGCCGAAATTGTCGCGGCGCTACAGGCAGTTGATCTGGTTACGATTTTTGACGAGCCGACCGTTACCGAGCTGTTGCTCGCAGTTAAGCCGGAGGTTCATGCCAAGGGCACAGACTACACGGAAGAGACGGTGCCCGAGCGTGATGTGGTACGATCTTATGGTGGACGCGTCGCTATCGTGGGGGACCCAAAGGATCACTCCACGTCGGAAATAATCCGCCGTTTTCAGTAGGACAGGCATTCCTGCCTGTCGGTTTATTATCCTGAGAAGACAGACAGACAGGAACGTCTGTCCTACGTAATGCGCATTCTTGTTGTAAAACTGGGAAGCATTGGCGACATCGTGCACACCTTACCAGCGGTTGCGGCGATTCGGAAAGCCATGCCACACGCAGAAATCTCCTGGGTGGTCGAGCGTCGTTCAGCAGAAATATTAAGAGACAACCCGCTTCTGGATCGCCTCATCGAAGTCGACACGAAGGCTCTGAGGCGCGGGTTGATGTCTGGGGAGACGCTGCGGGCACCGCGCCAGCAGTTACGTCGGCTTCGCGCCTCGGCCTTCGATTTAGCTTTAGATTTCCAGGGATTACTCAAATCCGCGACAATTGCGCGCCTTTCGGGCGCGCATCGCATTTTTGGCTTCTCCCGTGATGGCCTTCGGGAACCAGCCAGCCGCATGCTGCTGTCGAAGTCGATTCCAATTTCCAAAAATTCGCACGTTATCCGAAAAAACTTAACTCTGGTCGGTGGCGCCCTGGGGATTCCGTTTCCCGAGGACGCCGGGGACCTGGAATTTCCCATTGCCACCAGCGCCGCTCACAAAGCCGAGGCGCGGGACGCCGCTCCTTTTGATGCTGCCCCCTTCGCAATACTCAATCCGGGTGGAGGCTGGCCAACGAAGCTTTGGAGCGCCGAGCGCTTTGGGCGGCTGGCCGACGAGCTTTGGTCACATTACTCTCTGCACTCGCTGATAACTTACGGGCCGGGCGAATCCGAATTGGCAGAGACGGTGCTGCGGTCGAGTCAATCCGGCAAAGCGCGCGGGGTAAATCTTTCGTTGAAGGGTTTCTACGAGCTAGCCAAAGGAGCGCAGGTGTATGTCGGCGGAGATACAGGTCCGACCCATTTGGCTATCGCCGCCGGCGCGCCGGTTGTCGGATTGTTTGGGCCCACAGAATGGTGGCGCAACGGTAGTCTGCAACCTGGAGACATCTGTGTTGAGCGCAATGACATTGATTGTCGTACTGACTGCCATCGACGCGCCTGCTCGAATTGGATTTGCATGGACATCGAGGTCGACCGTGTGTTTCAAGCCGTCGGGGAAAGACTGAAAGTAGGACAGGCATTCCTGCCCGTCAGTTTGTAGACGATCCCACACTAGATTAACAGGATGAACAAGATGATGAGGCGAGATCAGTTCGCTTCTTTCGGTTTCATCATGTGAATCCTGTTAATCCTGTCTATGACTAATATTCCTGGAGACGATTAGTATTGCGTAGAGGCGGAACCTGGATTCAACGTTGGCGCGTGCCTCTCGGTTTTTTGTGCGCCGCACTCTTTCTATTATTCGCCCGGCCGAGTGCCCGCACACTGATTAGCGGAGCGATTGTTTCCATTCTTGGACTCTTGCTCCGCGCCTGGGCCTCTGGTCACATCCGCAAGAACGACGCGCTGGCAACCTCCGGCCCATACGCATACACGCGAAATCCGCTTTACCTCGGCAGTTTTCTTCTGGGCCTGGGATTCACAATTGGTTCCGGACGATTAGTGCTCGGTCTGCTTTTCGGCCTGCTCTTTCTTGGCATCTATTTGCCGGTAATGCGCGTCGAATCCGGGACCATGGCCCAGCTTTTTGGTGAGAGTCATCAGCACTATGCTCGAGTAGTACCGCTTTTTTTTCCGCGACTGACTTGTTATCGCGGCAGTGAAGTACAAAAGGGGTTCGATAGCAGTCTTTACATGAGATACCGCGAGTATAGAGCAGCGCTGGGTCTTGTGATTGCCTGGGGGTTGTTGGTTTTCAAGGCTTACTATTTGAAATGACTTTACAAAACCGCAAGCGTCTTGTTCTGTTTCTTGTTTTTCTTCTCGGGGACATCTTCGCGACGACCTTCACAGCAGGCGGTGAAAGTCTCGCGTATGCACAGAAACCTTCCGCGGTTGTTCGCATTAATCCATTTGAGAATGGCGAAGAGCTTCTTTATGTTGCTGAGTTTTCACGAGCGCTGCTTAAAAAAGTGGACGTCGCCGACTTCCGTTTTACTGCCGGCAGAATAACCCTGGAGAAACAAGACCCCTCGACTCCTTGGCAAAAGGGCGACGGGGCTGTGTTCGCGCTCAAGTTTACCGGTGACGTCTCCAGCAAAGGTTTTTTTAGCAAACTCTTCAATCTAAATTTTCGGGAGCAGATAGAATCTCTCGTTGAACCCTCATCCTTTACTATTCAAAAAACTAAAAGGATAGACGAACAGGGAAAACGCGCGCGCTCAAGCGAAGCGGTTTATGACCACGCCAACGGCAAGGTGGTCTGGATCGAGCGCGACCCTAACAACCCTTCGCGTCCTCCGCGGACGGCTAGTTCCTCTTTTACTGGTCAAGTGCAAGACGTGTTGTCGGCGATCTACTACCTCAGAACACAGCCGCTGGCACTGGGAAAAACGTTCGAACTTACCATTGGCGATTCCGGCCGGCTTTATCAGGTTCCCGTGCGAGTCGTGGAGAAGAAGGTCATAAAGACAGTGCTCGGGAGGGTCGAAGCGTTGCGAGTCGATGCTGAGGTTTATGGGCCAGATCGAATGATTTCAGGCAACGGTCAGTTTTCGATCTGGTTCGCCAACGATTACCGTCGTATTCCAGTCAGCGCTCGAATCAAAACCGAATATGGAACTTTTAATGTAACTCTGCGAAAAGTAATTCAGAATCCGACGCCCCCGAGAACCCCAGGCCGGCATGGTAGCTAAGTAATCAAGAGATTTTCCATATATCATTTTTCATTTCTCATTTTCCATTTATCCCACCGGGCGTGGCCAATATTAGCCTTCGACGAATTGTTGATCCTCTAGGGCTCCGATCCAATGGTAAATGAGAAATGAAAAATGATATATGGAAAACAGGGCATGCCCTATCTCCGTTAAAATATTATGGCGTCAAATCCCTTAATCCTGGGCCACCGCGGAGCTTCGGCTATCGCTCCTGAAAACACACTGGCCGCTTTTGCGCGCGCAATTCGTGACGGTGCGGATGGCGTCGAGTTTGATGTTAGGCTTTCGCGCGACCGAGTGGCTGTAGTTATCCATGACGCCAGCCTTAGACGAACAGGCTTGAAAGAAGTCTCGGTGAGTGAGCTGCCGTCGGCGGAGTTGCAAGGTATTGACGTTGGGAGCTGGTTTGATCGAAGCGGGAGAAATCCAAATCAGTCGTTCGCTGCCGAAAAACTGCCAACGCTGGCGCAAGTTTTCGAATTTTTTAGTTCGAATGGCGGCTTGCTCTACGTCGAGATGAAAGGCGATGTGACGGAAGGATCTGCGTTGGCAGCTGCGGTAGCCAGGGCTGTCCACGAATTTCAAATAGCCGAACGAGTCGTAGTTGAAAGTTTTGACCTTGCAGCGATTGCGGAAATCAAAAGAATCGATTCGGGAATCAGGACCGCGGCCCTGTTTGAACCAAGACTCTCCCGGCCAATTTCAACGCTTCGGAGACTTAAGATGGTGGATCTTGCCTTGAGCCACGGCGCCGATGAGATCGCGCTTCATCACACGCTCGTCGCACCGCGTATGGTCGAAAAAGCTAAGCGGGAAGGTTTAGAAGTTGTTCTGTGGACGGTCGACGATCGAAACTGGATTGCTCGTGCTCGCGCGTTTGGCATCAAAGCACTGATCGCCAACGACCCCGGGGTGATGGTGCGCGAGCGTTTAAAGTTCAGAGTTTGAGCTCTAGCTCGCGTTAGTACTACAAACTGCAAAGTTCTAAAACTCAAAACCACCTCAAAAATAGCTCCAGATGACAGCGAGGTTGCACATCTGTATCATTCGCAGGAAACTCGTTGGATTAGGAGAATAGATAATGCCAGTTAGAAAAGACGCCGAGATTATTGCGCCAAAAGGCAGACTGGGAGTGCTGCTGGTTGGTCTCGGCGCGGTTAGCACCACTTTCATCGCGGGCGTTGAGGCCGTGAAGAAAGGTATTGGGCAACCGGTTGGTAGTCTGACGCAAATGGGGACGATTCGACTCGGCAAGCGAACTGACAATCGAGTTCCCTTAATTAAGGATTTCCTGCCACTGGCAAAGCTTGAGGACCTGGTGTTCGGTGCCTGGGACATCTTTGAAGACTCGGCATATGAC
>JALYSR010000174.1 GCA_030854715.1 Acidobacteriota bacterium
TCCGAACGAGAATACGTGCCCGCAGACCGCATAGCCCTCATCTACGCGGGCTTGGGCGAGAAGGACCAGGCTTTCGCCTGGCTTGAAAAGGCCTATGGGGAGCGCTCGTTTAATATGGCTTGGCTCAGAGTCGAACCAAGGTGGGACAGCCTGCGCTCCGACCCGCGCTTTGCTGATTTAGTGCGGCGCGTCGGACTTCCACAGTAATTTGATTGGGAGAAACTAATCGACTATATGACGCTGGTAGACAAAGAGGCCGTTACTGCAAAATTGGCGAAGGCGGAATGGGTGAGGTGTTTCGCTCGGCAAGGAACTTCTACGAGTGACATATATAGGGATTTGTATCACTGGTGTTACACAACGGAGCGGCGTAGCGACGAAATTGGGTCAACACACCCTAACTCGATCTCGCGAAAAGCCTAAGAGAACAGCACAACTGCGCTCTTACCGAAACAGGGGATAACAGGTTTTTTAAGACTGCAAAACCTTTATTCATCGGTTCGATTCCGATCGCCGCCTCCAATTACCATGCCGAGACAGTTTGAGTGATAGCTTGCACTCCTTCATAAGCTAATTCTCCGCCGCACTGCACCACTCGTAAAAAGCTTAGACGCCAGGCAGTGTTCCTTGCATTAAGGGCGCTACCGCGACGCGGTTGCGCCCTTCATTCTTTGCGACATAGAGTGCTTCATCGCTCGCAGCATAAAGCGTTCGCTCTGAATCCGCGTGCTCGGGACAAGCAGCTACGCCTATGCTCACCGTAATATTGCCAACCCCTTCAATGTCCTGCCCAGCCAGGATTTCAAGTAGGCGTCTAGCAGCTAACTCAGCTTTCTTCGCGCCGATCCCGGCAAATAACAGAGCAAACTCTTCGCCACCCAGCCGGGCCGCAGTGTCGTTATCACGTGAGACTTTAAACAGCGTCTTGGCAATTTCCCGGATGACAACGTCGCCAGCCGGATGTCCGTACGTGTCATTAATCGACTTCATGTGATCGATGTCCAGCAGAAGCAATGCGCACGGCGCACCGTAGCGACGCCATCTTTCAACTTCCCTCGATAACGCCACACGGAAGCGGCGGCGATTGGCCAATCCCGTCAAGTAATCCAGATCAGCTTCGCCTCGAAGATGGTCCATTGTCTGGCGCATTGCGACCAATTGATTGGCGCGCAGCGTTAGCAGTTCGATCTCTGATGGTATCTGGAAGTAGTCAAATGCTCCGGCTAACATTGCCTCTTGCCGGCGTCCCAATGTAGCTGCTTCGGCTCCCATCAATATCAGTGGTACGCCATCCTGGCTTTGGCTGAGCATTCGCGCGAGTTCCTGGGTAGAGAGCCCCTTGACTGCCGTGTTTGCAATAACAAGCTGCGGGCGTGAGCGCCTGAGTGATATCGGCGCGGCTGCGGCGGCACATACGCCTACTACTTTCAGTCCAGCCGAATCGAGCGACGATAGAAATGAGGCGCCAGGCTCGTCGGTTATCAGGAGCACACGCCTTTGTTCGGGTGAGAACCTTTCAACGGACGTTTTCTTCTGGGCTTTTGCTTTCATTAGCATCCTCACTTGATATGAGGAAAAGCTGCCGGCAAAAGAATGTCAGGAGACGATCAGATTCTTTGACGACAATATAGAGCGGGGCAGTTAGTAGAATAAGCGACGGCGGTGAGGACCTCAATGTTTAACGAGCGCCTGTGGCTCTGGCAAGTTATTCGGCGGGGACAATGGCGATTGAGGCCTTCGGTCGAACGCCAGCACGTACTGATCGAGGAGATTATTGCGTTCCAAAATGCCAAGGGGGACCATTGAGTGGTCCCCCTTTTCTAACACGCGTTGCCGCAGTGTTTTACGTTAGCCATTGCAGGCTAGGCGCTTGCCGGAACGCTGACGTGCTTTTCGATCATCCGTGAGATCGACTCTTTGCTGGTCGCGCCCACTACGCGTTCCACTTCCTTCCCGGCGCTAAAAAGAATCAGGGTTGGAATTCCCTTGATACCGTAGCGTTGCGCGGTTGAAGTATTGTCATCGACGTTCACTTTCACCACCCCTGCAGTCGCGACAAACTGTTCAGCAATCGCGTCAACCGTCGGCGCCAGCATGCGGCACGGGGCACACCATTCGGCCCAAAAATCAACCAGGACTGGCTTGTCTGACTGCAACACGTCCTGCTCGAAAGAACTATCGGTTACGGACTTAACTTTCTCACTCATTGCGTTGTTTCCTTTTCCTTATTCGTTACTCATGTATTTTCGTTACCCGGTCGTTACCGCTCCCGGTTCTGATTTTTTCTTACTGCCGCTGCCCTTCGATAAAGCTCTTCAATACGCGGGCTCGCGAGGGATGTCGCAGTTTTCGGAGCGCCTTCGCCTCGATCTGCCGTATGCGCTCGCGCGTCACATTGAAGTCCTGGCCCACTTCTTCCAGCGTGCGCTCATGCCCTTCCCTGTCCAATCCAAACCGCATGCGGATTACCCGCTCTTCGCGCGGGCTCAAGGTCTGCAGCACATCGCCTGTAATCTCACGCAAGTTTGAAGTTATTACCCTTTCGGCAGGACTCGTACTCGACTTGTCCTCAATTAGATCTCCGAGCTGCGAATCTCCGCTCTCGCCAATCGGTGTTTCCAGCGAGACAGGCTGCTGCACCAGCTTCCTTGCCTTGCTCACCTTCTCGACCGACATGCCCATCTTCTTCGCGATCTCTTCAGTCGTTGGTTCGCGTCCCAATTCGCGCACCAACTCACGCGAAGTGTTTCGCAGTTTATTGATTACCTCGATCATGTGGACCGGGATGCGAATGGTGCGTGCCTGGTCGGCGATAGCGCGCGTGATAGCCTGGCGAATCCACCAGGTGGCATAAGTTGAAAACTTATAGCCGCGCCGCCATTCAAACTTATCCACACCCTTCATCAGTCCGAGGTTGCCCTCCTGGATCAGGTCGAGAAACTGAAGACCACGGTTCTGATACTTCTTGGCTATCGAAACCACCAGCCGCAGGTTCGCTTCAGTCAGTTCGTGCTTGGCCTGCGCTGCCTGCGCCTCGCCAGTGACAATCATCTGATGTGAACGTTTGATTTCCAGTGGCGAGACGTGATGCTCGGCTTCGATTTCTTTCAGACGTCGCTTGGCCACGGAAATATGCCGCTTGATTTCTTTTGCCTCTTCCGCCTTGATGCGTTTCTTGCCAAGCTTGGCCGTGTTTGTTTCAATCTCGCGCTCGAGAGTGCGCGTCTCTCGGTGCATAGTCGCAATTGCATTGATCAAACGCTGCCGCACTGCTTCCTTGAGATGGAGTTGGCCGATTTCATGCACAATCTCCAGCCGGGTGCGGGCGACTTTTCGTCGCAGCCGCGTTAGTTTTCGGGAGCCTTTGCCTCGTCGCAACTTTTGTTCGGCGTTAAGTTGCACCAATTCTTTAAGCCCACGCTTGTAGTGCTTGCGAATATTCGATATGCCTTCGATGGTCCACTGAAGATACTCTTCCGTCTTGTCCTCGTGTTCTTCGGTTTCCATCTGATCGGAAAAATTAACGACGTCGCGAATACCGATCGTGCCGGCTTCAAGTTCAGCACCAATCTTCAATAACTCAGCCACCGCCATCGGTGAACGGGTGATTCCTTTTTGCGCGCGCTTCTGTCCCCACTCGATCCTTTTAGCTATCGAAACTTCCTGCTCTCGCTTGAGAAGAGGTACAACACCCATCTCGCGCATATAGACGCGAACCGGATCCGAAGTCTTGTCCAGCTCGCCAGCCGAGAGGTCCAGCTCCATCTCTTCAGGCGCGTCGTCATCCTCAGCCTGTGCTGCGGACGAAGAGGCCTCTCCAATCGCGGGTTCATCTGATTCGGTTCCAGCGATCCCCGCCGTGGCGAGTTTCTCCAAAACCTCATCGATATCCTCGATCGAGACCGCATCCTCCAGAAGTTCCTCGTGAGCCCCTGAAAAACTCGGCTTAACCGAATCCATTGGCTCAACCCCATCATCTTTCTGAAGCCTACTCAATTTAAAACCGTCCTTTCACGCGAGATCCGTTCGAGTTGTAGAGAGTGTCTCGCAACGCAACTCTCTACTGAAAACTTTCTTCTTACCACGCCTCGTAGTAATACGAATACGTGCGCCTAGTAGTTTCTCGCCAACAACGCTTGCTCCCTACTCGAATGCTTTCTCTTACTCGTTGCCGTGCTGACGCATGGTTTCAGTCGCGACACCACATCTCTTATGGTGATGTTTGCCAGTACACCCTCAACGGCCGAGTCAACCTCATCCAAAACCTGGTTAAGCACGGGGCCAATATTTACGCCTACCGGGCAGTGACGGTTTGGCGGATGCCGGTGCAAGGAAAAAACGCCCCGGTTCTCTACCGCCTGGTAGATATCCAGCAGCGTGATGTGCTCGGGTTGTCGCGCCAGTTTTGTGCCCCCGGTTGAGCCAGTCTGCGAAACAACCAGCTTGGATTCCGCCAGCTCACACAGCATCCGCCGGATCACGACCGCGTTGGTGTTAACGCTCTCAGCTACCTGCTCTGACTTGAGCGGCTCTTCCTCCGCCCACGCCATCAGCGTGAGAACGTGCACTGCCACTGCAAACCGGCTACTGGTCGACATAGGATTCGAAGATTTCTGGGGCCAATCGTCTGTAACCAATATAGTTACAGTTAGTAATTTTGTCAAGACCCCAGTGAAGGCGAAGTGCAGGCGACGCCGCGTACGCCTGTTGGCGGGGGCTGGTTATTTGGACCAATGGGTCGTGGAAAGGAAAGAAGGCCTATCGAGCGGCTTTTCTAACGGGAATTTGCTCAGTTCACTCGCTCGGAGCTTTGGTCCATCAACTTGAACCAAATTCGCACAACTCTCCGGCAGCTCATAAACGCGAAGCGAACGGTTCTAATGCACGCTTTTCTAGCGAACTCGAATACCTACCAAAGGAGGACTCTAGTTCGAGGTCAGTTAAGTATCGACTTTCTGGGCATTCATCGTAGGTAGCGCGGATTCGAGCAAAATGGCATGAGCATTGCTCCGTTCAGCAATGTTCGAAAGAATTTTGGAGATTCCGGGTTAATAACAAAGGAGAAAGCTTATGTTGTGGACGATTCTTGTGATTTTGCTCGTGCTTTGGTTGGTTGGATTTCTGGGTCATATCGGCGGCGGACTAATTCACCTGCTGCTGGTCATTGCGCTGATTGTGTTCATCATCAACCTCGTTTCGGGTCGCAGAGCTGTTTAGCAGCCGCTTACAGTTCTCCGCTCCGGTCTGTAAATCAGCGTCCGTCTATCCGACTAAACCGGAGGCTTGCTACAAGGGGGGTCGGTTGGTGGAACGAACAAGATAGGGGCTTGGTATAATTTCTTACGCCGGTTCCTAAAAGAGCCCTGGCGGCAACGCTAGAGCACGTCCACAGCAGGCAACGCTTCTTCAGAAATTGGGGGAGCGTTGCTTCATGTGGACCTCAATTCAATGCAAAGGGGTAACCATGGCAGCAAGAAAAACAACAAGAAAGACAGCTAAAAAATCGGCAGCGAAAAAAGCGACGAAAAAGAAATCAGCTCCGGCTTCCTCAACTAAAAAATCCACTTCATCAAGAAAGAGTGCGAAAAAGGGTACTGCGAAGAAGAGCACTAAGAAACGCTCGTCTGGAGGAATTCTGAAGAAGGCAAAGAAGGCTCTGAAGGCTGTATTCGTTGGAGCGGCCACTGGCGCAGCGAAAGGAGCTGTTAGTGGCGCAGCGGAGGCGGGTAGCGAAGTTACAGGGATCGCAAAGGAAGCCGACCGATCATCCAGCGACGGGGGCCAGGGAAAGACGGGCGGTTAGAGCGACCACACCGCCAGGTTATTGTTTTGCCCGACTGTGATAGCCAATCTCGCCAGGTTTCTTGCGAGATTAAGTAGGTTATCCAAGCGCCACCACTGAAGAGAAGGTTGAGAACTAAAACAGGATAGCGATATCCAGAAGGCCCTGGATCAGGCTGCTCGTCCGAAAGAAGCAATAACGGTCCCGGCAGAAAGCAAACAAAGACTTTTCCTCGGAAGCTATTTTCTGTTGCTGCTTCTTTTGGCCGGCACCTACTTCCTGCTTCGGTTCCGGCACCGGCAATCGGGGAGCCCAACCTAAACTTCCTTTACCGCCTGCTCGTGGGCGGGACGGCCATCGTACTTACGGCGGAGTTGCAAAGGCTCTCGACTTCTTCCTAATCGGCCGCGTGTCCGCATGCCGCCTCCAAATATAATCTTGGGGTTCGCATTGCAAACTCCCATAACCAGTTTCATCGCATGGATCTACATACTGGTTCGCAGCCCGTACCGGTAGGTGACCGCATAAAAATCGGCGAGGCACCGGAGATCTAATTGACGACGTCGCCTATGAAAGCGACCTGGAGTTTGTTTCTGTACGATACGGCGGATAGCGGATGAAGAAATTGGCGAGGCGATGTTCGAGCGCGTACGAACGTTTTGCTCCCTGCTGTCTGAAACTCATGTTGACCAATCGGAAGGCAGGGAGTACCCGGCGGTCCTGTTTCGCGTCAGCAACAATACCGGGTTTGAAGCGATTGTGCTCCATCTGGTAGAACCAAAGCAGGCCGGACGAGTTAAGAGAAAGGTTAATTAACAAAATGATGGAGACTCTAAACAAGGCACCTGATAAAGCAATGTTTCCCAGAGGAGCCTCAAGGTAGACCTCGGGACTGCCAAAAAATTTCCGCTATCGCTCTGCAAATATCGCTGTTAGAATTCAGCACGAAAACCGCTTCACGAGGAACAACATATGCCCGAACAACGTGGTAAACAGGCAACTCCCGATGTTAAGTCGGAGTGGACCCGCGCTTACCAGATATATCTCAGAGCCCCCGGCGACCGCTACGACAAGAAGAAGGATCGCACCGCCCGTATCGACTCCGTCGCAAACGAATTGGAGCTTACGCGGAAACAAGCCAAGCGACGCGTCCGAAACTACGAGGCCTGGCAACGCAATATCAAAAAGGGCCTGGTAGAACCATAGAATCCTGGTTGATTGATCACAGGCCAAACAGGCCGCCGCATTTGGCGATCTCCAAGCAAAACCACCAATAACACACAGCAGACTTGTTTCGGCAGGCCCAATTGGTGTTTAAGTTTCTGCTCGCATCGGGCCCCACACCTGTCCCTCTCGCGGGTCAGGGAAAGCCATCTCCATTAGAACTTTACTTTTAAAGCAATCTATATGGGTCGGACTGTGCAGTTTCAGGGCGGAATATCAACCTAATGAAGACTTGTCTACGCTTGCTCATTCTTGCCACGGCGGCGACCGTGTTTCCTTCCAACATTTTCGCGCAGTGCGGAGGTGAACGCTGGTCAGTCAAAACCGGCACGGATCTCGACGTTGGTCTGGTGAATCTCACTTCTCCCACATCAACGACCCTGAGTAATCTGACCAGCCTGGCCACACCTGCTTCGGTTCCCGACAACAATCGAATTCAACCCACAGAAACCACGCTTTGGGTAATGAACGCCACCTTGAAGCAGTATCAGAAGCAGGCCGACTCCGATTACCACTTGCTGCTGGCTGACGCTACTGGCCGCCAAATGATCGCGGAAATTGTGTCGCCGAATTGCGTGGCGCCAAGCAGTCCTTTTTCCCCCGGCATCGCGCGAGCGCGCGCACAGTTCAACGCCAGGTTCACCGCCACTTCCGCGCTCAAAAGCGCAAACGTGCCCGTTCAGATTACGGG
>JALYSR010000193.1 GCA_030854715.1 Acidobacteriota bacterium
GTGTAGGCGTGGACGTAATGAAACGCGGCGGCAACGCTGTCGATGCCGCAATCGCGGTTGCGTTTGCGCTGGCGGTTACGTACCCGTCGGCGGGCAATCTCGGCGGTGGTGGTTTCATGGTGATACGTCTCAAGAACGGAAAGACGACCGCGATCGACTATCGCGAGATGGCACCGGCTGCTGCAACACGCAACATCTATCTCGACAAGGATGGAAACCTGATCGAGGGCGAAGGCGGCTCGCTGGTTGGCTATCGTGCGGCGGGCGTCCCCGGAACGGTTAGGGGAATGGAGTTGGCGTTGAAGAACTATGGCTCCGGAAAACTTTCGTGGTCGCAACTCGTCGAGCCGGCTCGTCGGCTCGCCGGCGAAGGTTTTCCCGTGACCTACTCGCTGGCACGCTCTCTGCGCGGTAACGCTGATTATCTTTCGCCTTATCCGGAAACTGAACGGATCTATTTGAAAGGCGGGAAGTTTTATAGCGAGGGTGAAATCTTCCACCAGCCGGAGCTCGCCGCAACATTCGCGCGTTTACAAAGGTTTGGCCCGAAGGAGTTTTATGAAGGCCAGACTGCCCGAATGATTGTCGAGGACATGAAACGACACAACGGACTCATGACGCTGGCTGACTTGCGCGGCTACGTAGCCAAGGAACGTCAACCACTGCGCGGCAATTACCGTGGTTACGAAGTTATTTCTATGCCTACGCCGTCATCAGGCGGCACGGTCCTGGTTGAGATGCTGAACATACTGGAGGGTTATGATCTGAACAAGATGGATTCAGCCTCGTCTGATCGTTACCACCTGATGACGGAAGCGATGCGGCGGGCCTTTGCAGACCGGGCTGAATTTATGGGCGACGCTGATTTCGTAAAAGTGCCGGTGGCCGGGCTGATTGATAAAGCCTACGCCGCAAAACTTCGTAGCACTATTAATTCCGAAACTGCGTCGACGAGCGCGCAGGTTCACGCCGGACAGCCCACTGGTTACGAATCTGAAGAGACTACCCATTTCACTGTAGTCGATGCGGACGGAAACGTGGTGGCGAACACCTACACGCTCAATAATTCCTATGGCTCCGCGGCAGTGGCCAAAGGAACGGGAATTATTTTGAATGACGAAATGGACGACTTTGCCGCCAAGCCCGGGACGCCAAACATGTACGGGTTGATCCAAGGCGAGCGTAATGCCGTAGCCCCGCGCAAGCGGCCTTTGTCAGCAATGACCCCGACGATCGTGCTTCGCAAGGACGGCAGCTTGTGGTTTACGGTGGGCAGTCCGGGTGGTCCGACCATCATCAACACGGTCCTGTGCGTGATAACTAACGTGGTTGACTACGGCATGAATATCCAGCAGGCGATCGATGCGCCCAGAATTCATCATCAATGGCTTCCCGACCAGCTTGCTTTTGAGCCCTATGGTTTGTCCGGCGACACGCAACGCGCACTTGCCTCACGCGGCCACAAGCTGGTGGACAAACCACGTTATCTGGGCAACGCCGAAGGCATCATGATCGAAGAAAAAACTCACATGCGTTTAGGGGCAACTGATCCACGCGGAAGCGATGGGTTGGCGATCGGATATTAGATATTCTTGTCTGAGGCATATTGACTACGCTTCAATCTCAATTGACGTCCACACTCGCGCGTGAGGAGCAAAAGCTGCTCGCCTGCATTCACTGCGGGCTGTGTCTGGAGGCATGTCCTACCTATGTTGTCACTGGCGACGAAAACGATGGACCACGCGGACGTCTTTACCTGATGCGGGCAGTTGGGGAAGGGCGTCTCCCAAGCGACTCCCTCGCCTTCGAGCGTCATATTGATCGGTGTCTTGGCTGTCGAGCTTGTGAGCAGGTGTGTCCTGCGGGCGTGGAATATGGCGAGCTTCTGGAAGCTGCACGCGGCGAACTGTTTGTATCAGGCGCCAGGCGCGGTTTCAGTTACGGATTACTGCGCTTTGTGCTCAAGCATGTGTGGCTGCATCCGGCGCGTTTGAAATTTACGTTTGCATCGGCGCGACTACTTCGCGATAGCGGCCTGGCTAGCGTGCTGCTGAAATCGCGAGTTGCGAGATTGCTTTCCAGACGATTCGAATTTGGTTTGGCGCTGCTGCAAAGCTCCTCCGGAAAACGATTCGCAGCGATTGCAGCCTCGGCGAACGGAAAGCAAAGCACTGAAGCTGCAAGCAACGAACCGCCTCGGAAGCAGACAATGCTGTTCACCGGTTGCGTCGGCGCCGGACTCTTTGCGCGGGTCAACGACGCCACAACTCGCGTTCTCCAGGCCAACGACTGCGACGTCTTAATTCCCGACCCCCAGGTTTGCTGCGGAGCTCTTCATGCTCATGCCGGAGATCTGGAGGGTGCGCGCGAGCTGGCGCGAAGAAACATCGCAGCCTTCGCTGGAGCTGAAGAGTTTCCTGTGATTACAAATGCGGGCGGCTGTGGAGCAATGCTCGTTTCCTACGCCCACCTGCTTGCCGATGATGAATCATTTGCTGAACAGGCGGGCAGGTTTAGTAAACGCGTACGCGATATTAGCCAGCAACTGGAAGCGGCGGGGAGCAAGCGGGTCAAGACTGGCGCGGGTGTGACCAACCACCGAGTGACTTATGACGCGTCGTGCCATTTGCTTTACGGACAGCACGCGGGTGAGGCGCCGCTTGAAATGGTTGGGGCAGTTCCAGATCTCAACTTCGCTCGACTCGAAGGTTCTGAAAGATGCTGCGGAGGTGCAGGCATTTACAATTTGCTGGAGTCCGATTTATCGGGAAGCGTGTTGGCCGAAAAGCTTGCCAACATTCAAGCCACCGGAGCGAAGATCCTGGCCACGGGGAACGCCGGATGCCAGATGCAAATCGGAGCGGGTGCAATGCTAGCGGGAATGGACCTGACAGTCTGTCATCCAGTGGAGCTGCTCGACGAAGCTTACGCCCGGGCCGGAATGTACGCCGAAGAATAAAGACAGTCCAAAGTCCAGCGTCCAAAGTCCAAAGTCTTTTTTTCATTGCGGCTCTATGAATCGACCATCATTCCAACGGTTAGAGCTAACCAACAACCCGCGGGACACAGACATTGGACTTTGGACTTTGCTTATGATCGCGCGTCAAACACGATCTCACCGCCGATAATCGACAAGACAACTTTCCCTTGCGAATCCAGCGCCACTAAATCAGCTCGCTTCCCTTCCTCAATCGAGCCGCAATCCTGTTCTATGCCCAACAGACGCGCCGGATTCGTTGCGGACAAACGTGAAAGGTCGACTTCGGATACACCCATTGATTGCATCATGATAAAAGCATCATGCATGGTGATGACTGAGCCGGCAATGCTGCCACTGGGATTGCTGGTGCGGCCGTCCTTGACGGTTATTGTTTCTCCCCAAATCCTATAGTCGCCATCGGCCATCCCTGCAGGCGCCACTGCATCGCTTATTAGCGTCAACCGATTCACGCTTTTGAGCTTGAGCAAGAGCTGTAGCATTTGGCGGTCGAGATGAATGCCATCGGCAATGATGTCGCAAGTCACTTCGTCGTGCGCGAGTCCCCAGGCAACTGGTCCTGGCGAGCGATGATGTAGCGGCGCCATCGCATTCATGAAATGAGTCATGTGGCGCGCACCTGCCTCAAGCGCATTATCGAGTAACTCAAAACTCGCGCGTGTGTGGCCTATTGAAACGATCCAACCACGGCGTTTCAATTCACGCACGAGCTCGACGCCACCATCGATTTCCGGTGCGACAGTCATCATGTGCTTAGCAGCTTTGTATTCAAACACCGGGAGATCGGCTATGTCATTCACGCTCGAGAAGCTACGAAAGTACCGGCTGCGCAGCGCGCCACACTGAGCAGAGTTTACGAAAGGTCCCTCATAGTGAGCGCCAAGAATTCGTGCGCCACGATGCGACTTCATCGCATAGTCAATCGCCTTCACTGCGCGCTCGTAATCCTCATTCGGCGCCGGCACCAGCGTAGGCAGCCATCCGGTTACCCCTCGTGTGACCAGAAATTGTGACACTCGATCGAGGTCTGACGCGGTTGCTTCCATTGTGTCCACGCCGACTGCTCCGTGAATGTGGACATCGATGAACCCCGGATAAACCGTAAGACCTCGCAAGTCGAGATTATCGCCGCGTACATTACCTGGCGACTTGTGCGATATGGATGCAATGCGCCCCTCTGCAACCGTCATTGCGCCGCCGTCCATTACCTGCTCAGGAAGGACGATCCGCGCATTACGAAACACAAAAGGCTTTTGAACCGGCTCAGGCATGAATTGATTAAATCAAGAATCCTTAGCAACGCCAATGATTGAACAAGACATGGCGAACGCTCAAATACAGCGATGCGTACTCAAGCGGCGCGGACAGAAGAGCATGAAACCTTAACGTTGCTTGAAGGCGTTAGAAGATCGAACGGCCAACTCGGCGCGCATTCTAGCACCGGGCCGACAGTTTCCAGAGAGAATGTGTTCCCTGCCTGCAGATGACCGCCTCGCACAACTTTGGCGTCCCGGGTATTCGCCAAGTTAAAATCGCTGCCGAGGTATGTCACAGCAATGAAATCGACGTCTGTGCTAACGCTGGTCTTAATACTCCTGCCAATCTCTGCGGTGGTGGGGCAGAGCGTTGCGGCACAAAAGGTTTCTCCTGAGGCTTCTCGCATGGCAGAAAAAGCGCAGGCGTTTGAACTCGCAGGAGACTGGCGGGCGGCCGAACAAGCATATGTTAAGGCTATTGAGCTGGCGCCTTTTTGGGCTGAAGCTTTAGTCAATTTAGCTGCCCTCTATAATCGCGAAGGCAAAACTGATCAAGCAATTGGCGTCCTAAAACAGGCGACACAGCTCAAGCCGAGCCTCGTTGAGGCGCATCTCAATTTGGGCGTTACCTATTTCAAAGCTGCGCGGTATGGAGATGCGAGAGCCAGCCTGGCTCGTGCTGTTTTCATCGCACCTCGGAATGTCCAGGCACGACAACTACTTGCCCTTTCGCTGATCGCCTTGGAGAGTTTTCAAGAAGCTGTTGTACACCTTGAGGTTCTTTATGCCGAGGGACACAGAGACGCACCTATTCTCCAGGCGCTCGGACAGTCGTATCTCCGATTAAATATCTATGACAAGGCAGTCGAGCGGTTCGAAGAACTTGTAAATCTTTCACCAGGTTCAGCGCAAGCTCATTTCCTGCTGGGCGAAGCTCTCGATAATGCGTCAAAGTCAGAGCGCGGGCTTCAGGAATTCCGGCGGGCCGTGGAAATTGACCCGCGCTTGCCAGAAGCGCATTACGCGCTTGGCTATTCCCTTTTGAAGAAGGGCGAGCTGGAGGAGGCCGCACAACACTTCACTGAAGAGCTGCTGATCAATCCCGACATGACGCTGGCGCAGTATCACCTGGGGAAGATCAATTTGACTCGCGGACGGACAGATGAAGCGATGTTGCAGTTATCGAAACTCGTCGAAGCGGCGCCGGATTTCAGACCTGGTCTTGAAGCTTTTGGCCAGGTGCTGCTCAAAAAGGGATATCCCTTGCGCGCCGTGGAAGTGTTGGAGCGCGCAGTCAAACTCGGCGACGCGTGGCCCGATGGACATGCGCTGCTGGGTCGCGCTTACGTAGCTGCGGGCAAGCGCGACCAGGCGCTAAAGGAGTTTGCAACCGCGCAAAGATTGAGTAATGAGGAACGCAAGCGACTCGAAGGAAAGGTCAGCGGCCCTAAACCAGGTCGCCACCCGTAACACCGAAACGATCCATCAACCGATTCACACCAGGCGACGCGACATTTGCTGTCGCTCATAGGACACAGCCGAAATCTTATCGTTTCAGATTAGTAAACAGAGATAAGCCGCCCTAGTCCAAAGACCAGGACGGCTCTAACTCTAACTATCGTGCCCTCGGCTAATCTGCTCAGAAGCTGAACTTTAAACCAAGCTGTACTTGCCGCGGATCCTTAGTTGAGAAAAACTGGCCGAACCGGTTAGTGGCGGCCGGGCTTAACTGCTGAAGGTTCTCAATGCTATTGAAAGCGGGTGAAGTGGGCAACAAATCCGGGATCGTCTGGAATACGTCGTTGAAGATCGCATGATTGAAGATGTTGTAAAACTCAGCACGCAATTGCAGACGATATCTTTCGGTGAAGTTGAGGTTTTTGGTGAAATTTACATCGCTGAAGAACTGACTCGGGAAGCGCAACGGCGCGCGTCCCGAATTGCCGATTTCGCCCGTATTGGTCGGACGAAACGCGAGCGGGTTGAACGCATAAGGTATACCGCCGGCCGGGTTGGAAGGTATATTCTGACTTGGATCGCTGATGATATTCGGGCGGCTGCCGCGCGCCGGGACGGTAGTCGAACCTTGCACGACTCGGTTCAGAGGCAGCCCTTTCTGCGCCGTTATGATTCCGGCGATTTCCCAGCCACCAAGCAAGTGGCGACCCAGGGTAGTAGCCGCAAAGCCGGAGTGGAAAGTCGGCATTTCATAGACGTAACTTGCCACGAAGACGTGCGTGCGATCAAGGCGAGATACAGCACGCTCTAAGTGGAAATTGGTGCGAATTTGCGGGACATCGACCGCATCACGATCGTTCGTCGCGTCGGTTATATTCTTCGACCAGGTGTAGGCGATTTGTGCGGTCAAGCCGTTAGTCGGCTTAAGTCGGAACGAGCTGACCAGACCGTGATAGCGAGAGGTGGCGGTCGTCTGCCGATCGGTGATCGCGGCGAAACCGCGGTAAGGTCGCGCAAGGTTTATGCAGTTCGCTGGATTGTTAGACGCCGCGAGCGCAGGATCGCAACCGGCTACGCCACGCGCGGCCGCCACGATCTCCTGCGGCGTGGCCGCGTTGATATCGACCGGCCGGATCAAGTGATTGCCGGCAGAACCCGCATACCCGATCTCGAACAGCGCATTATGGAACGGCTCCTGCTGCCAGGTTAAGGACCACTGCTGAATGATGGGCGTATAGAAGGGATCGGTCGTAGCGTTAACTGTTCCTAGTGGGCCCCGCGTAGTGGCCGCACTTACGGCAGCGGGATTCCCGAATGCGATCGGAGCGGCAAAGGTGCCGGTCAGGCTGATCGAGTTGTTGAAAGGTGGCGTAGTAAAGGAGTTCTGTTCCACGATGCCAACCAATGCCTGATCGTAGTAGATACCATAGCCGCCGCGCAGCACCGTCTTGCCGTTCTTGCGCGGATCCCATGCGAAGCCAAGACGCGGTCCCCAGTCGTTGGTGTCATTTTTCTGCACGCGCCGACCGTAGGGAGAATTCTGGTTTGCATAAGCGAAGCCGTTGCTGAAGTCGAACGTGCTGGTGGTGAACAGTGTGCACGAAACATTCGCGCACTGGGCGGCGCGCGCAGGATTATAAAGCTGCGGTTGGAACGTCGCCAGGACGTTATTCTTGTCATACGGCTGTCGGTAGCGCGCATAGCGAACACCGTAGTCCAACTGAAAGTTAGGACGAATCTTCCACGTGTCCTGAGCATAGAACTCGGTGCGCCCGAAGCGCAGGTTTTGGAGAACGTCACGTTGCGGCTCGCTATAGACGGCGGCACGCCCGAGCAGAAAATCCGCTAACCCGATGCCGGCGTTGCTACCGATGCGGGTTAAGGCCCCTGTGAAGCCGTAAGTGCCTTGCGTTGCACTGGCGGCATTCTCATCCTTCGATTCGAAGCTTATGTCGCCGCCGAACTTGTACGTATGCGAGGCCGAGACGATAGTGAAGTTGTCTTTCGGGTTGAAGTTCTTATATCGAATGTTAAAAAGCTGTCCGGAACCAATTGTGGGTTGTCCGGTAACGTTGATGATGGGTGGCAATTTCGAGTTGTTTTCGGGAAACAACTCCTGGTGGGGAACTGTCACGTCCCGACCGTTGTACCGCCCCAGCAAGTCGGTGGTGATCTTGTTACCCGAGAAAGTGAAGATTGCCTCATTGACGATATTTGGTCCAAAACTGCTAGTCAGGCTTATCGCCAGAACCTCACCCGGCACAATGGTGTTGGTAGTTGCTACATTGGGGATAGTCGCGTTGAAGAATAGACCCCCGAACTCACGCGTTTCTGACAGGTCGTGCGTGTAACGACCGGTGAGCCGCTGGGTCGAACTGAAATTGTGATCGATGCGTACGGTCTCTTGCCGCGTGTTTAGGATGTTGGGGGTTGTCACGGCAAATTGGTTAGGACCACGTCCCGCTGTAAGCGACGAGGTGTTCGGCTGTGGATACAAATTGAGCAGCGCCACGGCGGCCTGATTGAGTCTCGTGCTGGGAATTCGATTGCCGGGAAATTGGGCGCCCGTCAGCGGATCGAAGATTGGCAGGTTACCCGGCTCTGAAAAGTCGCCCGTCCTTTCGAGCGCGCTCGGAACTGTAATCGCGGAAGCCAGGCTTGGCGCGCGAATGATACGTCGGAACTCCTGCGAAAATAGAAAGAAGGTCTTTTCACGATCCCTGTTATAAAGCCCAGGGATGCTTACCGGCCCGCTTATCAAGTACCCGAAATTGTTGTAACGCAACTTGGGTCGCGGCGAGCGCGGCGCGCCGGCAGTAGCCAATCCCTGCCGCACCGAGGCATCGCTGGCTCCAAATGTGCCGTTGGCGTTGTTAAAGAAGCTGTTCGCGTTTAAGCGATCATTTCGCAGAAACTCGTAAAAGCTCCCGTGGAAATTCCGACCGCCCCCACGTGTAATCAGATTAACCACGCCGCCGCCCGAGCGGCCAAACTCGGCTGTTGGCACGGACGTGATGACGCGAAACTCCTGAATCGAGTCAACCGTCGGAATCGACAGCAATGTAATATTTGAACCGACGTCGGTATTACTCACACCGTCCACCAGAAAATTAATCGAGTTGCGGCGCGTTCCGTTGATTGAGAAGTCGACGACATTCGTAAGTCCGATACCAATTTCGGAACTGCCTGAGCTGGTTACACCTGGCACAAGCGTCAGCAGTTGCATGAAGTTACGGTTGTTGAGCGGCAGCTCGACGACGCGCCGGTTCTCAACAACGTCGCCTACTGTCGGCGTCATTTGGATGAGGGGCGCCTCGCCCGTGATCGTAACTGACTCGTTGACCGAACCCGTCTCGAGCGCGATGTTGAACGTCTTCCGGTCGTTGACGTTCAACTCGAACCCCGTGTTGATGTGTTCCTTAAATCCTTGACGACGGACAGAGAGGTCATACGTGGCGGGCTGGAGCTGTGTAAAGGAATAGTTGCCGTTCTCATCAG
The DNA here is from genome assembly GCA_030854715.1 of Acidobacteriota bacterium. GTDB lineage: Bacteria > Acidobacteriota > Blastocatellia > Pyrinomonadales > Pyrinomonadaceae > PSRF01. The sequence goes on from JALYSR010000193.1 coordinate 9,211, forward strand.
TTTGCACCTTACGCTCTTCGCGAGTCGAAGTATTGGTCAACGTGACTTCGGCGTTGCCGACGACAGCACCGGCCGGGTCAACAACCTGCCCAGCTATTCGCCCTGTAGTCTCCTGCGCCAGCGCGACGCCACTCAAGCCCAGCAACAAAGTTGCGGCCAGGGATAGAAGTCGAAGCGTAACTTTAGAATGCTGCGTCATGGGAATGGTCCTCTTTCGTTTTATACAATGATGGAAAACTGAAGTCGCTGATGCCCGATGGAGAAATGACTTATACACCTGCGCCCGCGCATGAAACAAGAAGTTTTATCCGCAAACCTTGGCTGCGATAGTTCGAAGCCCAGTTCACTGAGCAGACTGTTCCCTGGAACACTCGAACACAAGCAATTACCTCAGCTAGAAATTGAACTTCAGAGCTAACTGTATGTGGCGTGAACTGCCAACCACGCCGTCTCGAATGCGACCAAAAGTACTACTAGTTAAGGTGGCGGTCGGAAAAGCGAATGTCGGGGTATTAGTGACATTATGTCCCCGCTCATTGATGTTAGAAGTTAAACTTGAAAGCAACCTGGACAACTCGCGCTGAAGAATCTGAGAGCAGGTCCCGGCTAAAGGTCGAGCCGCTATTCACGTTTACATTTTGGCCTCCGCCAGCAGTATTAGGAAATCCCAAATAAACCGTATTCGTCAGATTGAAGGCTTCGGCCCGTAACTCGAAATTCTTACTTTCAGTAATCTTGACCCTCTTGATTATGGAAGCATCCATGTTGAAGGACGGTGGCAGACGGAAAGCGTTGCGTCCGGTGTTTCCGATTTCTCCTGCGCCTGGTTGGCTGAACTGGGCCCGCTCCTCAGGCGTGAAGAGGAACGGGACTCCGCTCACGGGATCGTTGTGGTAGCGCGGATGGAAATTTGTACCAGAGAAGTTCGCGCGCGAGCTATTCCTGTTGCTGAAAGTGTTAGTACCGGATACCACAGTAAATGGAAGGCCACTCGCCCTGGTAAAGCCGGTCGTGACAGTCCACCCTCCGATCAGGCGTGAGACAATTCCATTTGCGCTTCGTCCAAAGCGCTTGCCCGGTCCAAAAGGAAGGTCGTAGATAACGCCACCCTGAAGCGAGTGTCTTCTGTCGAAGTCGGACGGCCCGTAATTTAATCGGCGATTATTCGCATCCAAGGGTGTGCTTTGAGCCGACTGGGTTGTGCCACTGCTAATACGTGTAAAGGTCGGATCATATGACTTATCGTCGAGGGACTTCGAGAAGGTATAGCTAACGTTGAAGTCCAAGCCCTGTTCGAAGTGGCGGGTAACCTGAAGGACCGCGGCGTGGTAATTTGAGAACGAATTGCTGTCGATGACCTCCAGCCCGCCGCTACTCGATCCAAGAAACTGTGGATAAGGCGTGAAAAAGAACGGGCCCAGACCGTTTGCGTCGGGGAGCAGCTTTGTCACGCCGCCCGAAGTAATCAAGGTTCTATTCAAGGAGGAAGCAACCGTGGCAACGTTATTAAGCGAAAGAGGCGAAGCAAAAAAGCGACGTAAGAATGCCGCCCCTGTTTCAGTTCCATTGCGGTTAGGGTGTCCTGTCGTCAGCTTATCAAGAAGCGTGCTTTCGCCACCAGCCTTGGCTATTTTGAAAGCGTCCAGGAAGCCATTCTTGAAAATGTCCACTTGATTCCGCTCGTAACCGCCAATCAGGTGGCGTCCAGCGCGCCCTATGTACTGCAGATCGACAACAAACTTCTTACCCACCTCTCGCTGTACTCCCAAGGACCACATGTAGGTTGTAGGCGTCTTGAAATTCGGATCCAATAGTTCTTGCGAGAGACCGGTGTTTGGTGATGCCGGTGTCCGCAACGCGATTGGGCTAATGCCGGCCGGAGGGGCAAGCGACGGTATGCCATCGCGCAGGCGATTATCGGTCTGCCCAACGACCGTATTGCTGACGGCTAGCGTTTCGCCGGGGACTGCGGGATACACCGCTGAAGAAGGCGTGAAAGTCGAGATGCGATCGAAGGCGATGCGGAAATTGGCGCGGACAGCAGTCCTTCCATCTTTAAATGGATCCCAGGCTACGCCAATAGCCGGCCCAAAATTATTCCAATCACTCTTGTAAAGATTCCCCTCAACGAAGCTAATGTCGGTGGCGGGCGGCGAGCCAAGAACAAATGGTTTATTAGGAACCAATATTTTGTTAACGCCACGAGTGTAGGGCTTGGGTTTCGGCTCCCACCGAATGCCCAAGTTCAGAGTCAGGTTCGAGCGAAGCTTCCAATCGTCCTGGAAGTAGAGATCGAATTCGGGATACCACGCGTCAAAGTTAAACGTGGTACCCGGCGGTCCATATTGTGTTCCCACAGCCACCAGTCCAACGTCAACAGAGGACAGCTTGCCGAGCGAGTTATTGATAAAGCCCTGGAGACTTTGCCGATCATTCGTATTTATGCAATTCGTCGTAATCGTAGAACTGCAAATCGTCGGCAATGCGAATCTTGTGGAATCAACTGCGCCACCAAGAAAATGCTCGGGATTGCTGTTAAGGCCGGCCACCGATCCACGGATATCGAAATGCTCTTGAAGGCGCAGGTTCACACCTGCCCTGTATGTGTGAGCGCCTCGTGTGTGGCTTACGTTATCCACGATCTGGTAGGTATTAATGGTTCGGGTATTTCCGACGAAGTTCGCAAGCGGATCTGTAACGGCGCCGGGCCCTGGAGTGCTAGTTGTGCTCTGAATCAACTGTATCGGATTCGTGCGCGAATCTTTTATCGCGCCATTGGCAAAGTCAAACTTGAAATGGTTGCCACCGACGATTAGTTCGTTAACTGTTTTCGAACTCAGCGTCGAACGCAGCCCCACAGCCAAGTTTCGAGGAATTCGAATTGTGTTCACTATCGGGGGCAAACCGGGAAAACGGGCGGCCCCTGAATTCGTTGTATCCCCTACGGTGTCTTCCTCGCCGAAACTGTAGCGGGCAAAAAGATTTTCCCGCTCGTTAAAAGAATGATCGAACCGCATATTAAAATCGCGCTGAGGATCTGTGCGCCTCGCCAGGGAAGTAAATCCAGCGGTGTTTAGGCCATCTCCCAGATCGAAACGGTTTGGAAGCGGCGTCAAACCGATGATGCCTTGCACAGTTGGATCCAGCCCCAGAAGGCGGGGATCTTTCGTTGCAGCGTTATAGGCCGCTATCGTCACGCCGGGCAGCGGATTACCCTGAGCGTCAACTGACGGGGTCGCCGATCCCGCCGGAAAGTTACGACCACCCGAGACATAACGGAAAATCCCCTGTCGCGCGGCGGCTGTGTAAACGATGTTGTCCTGCTGAAGTGTTTGAACCTGGCGCTGAATCTGAGTGTTGAAGAAAAAGAACGTTCGATTCTTTCCGTTGTAATAGGAACGTCCACCTTCACCGAAGCGTGGCAGATAGAGAGGACCTCCGATACTCCCGCCGAATTGGTTACGGAGCAAAAACCTTCGTCTCCCACCCTGACGATTTAACTCCCACTCGTTGGCATTCAGAACACGATTGCGGTGGAACTCAAACAGATTCCCATGAAACTCGTTAGTTCCCGACTTAGTGATGAGCGCAACTTGGGCGCCGCTGTTGCGGCCAAACTCTGCCGAGGGATTTGAAGTGATTACGCGATACTCGCGCAGCGAATCGGGATTGGTGCGAATCGGGGTAAATGTCCCGCTGCCGGCTGATGTTTCATTGGCGTCAATGCCATCAAGTGTGATGTTGATCGCACGGTCGCGCGCGCCGAAGACATGAGTGCCACCGCCGGTGAGCCTGCCTCCATTGACATCCTGAGTCACACCGGGCTGAATCGCAATGAGGTTGAGTGGGTTACGGCCGGCGATGGGAAGAGTCTCGAGCGCCTTTTCGTTAACAATCGTTCCTATATTCCCCGATTGGCTGCTCTGAACCCGTTCGTAGGTGCCAACAACCTGGACCGTTTCCGAAATACTGCCTGGCTCCAACGGAATATTAATTGTGACGGTGTCATTAGCCGTAAGTACGTTCTGGCTGGTGGAATACTTCTTGAAATTGGTTTGTTCTACGGTAATCGTATAACTGCCTGGAGGAAGCGCTTCAAAGGAATACTCTCCGCTGTCGCTTGATATCGTTTTATGACTGACGGTTGTTTCCGGATTCGTGACTATTACCGTAGCCCCAGGAACCAGCGCACCCGTTGTGTCCTGAACCGTGCCCACGATGCGACCGGTGGCGCTCTGAGCATAAGCCGCTGTGCCCATGCCAATGAAGAGAGCGATCAAGAGCGCGAAGAACTGCATTGTTATTCTCAGATTAATTCTCATGTGTTATTCCTTTCATTTTGAGACAATTCTTCGCCACGGCGCGGCGCAGCAGGGCGATCGAAGGTAGGTAACCAGTCACACTCCAAAGAAACCGGCATGCCTCCAACTTCCCACCCAGGGCTGTTCGACTTTAAAAATAGATGGCGGCGCAAAGAGGACCAACACTCACAGGCTGCCGACAGTCAGGCGGCCATTATACGTAGTTCGTCAAATAAGAAAACCTAAAGATTCTTATTGTTGGAATAAGGACCGCTAATAGCACTTAACCCGCCAGGGGTAGTCACGGCCGCCTAATTCAAAGTGGCGACGGCCGGCGTTAGATACGTCTCAGCGACGCCGTCAAGAAAAGCCCAGAGCGCTTTAGCCGACTCTTTCGCAGTGGCGATTGCCCGGTTCTGTTCATCCGCCGTTTGACACTTCTCGGAGAGAATCTGCCGCTCGATTTGTTGGTGAAGGACGTCGATGCTCTCGTGAACACGGAAGAATGAGACGGCCCGCTCGTCTGCTATTCCGTAGAAACTCTTGAGCCCCTCGCGCTTCGTCTGCGCCACTTGGGGAATTTGCGATTCGTAAGCCAAAAGCGCCGCCAGGCCTTCGCGATAATCTTCGCTCTGAGTAAGCGATTGTAAACGCTTAACGGAATCTTTAGTTGAAGGGAGCAGGTCGGCAGCTCCTACATCTTCGCGCTCGACTCCGAGAGCTTCTGCGAAGCGCAGCCACAGCTCGGGATGGTTTTCATTGCCACGCTCTTCTTCAATCAGATTCTCCAGCAGCGCCTGTCGAACAGAAATATCTTCGCAACGTGAATGAACGGCGCTGACATACGTCGGGAAAATCTTAACGTGGGCATAGTACTGCTTCGCGTATTCTGCCAGCACCGCTTTGCGTAGCTTGCCTTCGCTCCAAGCCACATAGAATGGATGCTTAAGCATTGAATACTCCATCACTGCTTCAAGCAAGTGACTTTCAAACTGCGTGCTGACCGCGTGATCGTTCGCGTTATCCATAAACTCCTCCGTTTATTAAATCGTGTCTGTAAGTGAGCGCTGCGATTATAGCTGCTGAGCCAAGGACTGACTAGAAGAAGTTTGAGCGATTATTCGATATCACAACCGGGAGCGGTAGCGACCGGGTTGGTTTTGACAATGCGGGGTTGCTATCGAAAAGAACTCGGTCGCTACCGCTCCCGGTTCTGATAAGTACCCAGCTAGTAAAGCAGCGCTCGCGCACGAGCTTTACGAAACTCATCCAGAGGGCCAGACCAGGATCGTATAATGTCGCCCGCTGAATCTCCGCGTTTCAATCTCTCCAGCGCATCCGCATTCACCAGCAGACGTATGTAATCATCAACCTTCCACTGAGTGGGATAAAGCTGGCGTAGGGCAACGGCGATCTGCAGACCGTTAAGAACGGGACTAAACCTGCCGCGATCAGTTATGACGATGTTGATACCGCCGCATTCTTCTTCTTTGAAGACCGAGCTCCTGGGCGTAAACCGCACAGGCACAAAACTAACGCCCGGAATTTTTTGACTGTTTAAATGAAAGGCCAACCGCTGCCCATCGATCCAGGGAGCACCTACAACCTCAAAAGGCGTATCTGTGCCGCGACCAACTGACACATTGGTGGTCTCAAGCAAACCAATCCCGGGATAAAGCGTCGCTTCGGTTAGGCTCCGCATATTCGGTGACGGATTCACCCAAACGAGATTAGTTTCATCGAACCACATCGCTCGCTTCCAACCCACCGTCTGCACGATCCGAAGATCGCACCCCACATTCCGCTCCTGGTTAAAGAACTTCGCCAACTCGCCAATCGTCATCCCATGTCGCACTGGAATCATGTAGTAGGAAGTGAACGAAAGCTTGTCGGCGTCAGCAACCGGGCCTTCAACCTCGAGGCCGTTGATTGGGTTTGGCCGATCGAGAACATAGACAGGCACATGGGCCTTTGCCGCTTCTTCCATGACATAGCCGAGGGTGGAAATGTAGGTGTAGAAACGAGTGCCGATGTCCTGAATATCAAAAACAAGCGCGTCCAGATCCTGCAACTGTTCGGCCCTGGGCCGGCGCGTTTCACCGTAAAGCGAATAGATCGGCAGGTCGGTCTGTTCATCTTTTGAGTCGGAAACCTTTTCGTCGGCAGCGCCGCGTATTCCGTGTTCGGGAGAAAATAAGGCTACGAGTTTAACGTTTGGTGCTTTATGAAGAACGTCGATTGTCGATCGTCCAGCGTTGTCGCGGCCCGTCTGATTTGTCACCAACCCAATCCGCATTCCAGCGAGTTGTTTGAACCCGTCGCGCTCGAGCACGTCAATCCCGGTTAACACTTTCTTATCGGCGATGTTGCTGTTGGGCGCTGAAGCAGCGAGAGCTTGCTCGCGCGACGCAGTAAAGCGACCGAGATCGCTGATCAATTTTTCGTAGTACTGCGACAACTCGAGACGCGCGCCCGCCAACATGGCAAGATCGGTTACGGCACCGGCGGCCATTGAATCGACGCGAGCGCGCAAAGGACCAACGTCACCCTTGCCATCCGGGTGCACACGATTGCTCAGGAAAATGACGAACATCCGGCTCGCCGGGTCGATCCAAATTGACGTGCCGGTGAAACCAGTGTGACCGAAAGAGCCCAGCGGAAACCCGTCGCCACGATTGGTTGAAAAGCTGGTGTTGATGTCCCAGCCAAGGCCGCGCGTCCAGCCGTTTTCTGAAACCAGTCGCGGCCGCGTCATTTCTGCGACGGTAAGAGGACCTAAAATGCGCGCGCCGCGATATTGGCCGCCATTCAAAATCATCTGACAGTAAACGGCGAGGTCGTCGGCTGTTGAAAAAAGTCCGGCGTGACCCGCTATTCCGTTCATTCGATAGGCAGTTGGATCATGAACTTCACCGCGCAGCCATTTGTCCGCATCGGTTTCCGAAAGCTGAGGCTTGTCGCCAAGATAACCTAGCTGTCCGCGGCGCTTTTCCGTGGGCGCAATGCGAGCGCGGTGGTTAGAGTTCGGCCGAAAGCCTGTGTCTCGCATTCCCAGCGGGGCGAAAATATTTCGCCGCGCAAACTCATCCAGTGTCAGTCCGCTGGCACGATGAACTACTTCGCCCAGCGCGATATAGCCGATGTCGCTGTAAACGAATTTTGCGCCGGGAGGATTGCGCAGCGGCTCGCGAACCAATCTCTTGATTGCTTCGTCGTACCCCGCCCAGCGATCTTTCAGATCAAAGTCGGGTGCATAACCGGCCCGGTGCGTGAGCAGGAGTTCAATAGTAATTCGTTCCCTTCCCTCGCCCTTGATCTCGGGAATGTAATCCGACAGCGGATCGGCGAGACGCACCTTGCCGCGTTCGACCAGGATCATGATGCTGGTGGCGGTGGCGACAATTTTGGTCAGACTTGCCAGGTCGAAGATCGTATTCGTAGTCATCGGCTCGGGTGCTGGATCGACCGCACGGGAGCCATAAGCTTTACGCCAGGCGACGCTACCCTTGCGCGCGACAAGTACTACGGCGCCGGGCAAATGATGTTGCGCGATTTCCTGCTCAACTACGCTGTCAATCTGCGCAAGTTTTTGGGCCGACAGACCGACACGGGAAGGTTTGGTGGTGGGCAACCCGGACGCGGGTTTGCTCGAAACGGCTGAGGTTGAAACAGCAAGAGCGAGAAGAAGAACCGCAACGCCACACTTGTTCAGGCAAGTAAATTGAACTTGAGAAAACAAACGCAAGTTTTTCAAAACCGGAGACTCTTGAAACGGGATGGAGAAAATTTTAGCGTGACTTTCCGTTGCGGCCTTCCCTAATGATGTCAATCAAAGCGTCAAGGCGACGGTCTGTGTTCTTTTGAGCGGCCGCTAAGTCAGCAAATCGATCTTCGTTTTTTATCTGGGCATCCATCATGATTGTGATCTTGTCGTCCTGCTGGCGCATCTCTCGTCGCGCACGAAGTCCGGCCCGCACCAGCAACTTGGCGATTCGCTCGAGGCGATCCAATCTTTCTTCAGCCGTTCTCTCTTCAGCCGTCATTTCTACTTACCTCCAGGTCGACAAACATGCACAAGATAGAACAACGCGCGCGCTTTGTCACTTGATCTGCTGGAGTTGGATTCCAGTTCCTCTTGTGTAGAGACCGGGCAATGAGATCGGGAGTTTTCCGGTGACGTCAATCTGTCCTAGCAACGCCCGCGCAGCAGCCTGCTGAAGACTTGGCATATCGCCATAAGCGACCATGTATGTGCGCAGAGTAGGAAAGCTCTGAAGCAGGTAAGGATTCCCAAAACTGATGCCGATGATCGGAGACTTGTTGGTTATTAGCATCGCAAGCGCTTTTGCGCCGGGCCCAGGCAGGTCAACACTACGCGCCTGACCGCTTCTTACGCGGCCATACAGCGAGGCGATGACAAGATCGGCATTGTTCGCGCCCTCCAATGCTTTCTCAACCTCAGTGTCCGACGAACGCTCATCGAGTACGACCGTATCCATCTTGCGACCGGATTTGGCCATAGCTCCAATGAATGCATTTGCTACCCATAATCGATCGTCGCCGTTTGTAATAGCGAGATTGAAAATACGAGCGTCCGGTTTAAGCGAAATGAAAGGAACGAGACTATCGTCATTGCGAACGAGAGTAATCGCATGCTCTGCTATCTCACGGGCAAGCTCGACCGATTCTTTGCCGGCCACATCCATATCAATAAGATCGACTGAAGTTATTTTTTGTTTCACCAGGCCCAAATCATACTTTGCGGCCATCACGCGGCGCACCGATTCATCAATCCGCGGCTCCTTCAATCGACCTTTCAGCACCGCCTCGCGCACCCCGCGAAAAGCTGCATCGGGGTCTGCCGGCTTCAGTAAAAGATCAGCACCGGCTTCGAGTGCGCGCACCGAAGCTTCCTCCTGGGTGAAATAGAGAGTCAGGCCACTCATGCTCATTGCATCAGTCACGATGAGTCCTTCAAAACCTAAATCACGCCGCAATATTCCATTCATAATCGGCGAAAGCGTCGTCGGCATCGTTGCGTTTTCTACGACCACTTCGCCGCCTTCGTCTGTATCGATTGGCTTAAGCTTGATATCACGCGGCAACGGTACGACTGCCGTCGGATCAACTTGAGGCATGGCTATGTGTCCGGTCATGACCGAGCCAACGCCGGCACTGACAGCCGCGCGAAACGGCACCAGCTCAACCGCGTTTAGTCGGGCCCGGTTAACATCAATTTGGGGCAGGCCGCGGTGTGAATCAGTGGCCGTGTCGCCATGCCCGGGAAAATGCTTAGCGGTTGCGATCACGCCGTTGCTTTGAGCACCTTCAACGAACGCGGCAACAAAACGGCCGACTGCGACAGGATCTTCACCGTAGGAGCGAACATTGATCACGGGATTCGCTGCGTTGTTGTTCACGTCCGCCACCGGCGCATAGATCTGTTGCACGCCAAGGGCGCGGGCCTCGCGCGCCGTTAGTGCGCCCTGACGTCGCGCATAATCCGGGTTGGAGGTGGCACCCACCGCCATGTTCCAGGGAAGATTTACAGTGTCATCAAAACGCATCCCGGAGCCCGCTTCGAGATCCGCCGAAATGAGTAGCGGATAACGCGCCAGTGCCTGCATGCGGTTAACGAGAACAACCGATTCGTACACGGGCCCGCGAAACAAGATGATGCCGCCAACATGATTATCCACAATCTGGTGACGCAGGGCTTTGAAAGCATCGTTGTCCTGATTAAGGAAGGTAGCGTTTATGCCTACTGAAATTAGCTGACCGATTTTTTCTTCAAGCGACATGCGTCGCAACTCTTTGTCGGCCCACTTCAGTGCCTCTTTGGTAGGTTTGCGGGAATATGGCTTGACGTCTGTTGTGTTCTTGGCGCTTGCTTCTCCCGGTGCGTTTAAGTGGACCAGTGGTGTGACCACGAGCGCGGCCAAAAGAGCAACCAAAAGAAGACGTCGGATCGCGCCTAAAGGTTTTAGTTTCATTAGGAGTTAGTCTGATTATTTTATCAAGCAGTCGGGGAAAGCTCGTCACGACGCTCGCGGGGCGCGGGGGCAAAGGCAAATCCGGCAATCCAGGCGACCACGAAAGTTACCATACTCCCGATCAGCACATACCAGGTCCACGCAATAGGTGTCCAAAAGCGGATGTACGTCATGACGACAATGCTGGTCAACATTCCGATCAGCGCCGGCGGCTCGCTCACGCGTCGCAAAAATGTTCCCACCAGGAAAACACCCAGGACTGGCCCATTAATTAATGAAGCTACTGATAACGCCTGATCGAGTGCCGAGCGATTCTGGCGCATCGCAATTAACGCGACCCCAATTTGAACAATGCCCCAAAGCAGCGTCAACCAGTGGGACACACGCAGGTAGTGCTTGTCATCGCGCCGTGGCCGGAAAGGTTTGTAAAGATCGTTGACGGCCGTGGCAGCAATCGAATTGAGGGACGAAGAAAGCGCTGCGGCAAAGATCGCGGCCACGACCAGGCCGGATAAACCAGACGGCATAAATTTCGTGATGAAATCCGGAAAAACTCGATCGCCACCAACCGTCTGAAATATTCCGTTGACCGGTAAGGTGGACACGCCCGGCGCGAGCGTTCCGTAAGCAGGATCGGTCTGCGGTCCGTAAAACGCGAACAGTAGCACGCCAATAAACAGAAACCCTATGAACTGTGCCAGCACAATCGCGCCGCTGGTCAAAAGCGCCGCCGCAGCGCGTCGCGGTTTGTCAGTACACAGATAACGCTGCACGAGATACTGGTCCGTCCCGTGAGTGCTCATTGTCAGGAAACATCCGCCGAGAAGTCCCGCCCAAAGCGTATAGGTTTTTGTCAGGTCAATTGGAAGCATGAAGTTGAAAGAGCGATTTGTAAACGGAGCGGTGAAAGCGTAACTGGTAGGCCTGATGCCGAAATCAATGAAGTTGAATTTGTGATACTGCTCGCCAAGCGAAATGGCCTGGCCCCAACCGCCTTTGATGGCCATGATCAAAACAACGGCCGCCATCGCCGCGCCCGCAAGGTAAATTCCCAACTGCACCACCTCGACCCAGATGACTGCTTCCATTCCACCGAAGTAGGTGAAGATGATCATCACTACTCCGAGCAACACCACGGACGCGATCACAATCGTTTCCATGTTTGCCTGCGGTTGAAAAGCGGTGTAGACGGCCGCCAGGACGAATGCGGTCAATAGCAGGCGAATGCCGTCGGCGATGTTACGCATCACCACGAAGAGAGACGCGGCCAGCATCTTGATGCGATTGCCGAAGCGCCGCTCGAGTAATTGATAGACAGTCATAAGCTCGCCGCGAAAATACGAAGGGATGAAAAGCAGCGAGATAACTATGCGGCCGAGCATGTAGCCGAAAACAAGTTGCAGAAACTGAAAATTGCCGTTCCGCGCAAACGCGATCCCGGGGACCGAGATGAATGTGATAGTAGAGGTTTCAGTGGCGACGATCGAGGCAGCGATGGCCCACCAGGGAACCGTACGGTCGCCGAGGAAATAGTCACGCGTGGTCTCCTGCTTGCGCGAGAACCAAACCCCGAACAACGTGATTCCAATGAGGTACCCGAAGATGATGACGAGGTCAAGAGTCTTCATTTCATTTTCCCAACCCGTCAACCAGAATTTCTGAGAGTCGTGACATCAAGAGCAACGCCGGATTGTCGACCGTCCAGTTCGCCTCCGGCATTTCGTTGCAGGTAATCGCGACCGCGATGCGGCCGCGGGGATGGTAAATAATGCCGAGGTTACTGCGCAGTGCATCGAGGGCGCCAGATTTCGTGGCCCTGGGCAGGCGCCATTCTTCGCGCCAAAGGCCGTTAGTTCCCTGCTCGCGTTTCATCAGCTCGAGCATCTCTTTAGAGGCCGCCGGACTTATGACTTCACCGCGTTCCAATTTCTCCAGGAGCGCAACCATTTCGCGCGGCGTAGTTCGACCAAGACCGAAACGCTTGTTCTCGTCTTTCTTGCCTTCCACACTCTCACCCCCGCCGAAAACACGTCGCATCAGGCGCGTTTCTTTGAAACCGAGTGACTCCATTCGCGCGTTGATTGCGTCGGTAGTCAACACGTCGATCACAAGATTGGTCGCCGTGTTGTCGCTCATGATCATCATCAACGTCACACCGTCACGGAAGGTGAGACGCAGGCCATCCGCAAATTCTGCGAGAATTCCCGAACCTCCAACCTTCTTTTCTTTCGTCAGGACCAGCTCGTCCGTCCACTTCGCTTTTCCTTCAGCAACGCGCGCAAATGCTTCCACCATTATGGCGATCTTGATTGTGCTCGCGGTTGGCACTCGATCGTCGCCGCCTAGTTCGTACACCGATCCCGTATCAAGGTTTTTCGCATAGAGACTGACCTTCCCTTTGAATTGCGTTACTTCGGCGCGCACGCGCCCGTCCAAAACGGTTTGCTTTGCTGCCTGGGTCGTTTGCGCAAACGCGTTAACGCCTGCCAGCAGCAAGGCGAGAAGAGCCAGAATCTTAGAAAGCACTTGAGTCATAGGTTTCAATTTCAAGTCTCATTCCAACATAAATCGTTCAGCGAGTTGATCCGAGGGCAGACGCTTTCAGGATGCAAATCGAGCGGGTCGAGCAGAATGCCGCGCAAGCCGATCGCCTGCGCTGCGAGCGCATCGTGCGCATAAGAATCGCCAACGAAGGCCGCCTCGTGGGCCTCCAGTCCCAGCCGGTCGAGAGTGAGCCTGAATATCGCCGGGTCGGGTTTGCGATAGCCGACCAGGTGCGAGTCAATAAGCAGATCAAAACGGTCTGCGATGCCTGCAGCGTCAAGCAACTCTCTCAATCGCCCGTCCTCAGTGTTTGAGATAACAGCAAGAATCAAACCTTGCCCCTTTAACTCGTCGAGCACATGCGGGGCCGCGGGATCGGCGCTGCACCAGACGTGCCGGTCAAGATGGGCGACGTTGAGGCGTTCAACGACCGCGGCGCTGGTCACTTCGTCGAGACCAAGTGCGGCGTACATGCGGCGGAAGGTCCAATGCGGACGTTTCATTTCGTCCGATAGCACGAACCCCTCTTTTTGCATCTCAACTCCTATAGCTCTCAGCATCTCCCCGAAAGCCCGGCCCATTTCCTGGTACTCGAAGGTGCGACCCGATACCTCGGCTGCGATGCGCGAGAGTCGAGGCCAGTCCGGGTGCACGATGGTACCGCCCGCGTCAAAGATGCATGCGCGTGCGCCCGTTAGCGCTGGATGAAGCACGACAGACAAAATTAAGATTGGTTGGTGCGGCCCGTTAACTATTTAGAAGGCTCCTGACGGCCTCTTCAATGACTCCACCTGATGCTTCAAGAGCGGCTTTGGCTTCTTCGAACGAACTGCCGGTCTTGATCATCACGAGCGCCAGGGGCGGCTCGCCGCCTGCGTTTTCAAACGCGGCGTGCGACCTTTCTTCGTCCAATCCGGTCTCAGCCATGATGATGCGAATTGCGCGCAGCCGCAGTTTCGTATTGCGTGGCAGCACATTCGTCATTCGATTGCCGGTCACGTAACCCAGCTTCACCATCGTCGCTGTTGACAACATGTTCAGCACCATCTTTTGTGCCGTACCGGCTTTAAGTCTGGTTGAGCCCGCGATAACCTCCGGGCCGACAACAGGAACAATACTGACCTCGGCAGCTTTCGTGATAGGCGATCCCGGCGCGCACGTGAGAGCGACAGTGAACGCACCCGAAGTCCGCCCTTGCATCACCGCGCCCACCGTGTATGGCGTGCTTCCCGAAGCCGCAATCCCGACCAGGGCGTCCCCTTTGGTAAAACCGCGCGAGAGCAAATCGCTCGCGCCGGCTTCTGCGTCGTCTTCTGACGCTTCGACGGCACGGTAACATGCCTGGTAACCCCCAGCGATGATCGACTGAACTAAGTCAGGCGACACGCCGAACGTCGGCGGACATTCCGCGGCGTCAAGAACACCCAGGCGTCCGGATGTGCCCGTACCGATGTAAAAGAGTCTGCCACCACTATTGAGTCTGCCAACAATTCCCTCGACAGCTCGAGCGATCTCGGGAAGGACCAGGCGAATGGCAGAAGCGACTTGCGCGTCTTCGTCGTTCATCAAGCGCAGAATTTCCGGCAACGGCAAGGAGCTTAGATTGGTGGTGTTTGGGTTTTCTTGCTCTGTGATTGGAAGCGAATCCGTGGTGTTCATTGATTTTTTGACGTCCCGCTAAACGGCGAGGGCAACGTGATTCACATGTTCGCGCGCCATTCGTGCAGCTGCGACTGCCGGAGGGAAGTGCGGCGGGGCGAGGTAGGCCAGAGGCGCAATCTTTTTGATTTCTTCGCGCATTGTTGCCAGCACAAGCTCACCTGCCGCAACAAAAACACCGCCGGTATAGGCCACCTGAAAGGTCTCGCGTTCCAACTTTAAATTCCTAATTACTGCCGCTGCTGCAGAGCCGAGCTCCCCTCCAGCCTCGGCCAGAATTTCACGAGCGATGCGATCTTTAGCCTTGGCGGCTTCAATCACAAATTTGCCAAAACCCGCCAGCCGTTCGTTTGTTATCGTGGGAGCATAAATTGCGGTGGAAAGATCCTTGGCATCGGACACATGAAAGTAAGCAATTGCGGCAGCCGTCAATGACGTACTGGCTCCGCGCCCATCGGTGGCATGGGCAATGGCGCGCAGAGCCCGACGCGCTATCCATGCTCCTCCGCCTTCGTCGCCCGCCACCGGACCCCAACCACCCGCGCATAGCATTTTTCGGCGGGCATTGATTCCGCAGCAGATTGAGCCGGTGCCGGCGATAACGATCAAGCCGGGCGCTCCTTCAGTGGCGCCATACAGTGCAATGTCGGCATCGCCGACTACGATAATCTCCCGGATTCCCAGGCTGATAAGCGCTTCGCGCATGCGCGCCCGCAACTCGTTGCGACTAGCGCCTGCCAGGCCAATTTCCGCGGCGATCAGATCGCTTCGACGTACATGCGCAGCCTCGCAAGCGTTATCGATGGCCTCGCGCACCGCCGCAGCGGCGTTAGCAATTCCAACTCGCAGTGGATTTGAGGGGCCTGCAACGCCTTCGCCAATTATTTGGTCATTGAGATCCAGAATGACCGCTCGCGTTTTTGTGCCGCCGCCGTCAACGCCGACAACCGCCCGACGCGGCGTGGCAGGGCGAGCGGTTACCAGGCTTGACCTTCTTTCAGTAGTGACCATGTTTCGGGAGGGCGACCTCAATAGCCAGGATGGACCATCTGGCCCTCATTCTAGGTAACGCCGACTTATAATGGAAACTAAAAGATTTTATTATTACAATAACCGGAGTTGATACCAGCTTTGATATCATTGCCCGGCGAGGTCCTATGGAAATCCGACAACTAAGAGCCTTTCTCGCGATTGCCGAACTGGGCACGTTCACTGCCGCCGCGCAGCGCGTACACGTAACTCAGGCTGCCATAAGCATGCAAATCCGCCAGTTGGAGAATGAACTGGGAGCAAGACTCTTCGTGCGCGCGCCGCGGAGGGTAATGTTGACTGAAGCGGGCGAGCATTTGCTCCAACGGGCGCGCCAGATTCTGCGGGATCATGATGCGGCGCTCGATGAAATTGCCGAGCTGGCAGGCGCAGAGCGCGGGCGTTTGCGTGTTGGCAGCGCTTCGGCAATGGTGACTACGGATGTTTTGCCTGAGCTGCTGAAGGAATTGCGTAAACAACACGCCCACGCGGAGGTCACAGTTGCTTCCGGAACCAGTGAGGCTCTGGTTCAGCAGATCCTTTCAGGTGAACTCGACGTCGCTTTTGTGTCGTTGCCGGTCCAGGCTCGCGGCATCAACACAGAACGGTTGAGTCAGGATCAACTGGTGGCTATAGCTTCTCCGCGGCATCGCCTCGCAAAGCAACGCACGGTCAGCGCTTATACGCTGGCCGGCGAAAAACTTATCCTGGGCGAGCGAGGCGGAAACACGCGCCGCTTAATTGATCAATTTTTTGCCCAGCACGGTGTGACGCTGCATGTGGCAATGGAGCTGAGCCGCCAGGCGGCGATCAGACGCATGGTCGAGGAAGACATGGGCGTGGGCATTGTTCCCCTACTGACGGTTGTCGAGGAGGTAGAGAAAGGGCGGCTGGTGAGATGGTGGATCGAAGGAGCGCATATAAACTGGGAGATGGGCATCGCAAGATTAACTGGTGGCTACGAATCGCCTATCATGCAGACTTTTATCAAGCTTTCGCGACGCTACTTTGGCGATTCTCCGCGTTCGGGTACTGCTAAGAAGTCCAAGGTTGGTGCCCGTACGAAGCGCCCGAAGAAATAGAACTGGCCGCCAAGCGTTGCAGGAAAGTGGAGCAGTCCGCAGCAGGGTCTCCCCCTTGGAGTGCGGCGGCGCCGCTTTGGTCCGTGAAAGTGATACCGTCTTGATATCTCAAATACTGCTTAACATCCCCGCAGCTAATGCCGCTGCCGGCCAAAGCGGCGCCAGGCCGCCGCACTCCAAGGAGGAGAAGCCTGCTCAAATGAGCGGACCTCTTTGTGGCGCTAGTCATTCCCTGAAAGTGCTTCAACTAAAGTCTCGATATCTTCCTCGTTATTAAAGAAGTGAGTGGCGACACGAATTCCCTGCGGCTTCTTGGTGTCTATGATTTTTCGCTCAGCAAGCTTAGCGACCATGCCTGCCGGGTCTGCCACCGAAACTAACGTCTCAGCAGAACGCATCTTCTCATCACCAAGTGGTGAAAGGACGATCCAGCCTGACTCGCTTAAGCGATTGGTCAGGATCCGATTCAGCGAAAGCGAGCGCTCTTCAACGTTCTTGATCCCGAGGTGGGTTATTAGATCTACCGACGCGCCCAAAGCAAATATGCCGGCGAAATGCGGACAGCCAAGTTCCGCGCGCGCGGCAGCATCGTGACGCAAGTGCACCTCGTCGTTTCGATCGCCGTAAGGGTCCTGGACGCTCAGCCAGCCGATTGCACGCGGTTTCGATCGTTCCAAAAGCTCCCGCGAAAGGTAGACAAAGCCGCTGCCGTATCCTGAGAGCATCCACTTATGTCCCGTCGCGCAGAGCGCGTCTATCTTCATCCGCTTCACATCGATCTCTAAGACCCCCGCCGATTGGCTGGCATTGACGACGAACGCATGCCCGCCTTTTGTGTTTCCCAGAGAGTCCAGATCGGTGCGGAACCCGCTTGAGTATTGGACGTGGCTGAGGCTGATGATACCGCTGCGAACGTTCATCGCCGCGCGAATATCGTCGAGCTCAATTGCGCCGCCCACTGATTTCACCAGATGCACGGGAATGCGACGGTTCATCCACGGCAATGTCGAAACAGGAAACTCCAGATCGCAGGATATGACCTCGCCGTGCGTTTCCAGCGCGTCGATAATGACGTTCATCCCTGACGACGTGTTAGTGGTGAGCGCAATCTCATCGGGCTCGGCATTGATGAATGCAGCGACCTTGCTTCTGACGTTCTCGCGTTTTTCCAACCACTCGTCCCAATGAGTGTCGGCATCGTTCATCATCTCCTGGTAATAATCAGTAGCGGCCGCCATCGTCGCGCGCGACACCGGGCCCGCCGCCGCCGCATTTAGATAGGTAGAGTTTTCAGTGACTGGAAATTGTTTGCGAATGTCGTCCCAATTGATCATTTGACTGGAAGATACACGATGAAGGGTTGGGGGCAGTAGCCCGGCCGTCGGAAGAGGGTTAACTTTTTGATGCGCCGAACGCCCTGCCTCGCGGTCGAGCTGCTGTCCCGACGCTACGCTCTAAGACGCAACTCCGAGCCGAAGCAAAAACTCTTTCATCATCCTTCCCTCATGACTTCAACAGGTTCGATGGCGCTTTTGACCAGGTGTATAGTTATCTTTAGGGAGTCAGGGTATGAATGTGGGAAGAATAGTCGCTTCGGTCACCATAGAAAATGCCGCCGATCTTTCCATGGTGTTGCGCTGCGATGCGTTGGTAGATACCGGGGCATCGCTGATGGTCTTGCCGAGCGCTTGGAAAGATCGGCTCGGTAAGCTTGAGTTTTCAACAGAAATCGAAGTTGAAACTGCGACACAGGAGACGGTTAAGGGGGAAGTCTGTGGGCCGGTCCGCATCCAGATAGAAGGATTCCGAGCCATTCTTAACGAAGTCGCATTCGTGGAAATGAAACCCAACCGTGGTGAGTACGAACCGCTGATCGGTTACATCGTTCTGGAACAAAGCCTGGCGGGCGTAGACATGATTAGTCATCGGCTGGTTCACCTTAAACACTTCGACTTGAAATATCTTAACAAGCAGAAAAGAGCGCAAGCCAACTTAACCGTTTGAAGGAAATCTGCAAGTCAGATAATCATATTCTTGGATGACCGAAATACAGATGCGTTGAACAGCAAGCGCCCTTTCGAGGAGCGAGTTTTCTCTCGTTTTGACGCCTTGGATTTGTCTATGAGAGGTATAGATTCGCACCTGCAAACTGTGGATTCGCGGTTACAAGTATTGGAGGTTCGGGCTGACGATACCAATTCGCGAGGCCGGAATGAGCGAACAGGCGCAGGCAATTCTCGAAGAAGCAAAGGAAAAGAGTAAGAGCGATAGCTGGCCATTCAACATCATTCGCTATCTGAAGGAAGAGATAGGCAGTGATGAACTACTACCGTTGGCGATAGACAACGATAAGAAGACCGAGGCCCACGCCTATATCGGAATGGATCTATTGCTGAAGGGGAAGAACGAAGATGCGCGGCCACACTTTCAGTGGGTAAAGAACTATGGCAACAAACGCTTCTTCGAGTATCCGCTCGCTCTTGAGGAATTAAAGCGCTTGGGTTAGGACGAGGATTGCGATGACGATCTCACGATTGTCGCGGCGCTTCAAACCACATCATCGCCAGCGGCGGCAATGTAATCTCAGCCGAATACTCAAAGCCATGAGTCGGAACGTTCTCAGCGGTAATTGTCTTCAACATTCCAAAGCCGCCGCCACAATAAATCTCAGAATCAGTGTTCAATATCTGCTTGTATTTGCCTGCCCGCGGTAGGCCGAGTCGATGTCCTTCACGCACCAACGGCGAGAAGTGGCCCACGCAAATCAGCTCTTTGCCGGTTGATGGTGCGCGACGAATAAACGAGACCACGTTCTCCGCAGCATTGTCGGCGTCAATCCACTGGAAGCCCGCGGACTCCCCATCGGCTTCCCACAAGGTATTCGCGCCACCGTAAATGCGATTGAGGTCGCGAACCAGAATTTGTAGCCCACGGTGCGCCGGTTTTTCCAACAAATGCCAGTCGAGGCTTTCGGTCTCGTTCCATTCACCCCACTGCCCAAACTCTCCGCCCATGAACAGTAACTTCTTCCCCGGATGCGCCCACATGTAGCCGAGTAGCGCGCGCAGATTAGCGAGCTTCTGCCACTCCTCGCCGGGCATCTTGTTAAGCAGCGAGCCCTTCATG
>JALYSR010000203.1 GCA_030854715.1 Acidobacteriota bacterium
GCGAAACCCTGGCTGAGATGCTCGAAGTGATGGGCCACCGGGTGCTGCTGGCTGAAGGCGGACAGCATGCTTTGCAGACGTTGGCCGGAAACAATTGTGATCTGGTGTTTACTGATCTGGCGATGCCCGATATGGATGGTTGGGAAACCTCGCGAGCCATACGCAAGCGTTGGCCGGAGATGAATGTTGTGCTCGTTACCGGTTATGGCAGTGGTACCGTGCCGCCTGCGGGTGAGGACAAACTGGTCAACGGGATTATTGGAAAGCCATTCGACTTTTCACAGATAAGCGAAACCATCACCAGCATCCTGAATGCCCAGCCCGTACTCGAGAATGCCGGCGCGTAGCAGGTTGCCGCAATCTTCGCAGCATCTTCCGCAGATGGTTAGTTGTAGTTCATGATTCCAGCGCTGGCCGTGAATCCCACCCCGAAGCCAACAACCATCGCCGGACCTTTCCAATCCTGTTTCTCAGCGAGCATGAATCCGGTTGAAGCACACGAGAGGTTGCCGTAGTTCTTCAAGACTTCATAAGAACCCTGGACCTTGGTGGAATCGGTTTCCAGGTGAAGTTGAGAACAGACTCCGTCAAGAATCTTTTTGCTCCCGGTGTGAATAAGGCAATCATCCACCTGGCCCAGGTTTGAGACGGGCGAGTCGGGGTGTTGCAGGACTTCTCTCACCGTTTCAACCGCATAGTGGGCTCCGCGCGCGGGCACCGTAGCTCTCATGAAGTATTGTGGGCGTCCTTGCAAAAACTCGTGCGAGTTGTTGCTGTTCATTGTCAGAAGATTGACGTCTTCGGTTTCTTCGTTGGTCAAATGAGAGATTGGTCCAAAGCTTGGTTTGCCGTCTTCGTTGCCGACAAGCAGGGCCACCGCTCCGTCGCCGAAGAGCATTGATTGGATGACGAAGGTGGTATCCAACCTCTTTTGTTCAAACTGGGCTTCATCTAGTTTTTGCTCCTTCCGCATCTTTATTAGTTCTCGAAAACCATAATATTCATCTCGCATGAGCGGCGCGGCGAAGCGGGTGTGTGCTTCAGCCATTAGCACCATCGCCATCCTTCCGGGATTCGCGGCCAGGTACCACTGCGCGACTTCAATAGCCTTCAACAAAACAGAACATCCCTGCGCTTGCATGCTTACTGTTCGAATTGACCTGGATAACAGGCCATGGGTCCTACCCATTACTTCGGAAGCCAGACAGGGAAGCATTTGGTCTGGTGTGTTCGTAGCGGCAATCAACAGGCCAATTTGAGTGGGATCGCCCTGCCACTCCTCAATACAGCGCTTGGTCGCGCTTACGCCAAGTTGAGTCGTAGAACTTTCGGGATTCATCGGTTTGCCGGTCAAGAAATCCGAATAGTTCTCCATCACCGAATATCTCTTATCGACGCCCAGGGAATTGAGCGTGCCAATAAGCTCGGGGGAAAGCTTATACATCAGGGCATTGGTAAGTTCGGTAGTTTGAAAGGCGTGTTTTGGAGTGGAGGTGGCTACCGATAATAGGTTAATCATGATCCTTGGCTCCCTGGGGAAACTGAGACTCGGTTTTCTTTTTCTAACCAGACCGAAATCCTTGTCTATGTCCTAACTAGAGAGGTCCCGGTTGTTGTCAATTCTTCTGTTGTTCGCCTTTGTTCTTATCAATGCCTGTGCCATCAGCACTCCATCGACTTAAGTGAACGAATAGCAGGACTTATTGAGGAATTTGCCCTGAGCCGTGAACAGCGTCGATTGGATACTCCGTATCCAACGAGCTAGCAAGATTTCTGGCAAGTGCTTTTATGGGCCGATTGTGGCTAATCAGGTATTGGCACGCAGGTATACAGATGTGTAGTTGGTATTCAGCATTTCGGCTTTGCCTAAATAGTAGCGTTGCGGGGTTACTTCTTGGGCAGAAGATTTAGTTTTTGGGCAGTCAGGCGGGAGGCGACGGCGGCGGGGGTTTCGAAGGCGCGGGCGGGCCAATTGTAGCGTCACGAAAATTCTTTAAAACTGATTCTGCCTCGTGGATAGCTTCAAAGTGCTCTTCCAAATGAGCACTCTCAAGCTCGCGAGCTTTGAAATCCTTACCATCCTTTTCCAGAACCATTATTTGAATCGGATTAGCAACGCCTCCGGGATTAGTTTCAATCGCATGCTCAAGCGTCCATAGTGTTGAAAATATCCCCATTTCAAGCGTTGGCGGCGCGTCGGGCCAAAATATTTTCCGTATAAATGCCAGGAAGGGATCGGCGGTGGGCTGACCACTACCAATGGATATGAACGGCAGGCTATCGGAGGCCTCCTCTGGTGCGCCTTGTTGATCGAACTGAATAAGGGCGAACTTTTTGTCGATAGGCAACGCTACGACCGAACTGGATAACGCGCTCGAAAGTGCTAGTTGACCGATCGTTTCCCTAGCAATCGCCGCTGCCTTCATTTCACCTTCAATGTCTGTCCAAAGTGCGGCACGCATAATCTTCATTGCGTCAGGACACTTCTTTCCAGCTAATTTGCCTTCAGTATATAACTCCTCAATTCTCCAATTAAATCTCTGAGCCAGACCTACAGGGCCAGATACTCCCACTATGATTTTGTGCGAAATAATATTGAGTTTTCTTACCGACTGCCGAATGGTGCTTTGGCCCATTGCCCCAAACGTAGCCGCGCCGTCTGCACCGACGACGATACCATCTGAACACTTTATGCCGATGATGAGGGTCACTAATTAGAAGGTGAAGACACTATTCGCTTTCATGTCAGGATAGTTACTGTAAATAGCGCGGAGTAACTCGCCGAAGGTGACAGACTTGACCCAAGAGACCACTTCATTGAGATGGCGAACTGCGCGGGGCGGGACTTGATGTTCAAGTTCGATAGCCTTCTCAACGCCCTCTGGCGTGATGCTGTAGACGTTATATCGCTGACCGAAAGGGCTGCTTATATTCACTAGGTTTTTCGTCGCTAGGCGGCGCGCATCTTCGTAGACTAAAGGATCAAAAGGCCCATAGTTATAGGGCTTGAAATTGTAATATGAATCGCCCACTTCAGTTGGTACGCCTTGCTCAAGCAGAAATAGGACTTTTTGAAGCTGTACGGCAGAAAGCCCCTTTCCGTTTGCGGCGTTAATCGCTAAGAGAGTCCAGTCTTTTCGCTGCATGTACCATAGTCTATACCATTAGACCGGGTTAAATATAGGGCTTGACCGAGGGAGGGGCTCACCCCGCAGCCCAAAACTCCGGCTTGATATTCAACTCGAACATTGACTGAATCAGGCAACAGATGTTGTGGGCCAAGACCTTACACAACGCCTCATTGACCTGTGCTGTTTTTGTTTTGCTTCTTAGACTAGCGCCAAACTTTGCTTTGATCATGCTGAAGGTCGATTCAACATTTGATCGTTTGTGGTATTGCTGGAAGAACCACTTTTGATTGAATTCGTAATAGTGATACATCTGCCGCCAAAGTGCACTCTTACGCCGCCAGTTGGCTTTTTTGTCTGACCCTCGCATTCCTGAAAGACCCCACTCGGAAGCGCTGTTCGATTTGAACGGAATATACGGCATCGCTGCATGGCCTACGACTGCTTGAAGGTTAGCGGCTGACAAGTACGCCTTATCGGCTGACACTTCCTGCATCACAAAATTCTTGGCCGTACCGTCAACCAGTTGCTTGAACTGCGGGGAGTCTGCTGAGTAGCGGTCAGTGACCTTGACGGCAGTAACCACATTCGTTTTTACCCCACACATTAGATGAACCTTCACCCATTCCCGAGCTTCAAGCAGTTTCGGATTGTGGTGCTTTGCTTGAACCCATTGAATAAAACGCGACGTTGAAAAACCGGACGAATCAACGGCAAAGTCTGATTCGATTGCACGTAAAGGTAGGCTGCTTTCCTCAATCAACATTTCGAGGTAAGGCGTCAAAGCCTCGTTCTCAAAGTAGTTGAAAATCGAGTTGTAAAAGGGCAGCTTTGATATATGACCTTTGCCGTGAGCATCGCGTAGGTCGCTCATGAATCGGCGTCCTGAAACTGTGGAGTACACCTTAAAACACGCGCTGAAGATCATATCCTCGAAGGGCAATCTTGGGCGTCCCATTTTCTGTGACGGTTCGCCCACGCCCTTGCACAACTCATGTAGCAGTTTTTGAAATTGATCCTTTTCGTTTACTTGGGCTTTATTGTAGCTTGCCCATTCTTGGCTATAGGTTTTCTTAACAGTGACGGTCTCGGTAAGGGTTTGCGTCTGACCGTCGTCAGCGTATTCTCGTTGAATTGTGTACTCTACTGCGAAGATATGTTTGCAACTGGATTGGCGAGACTCAAAATCAGGGCAGGTACATTGCTTCGCATCGGAGTCCACTACATACTTGCCTTTGCCAGCCTGCGAAGGCACAAGTCAAGTGTTTCCTTCGCGGGCGAGCTTAGATCGAGCCGCTATTTCAAGTCCTTTGATTTCCCGTGCTTCCATGGCGATGTCTTATCCTCTCTTGGTATAGACACAGCGGAAGCATATAATTTCGGTTGCTTAGGCCTCATAGCTTCGGCTGTGTGGTTGAATGTTCCGGTGGGTGTTAGCGCACTCACCGGGACTGCAAAGTTGGTGGAGGGGGCGGGATTTGAACCCGCGAAACCGAGAGGTTTACTTGATGGACAGTCAAGCGCAATAAACCACTCTGCCACCCCTCCACTAATCAATTCCTCACCTCTTTTTTCGCTCTTCAATATCATAGCCTTTACGCTGAAGTACTTCGGTTCGCGTAAGGGGACGTCGCAGTCTCGGGTTAACTTGGTATCTTGTGGAAGCGGCTTCTTCGCGGGTCGGTGGCTGTTCGCTTTGGTTAGTAAGTCTCTGGAGTCTCCGAAGAGTCGGCACTTCTGGCACAACAGCACCGCCTTTCCAGCGATACCAGGTTCTGCCCTCTCGGCTGTCGGACTCAACCTCGCCAGCGTCTACAAGTCTTTTCAAAACCGTATGTACGGACGGGAGCACGTTTGTAGACTTACCTTGATAGCCCACATCCTTAAGCGCGTCCCGAACGCCAACGGGCGTCACCCAATCGGCGGGAGGACGACTCAGAATCGTTCTTATGGATGGGGTAAGCCCCGCAGAGGCGAAAAGACTCATGTCAGGGAAAAGATCGGGATACTTTACCCAAGGCTGTTCGCCGCACAAAGAACCGAGCGCAAGTACGCCCTTCTTAACGTCAGCGACGCGGCTGTCAATCTCGTCGCGCCGCTGTTCAATGTTCTCCAGTTCGGCCAGCAGTTCAGTCAGCTCCTGCAGAGCCGCAAGATATACAGGTCGGTAGTTATCTGTAGTAGTCATCGTGCACAAAGGATCGCTTATGTCTAAGCAAAAGTCAACAGAAATGCGCGTGTCTAACTCATCAAATGTTTTTGGGGGTTGGGGCAGAGCTATAACAGACGCTTATGAGATGATTGCTGAAGCAAAGGCGCGGGTTCGAGAGCTTCAGTATTCAATTAAACTGCTTCGGCAGTTAGAGCAAAGCGGCGCACGCTTTCCCGTTTCAGAGCATAACCCTAATCATGTTGATGGGTGACTTCTTGGGCAACCTCCCGACTATTTGGGCAAACGGGACTATTTAGGCAAAGCCCAGCATTTCAGCATTTCGGCTTTGCCCCAGAACCCCATCTCCGACTCTGGCTTATGGGTCAAGCGAGAGGCTTCTGAGTCAAACGGAGGTGGTCAATGACTACCGCCGCTGAAAAGCTCAAGGAGATTGCAACAAAAGTTGACCAGGGATTCACTTTCTCTGACTTGCGGCATGAGAACCGGGAGTTTTTCCTTCTCTATCTCAGCGAGAAAATAAGCGGCGAGCTAGGCGAGAAACTGTTTGATAGCGATTGCGACAAGAGACAACGCGGCGAGACCAAACGAGACGAAACTAATATTAAACAGTCTTTCCGCCCATTCATCCTTAGTCTGAAAAGGTTTGTTTGTTTTATCCAACAACGGCTGAAACGGCTCCCTCATGTCTTCAGATGATGGGTCGATTTTATCAACAAGGGCTTGTATGGCCTTTCGGTTATCAACAAACGCGGACTGCAAGTGATGAAGGCCAACGCCGATCCATATAGAGATGAGAGCGGAAAAGAGGGCGAGGCCAAACATTAGGAAGGTAAACAAAATGACATAGCGCCAGCGTGCGCCAACCTTGAGTGAAGTAATCGACGAAGAGAAAGTAACGCTAAGAATGAGTGCGCCGGAGGAAACAGATGCCAGTGTCTTCAACGCATCGTTGCGAGCAATCCATTGAGGTTCGTAAATCTTATAGAGATATGCGGACGCCTCTTGAAAGGCATCCGCAACCACTTTCTTACGTTCTCGATCTTGGCGACTATTCATGCTGCTACAGACGCGTCCCAGAAAGTCGGTTCAATGCCTAGTTCGTAGATGCTCTGTATAACACAGCACAGGTTATGCCAATACTTTGCAGAGAGCTTCGTTGATTTGAGCCGTTTAAGTTATCAGGCCAAGCCGCGGCTTACCGCGGAGGTTCATGGGTTGAAGGCAGGCGGTAGCGACCGACAGTGCTCTCCCCGATGCTGCCGAAATAAAGTGAGCCCTGACGCTCGACTGCATTGGCTATTTGGGCATAGCACTGAGGTGAGCCGTCCTGGAGATTTGCAACCACCTTCCCATTGAGATCCAGGCCCAACACGAAGCTGTAGCGTTTGGGCGCCGGCTGGAGGAACGCCGGCAAACGCAGAACCGCTTTTCTGAGAAATGGGTGAGGCAGCAGTTTGTCGAGAGCCTGGTCGCGAGGGGTAACCAGTGCCAACCAGAATTTGTCTCGTCCGTTTGCAGAAATGCCGTCCGGGAAACCGGGCAGGTTATCGATGAAGATTTCTGCTTGTCCTTGTTTTGGACCACTCAGCCAGAAGCGGTGGACTCGATAAGCACCGGTCTCTACTACCAGTAGGAATGACTGATCCGGGCTGACAGCGACACCGTTTGCAAAGCACAGGTCCTTCAATAGCGTGCGCGTCGTTTTTGTCCGGGAATCGTAAGCCATCAATCGTCCGTTGCCGCGATGTTCAAGCAAGTCGGCTTTGTAATTTGTTAGCGGGAATTTGCTGGACGCGTCGGTGAAGTAAACCGTTCCGTCGGCGGCAACATCAAGATCGTTGGTGCAAGCGAAAGGCACTCCATCGGCTTCCGCAGTCAATACAGTCAAGGAGCCATCACGACCAATTGACAACAAACCCTTGATCGCATCAGCCACGATCAAATTGCCTGACGGGTCGAACACCAATCCCAGCGGACGACCATGCGTGTTGGAAAAAACTTCAGGACGACTTCCATCGACTTGCAAGCGCATGATGCGTCCGTCGTCGAACCCCGCATAGATACGATTCTCCGAATCAAGTGCCACATCCTCCGGCGCGTACCCGGAGCCTAACGACAGACGCTCCGTTCCAGAGAGCAGCCAATTCTGTTGATACTGTCCGCTGAGGGTTGGAGCAGGAGGCGGCGTCCAGGCCAGAGGTGAGATTGGCACCGGCCAAAGCAGGAGGTAGAGCACAGCAACCGCGATCAAGAGGAACAGAAAAAGGAGGAACCGCCTGGCTGGTGTCATTGGTTTGTGATGTCCGGGCAGGTTTGCCAGCTGAGACCAGCTTTACTTCTGCGCGTTATCTCTCGCCGCGCGCTGCTTCCACCTGGCTCTCCAGGGCGACCACCAATTGGCGAATTCCCGGTTGGTCCATCGGCTCGATCAGACGAAGTGCCTCATCCAGGACGCGGCGTTGGTGCTCGGGCCAGTTTGGTAGTCCGGCCACGCTGCCCAGTTCGCCATTGTAGAC
This sequence comes from Acidobacteriota bacterium, assembly GCA_030854715.1. GTDB lineage: Bacteria > Acidobacteriota > Blastocatellia > Pyrinomonadales > Pyrinomonadaceae > PSRF01. The sequence continues at coordinate 7,818 of JALYSR010000203.1, forward strand.
GGCGGCGCGAGGTGGCCGTGCCGCTTCAACAACTTCGAGAACCACAGCCAGCGTCATCGTGGGAATGCCCGCCGCCTCCAGTGCGCGCGCAATCAGTGAGACCGACTGATGGCAAAGCTTCGAAGCTGGAATTAACAAAGCCGCCTGCACTTCATAGCGCTCGATACGCTCAACCAGACGCGGAACCATCTCGTCAACCAAACGGCCGGCGTCTGGAATGAATCCCATGCAACTCCAAAACACGGGGTTGAGCTGACCAATAATTCCATTGCTTTCAAATTCAAACAGGCGGCCGAGCGGTAAGAGGCAATTGCTGTCGCTCTTAACAGCCGTTGGATCGTAACCTCGCGCCGCGAACCGCAGCTCATCCGGCTGTATCTCCGCTGGTATCTCACGAAACGTGAAATCACCGCTAGTCGCGCTGGTGTCAAACGGATCCGTGCCGTCGATATAGGCGCCGGCCGATGAAACCAGTGCCAGGTTTAGCATCGGCAGCGCGCGCCGTGCCGGCGAAAAAGGTGCGCGGCGATTCTTTACAAAAGGATATGAGTCGCCAACGTCGTTGATGTCCGCATTCGCGCCGCGCTCGTTTTGCCAACTGGCGTAACGTTTACGCCATTCATCAATTTGTTCGATGATTTCCAATTCGAAACCTTCCTTCTGCTCAGTCTGGCTTCACGCGAGCCGCGATAACAAAGAAAGCGATCAGGCCGGCAATAATAGCAATACTGAGCGCCGCGACAGAATAGCCATGTAAGGCATTGAATACTACCCGGCTCGGATCGCTTGCAGGTAATTGGTCAATCGCCACACGCAGCCCCGCACGCAAGGCGCGCATTCTTGCGGCGATCACCCATTCACCTACCGCCGTTGCCACCGCAACGATCACAAGCAGCACCATCTGAAAAATGAAAGCCCGCTGACTATAACTTTTCCTGAGCGCAAACGCGGTGATGAGCAGCAGCAAACTAAGAATAAACCCGCTCGTGTTAACTAAGGAAAGAGTGCGGGAAACGATACTGCCCGCTAGCTCGCCTGCGTTTGGCAGATTAGCCGCCCTTAAGACGCGAAACGCACCGGGAGCCACCGCCGCGCTAAAGAATATTGCCGCGCCAACCCACGAAGCGAGAAGCAACATTCGAATGTTATTGAGTGCGGCTAGCATCAGTTGGTTCTAATCGAAGTCGGAAAGTTCCGGCAGCAGTCTGATTTTAGGAGGCGCGAAGTCTGGTGCCGTGAGCTCGCGGGGATCGGGGACAGACAGCAACCAGGAGAGCGCTGCATCGAGTTGCGCCTGATAGTCAGTCAGATCAAGCGACATAAAGATGTCTGTTCCCAGTCTCGCGAACTTCTCCTTGGCGCGTGTATACATCTGGCGAGCGGCGCCGGGCCGGCCAATCTCCAGATGATGAAATGCCACCGCCGATTGAATCATGGCTTGCAGGAAAAGTTTCTCCTGCGCGCCAACTTCACCCATCCAACGCTCTTCCCAGACATCATGTGCTGCGTGAAATTCGCCGGCGTTGTACAGATCGATCCCGGCAATGTATTCGACAGGATAGGCGGCGATGTGAGCATCCATGTAGGGCGTAAAATTTTGGGCCATTCCATCTATCAAATTTGTTTTGCTCATAAACAGCGCCCGCTCATCTAGATACGTTCAAACGCGAGGCGATCACCTTTGCCGCCGTGGCGCCTGCGCCCGCCGCACCGCTAATGGTTGGCGCAACTGGATTCGATACGTCGCCGATCGCAAACACATTTGCCACGTTAGTCTCCTGCGTGCTTGTCACAACGGCGTAACCTTGTGGGTCTAACTCTAACTGAGCCGAGAATATTTCGGTATTCGGCTGAACGCCTATGCGAACCACGACGCCTTGCACCGCCATCTGAAAAGGTTTCAACGCGTCTTTGCGAAGTATCTCAACTGCCTCAACTGCATTACCTCCAAGAACCCGGGTAACGACAGATTCGGAAAAAACTGTTATGCAATGCTGACCCTGCAACTGCTCAACAAATGTTTGCCTCGCCTTTAGCTTTTTACTTCGATGGACCAAAGTCACGGTTGGGCAGACATCTGCCAGGAGCAGGGCGTTCTCAGCCGCCGCATCGCCGCCACCAATGACGCAAACATCCTTGCCGGCGAATTCCTGACGGTCTCTGCTGGCCGATTCAATGATGCCCCGTCCGGCAAACTCTGCTTCACCGGTAATCCCCAACTGCCTGCGCCTCACGCCCGTGGCGATAATGATCGAAATCGCTTGCAGCTCTTCGCCACTCCGCAGCACGACGCGTTTGGCTTTCAAATCAACGCTTTCAATTTCGACTCTGGTCCATAGGTCGAAGTCGGCATCGCTGACTCCTTCAGAGAACCGCAGGAGAAATTCCTCTCCGTTATTCGCATGTACGCCAAAATAGTTTTCAATAGGGTTGTAAATCGAATGAAGCTGTCCGCCCACCACATCTTTCTGTTCAAGCACGAGCGTGTCGAGACCCAATTCGTCGCACCAAAGTGCAGCCGAAAGACCCGCCGGACCGGCGCCGATGATTAAAACGTCATGCATTCAAGAGGAACATATTCAATACAGAACCGGGCGCGGTAGCGCCGGATGCTAAAGTCAACGCCGGTGATATCTGTCGGGGAAATACGAGAGTCCCGAAACTTCCGTCCATGGCAAATTGCTTCGGACACAGGTTGAGTCTAGCATCCGGCGCTACCGCGCTCGGTTCTGTAATTACCGGACTACTCCAAACCGACCCATCGCTAGAAACTGGCAACGCTCTGCTGTTGGGCCGATAAATACATACTAAAAATCTTTGCCACCTCGTTCGGCGCCAGCCTTGAAGCGGCGAGCTTGCCGTCGCGACCCAGAAACTTAATTGCCGAAGTCATCTCACCGCGATCCAGTTTCCACTGGCCGTCGCTAGCGGATTCAAGCCGATTGAGTTCAGCCAGGAGCTGAGTGAAATCGCGCCGCTGGATGCGCGGTCGAGTCACTGTTTCCGCCCATGAGTAATAAGGGTAGTCAATTCGATAAGCCCAGCCCGCATCAAGTGGAGTTGTAATAAGAAATAGTTGGCCTTTAGCGTAATGCGAGATGGCGGTGTAGGGCGCTGCATGGCGCGTGGGATTGAAACCGGTCGAACTAAAAACCTCAGGCGCAAGGAATACTAGAGACAAGCCGGAATCCTCAAACTCTTCGGCTCGGGAAGCGCCGCGCTCGAAACTTTCTATTGCCTTAGCAATCTTCTCCCAGGCGCCGTGCCAAAGATGCTCGTAGTCGTTTGTCCTGGTAAGAACGCGCTCCACTTCGGGTAGCACGAGTTCATATGCTCGAGCCTCGTCATCGACATTTGCGCCAGCAAGATAACCAGCGAGAGGCGAGCCCGACTCGTCATCGGGATTGGGTTGGTCCGAACCCTGAATAGCTATGCTCGCGCGCACCGCAGCCTCGTTTGGAAATTCTGAAAAGTCGCCGGCCTCCGCCGCCGGAATTAATTTCTCGCGCAACTCCAGCGCTCGCTCGCCCGCGAGAACGGTCCAGACAGAAAGCACTCCATCAGTATCGAAATGATTGTTAGTTACTAACTCAATGCCACGCGTGAGTTGAGTCCTCTGGGGCGATGCGACGAGGTTCAAAGCAATCTCGGTAGACGTGTCAGCTTTGACGCTCCGGGGCGTTTCGTTTCCTTCCCAGTGTGAAAAGTGAATGCTGTTTGAGACGGTACCATCGACGGAGAGTTTGGGAACGTCGTCAAGACCCGCATGATAAAACTCGAAACGCATGAACATCCCCTCAAGTAATTCGAATTGGATGACAACGAGTGTAGCCCAGGCGAGTATCGAAAAAGAAGCGCTCACTTATAAGGGGCGGCGTCGCATTTTCCATTTCTCTGGGCAACCTCCGTGTTCTCTGTGTCTCTGTAGTAAAACAAGGCCATTAAGATTCACCACGGAGACACAGAGAGCACAGAGGACGCACAGAGATCGGTTCCGACTAGGACCGATATACTTGTCGGTTTCGCGGGGGCGCGGATAGAATGCCAGGTCATCAATAAGTCTTTCTCAAACGCCATGGAGGACTCATGAATCAAACACCAATACCACAGATGCCGGAAATTACTGCTACCGAACTCAAACAACGTCTTGATAACGGGGACGACATTCAGATAGTTGACGTGCGCGAAGCAAACGAAGTCGCAGTGGCGAAGCTTCCTAATTCAATTCACATTCCGCTCGCCCAGGTTTTGAATCGAATGTCAGAAATTGATCCTGCCCGTGAGACCGTGGTGCATTGCAAGATGGGCGGCCGCAGTGCTAAGGCGATCGAAGCACTGAAGCGTTCCGGTTTCACAGGCAACCTCCTGAATCTCAAGGGAGGCATTACGGCCTGGTCCAATGAAGTCGATCCCAGCGTGCCGAAATATTGAGGCGTCTCCCGGTTCGGTAAAGGAACGCCGCCAGTAAAATCTCGTCCACAGCTCCAGCCGCTGCGTCTAATCTTCCAGCAAGGGGTTCTCGAAGCCCACTTATGACCATTCCATCGGGGAGCGCAGTATTGCGTTCTCAGGGGTGGAGTCTTGCCTCTCCTCCGCGTGCTTTCCGAGAACTCAAGAAAGCTGGGCCAAATAACTGGACCAGAAATTTAGTCAATGGAGGGAGATAAGATGAGGAGAACACTTTTACGATGTTTGATGATTTCGCTGTTTTTGTTGAGCGGCATTAGCTTGACCGCAAACGCGCAAACTACGACGACGCAGGGCGGCGACATTCGCTCCGACCGTAAGGATATCCGGCAGGATACAAAGGACACTCGTTTGGATCTACGAGACCTGAGAAGCGATGCGAAGGATCGCCGCTCGGATATTCGTGACTACCGTTACGACAAGAAAGAAGGCGCTCCGAAGGCGGAGTTGCGATCGGATCGGAAAGACGTCAGGAGTGACACTCGCGACATTCGTGCTGACCGGCACGACTTGCGAGTTGATCGGCGTGACCGGCGTTCTGACGTCCGCGATCTTCGACATGACCGGCGCAATCGGTAGCGATCACGAGTACTTCCGCGAACTAAGGCGAGGTCCGGATTGTGGGGGCAGGCACCTGGGCCTGTCCCCCTTTTTGTTTGGTTTGAGAGAAATTCTTGGAGCTGACGGCGGCCGGGGCGTTGATCATGTGAGTCACTCGGTCGCTACTACTCCCGGTTCTGATTAAAGGACAGACGGGGATATTTGTCCTACCTACTTTGTAATCCCGTCGAGCTTGATAAACGGGCTCATCGAAGTAATAACCATGCCTTCGATTACTTCCAGGCGGCAGGCGAGCACTGGCCGGTCACTGTCTGTGGTTTGCTCCTCGGTGTGATACCAAATCTGGCAGTTCGTGCAGTCTCCGTTCCAACAAAAATCCCCATACGAAATTGAGTTGAGTGAAAGGTACTGAAAACAGCGGAGCAGCCGGTTCTTCTCGGGAACCTCCACTTGCTTGCCCAGCACCTCGATCTGCAGGAGTCGTTCGTAAGGATCAAGCAGATCGTTTGCGACTGCGTTTGGCGATGAATCTTCGAGGCTCTGCTGTGACATAGGCAAAGAAAGTATATCGTTTCCCTTTTGAAAATGACATCGCGATCTTTTGCGTCATCAGAACCGGGAGCCGTAGCGACCGGGTCACAAATGAACCCGAATGGTCGCGTTGTCAACTGCCGTTAGTTTCGATAGTCTTTTGACTCACCTTGAGTTGAGGACCCGGTACCTCCGCTCCCGGTTCTGATGTAAACTACACACGCAGGCTGCAAACGGAGGTGCGGTAATTTGGCGTTAGTTATCTATACAAAACCAGAATGTCCCTATTGCCAGCAGGCCCGGGATTATTACAATTCAAAGGGAATTCCGTTCACCGACTATGATGCGCAGACCGATCGCTCGCGGCGGGTTGAGATGCTTGCCCTTTCAAACGGCGACCCTACGGTGCCGTGCATCGTCGAGAACGGAAAGTACAAAGGATCCGGCTGGGGTGATCCGCCGCGCGGTTGAACAGTCCATGATTAACGGCCGTGAGCCGTTACTAACGAACACAAATCATCGCAAGCTTCTACGTAGTTGCTCCACTCGAACATGCGTTGCGAAAACTACCCGGACCATTCCCACACTTCCCCATGGTTGCAACTCCAAGCTCAATAGTAAAGAAGGTCATCAATGAGAAAACAGCCGACATCTCTGATGCTGCTCGCCTTATTCGCTGTAGTTTCACTTTCCCTGGTTAGCAGACCAGCCGTATCGCAAACCAACGGAGACGCAGGCGGCGCTTTAAAACCACCAATGACAGAGAAGAAACCCAAGACCACCAATATTCACGGCGACGTCCTCGTCGATGATTTCTTCTGGCTTCGTGAAAAATCGAACCCGGCCGTAATCGAGCATCTCAACGCCGAAAATGCTTACACCGATGCGGTCATGAAACCAACTGCGTCGCTGCAGGAAAAGCTATACAACGAGATGTTGAGCCACATTAAGCAGACCGATGTGAATGTGCCCTACCGGTGGAACGGTTACTACTATTACACGCGCACAGAGGAAGGGAAGCAGTACCCGATCTATTGTCGCAAACAGGGGAGTCTCGAGGCGCAAGAGGAAGTCGTTCTCGATCAGAATGAGCTTGCCAAAGGCTTTAAGTTCATGGCAGTGGGCGCTTTTGTTCCCAGCGACGACGGCAACTTGCTCGCCTATACGACGGATAACACCGGCTATCGTCAATACACTCTTCAAATCAAGAACCTGCAAACCGGGGAGCTATTACCGGAGAAAATCGAGCGAGTGGACAATGTCGTCTGGGCCACGGACAACAAGACGATTTTTTACGTGACCGAAGATACGGTAACAAAACGCAGCGACAAGTTTTTCAAGCACGTTTTGGGCACTGACAAAAACGATCTGCTTTACGAAGAGAAAGACGAGTTGTTTGATATCGGCGTCGACAGGTCGCGCGACAAGGAAGTGATTTTCCTGGGAGCTTATAGCAAGACTTCCAACGAGTTTAGCTACCTGCCCGCGAACACCCCCAATGCGCAATTCAAGATCATTCTGCCGCGCCAACCCGATCATGAGTATGACGCGGATCACCGCGGAAATCTTTTTTACATTCGCACCAACAAAGGAGCGAAGAATTTCCGCATCGTTACGGCTCCTGTGTCGGATCCTTCCGAGAAGAATTGGAAAGAGTTTGTTGCGCATCGCCCGGCAGTGAAAGTCGAAGGTGTCGACCTGTTTGCCGACCACGCGGCTGTCTCGGAATGGGAAAACGGGTTACAGCAAATCGAGATAATCGACTTCAAGACAAACAAAAGACATCGCGTTCAGTTTCCCGAGCCGGTATACGCTGCCGGGCTTGGTGCAAATCATGAATACAACACACATGTGCTCCGCTACAACTATCAGTCGCTGGTCACACCCAGCTCAGTGTTTGATTACGACATGGCTACGGGTAAGGCGACACTGATGAAGCAGACTGAGGTGCCCGGAGGTTTTGACAAAGCAAACTACAAATCTGAACGCGTCTTAGCGACGGCATCGGATGGCACTAAGATTCCGTTGTCAATCGTCTATCGCCGCGACACGAAGCTGGACGGCAAAGCGCCGTTATTGCTTTACGCTTACGGCTCCTACGGCTATTCCGTTTCGCCGACCTTCTCGTCAAACCGACTGGCGCTGCTGGATCGTGGCGTGGTCTATGCCATCGCCCACATCCGCGGAGGTGGCGAGATGGGCGAAGAGTGGCGGCTGGCGGGCCGAATGATGAACAAGATGAATACGTTTACGGATTTTATCGCCGCCGCCGAACACCTGGTGAACAATAAGTACACTTCGAAGGATCGACTGGTCATCCAGGGTGGTAGCGCCGGGGGCTTGTTGATGGGCGCGGTAACCAACATGCGTCCTGATCTATTCAAGGCAGTTGTGGCGCAGGTTCCGTTTGTCGACGTGCTGAATACAATGCTGGATGCATCTTTGCCGCTGACGACCAGCGAGTACATTGAATGGGGCAATCCCAACGAGAAGGATGCCTACGTGTACATGAAAAAGTATTCACCTTATGACAACGTTGCCCGGGCGCCGTACCCATCGATGCTGGTAAAGGTTTCACTCAACGACAGCCAGGTGCCTTATTGGGAGGGTGCAAAGTTGGTGGCTAAGCTCCGCAATATGAAAACCGACAACAATCCGCTGTTGTTGAAGGTGAACATGGGAGCCGGACATGGCGGCTCGTCCGGTCGTTACGATTTTCTGCGGGAGGTGGCGTTTGATTACGCCTACATGCTCTGGCAGATGGGGATTAAGGAATAACTCACGGGCCACTACTGCCAGGCGCACCTGCGTATGCGCCCAGGGAGAAAGCGATCCACGAAGTCACACGAAATTTCAGGAAGAAGGTTATTGTTGCTTAGTGTGGTTTAGTGGATCGCCTGGTAATTTGTCCTGCCTCCGATTGAAGTCTGGAACGCCTCTTGTCCCAATACAAAAACTTTTACATGTCTTTAATACAAGATTTCTTGCATCTCTCACGATGCTAGGTGTATAAGCCTCTCGAACTAACTTTCCTCCAAAGGAGGAGACTCACCATGAACACTCGACGTCGCTTACTTCTTCTAGTGTTGGTCGTGTTTTGCTCACTTTCGGTTGTACAGGCACAGGTTAAGCGTAGGGCTGCTAAGCACAAGCCGGCTGCGTGTTCGCAGGGCACGCCTTATCGACACTGCTCGGCTTGCGGAACTGCAACGGATAGCAAGCACCGAACGCTCAATGTCCAAAAGAATCGAGGCACAGCAGTCACCAATCCGCAGAAGATCACGGTGCAGGAAATCCGCGCCCCAGCTAATGATCAAGGGGTGTTCACTCCAAACAAGAAGGTATGGGTGACAGGCTTCGTTGCCAGCGTAGATCCGGGTGGCTTGCAGGAAACCTGCAATTGTAAACGTATTGACCTGCGGGACGTTCACATTAACATCGTTGCTGATCCGGCGGAGGCTAACGACAAAACGAAATACGTTGTTGTGGAGTTCACACCGCGCTGGGAACAGACCTTCGGTTTTGATGACAGCAACTATGACGCCATGCGGCAAGCTGTCATAAACAAAATCCAGGGCAAGTGGGTAAAGTTCTCTGGCTGGATGATGTACGATTTCATTCACGCAAACGCATCACAAAGCACTTCACCGGCGAATCCAGTGTGTCCCAACGACGGCCAACAACATTCAGGCTGCAACTGGCGCGCGACACCGTGGGAAGTGCATCCCGTCACGGCTTACACGGTCGTCAGCGGGCCTTGATAAGTCTCCTCACTTGATCGGCCTGATAGGATCGAGTCCTGGAACTGAATACTCGGAGGGCGTCACAGGGTGTCACACCTCGGGGCCAGGACAGGGCACTATCCGCCGAGGCCTAATCTTATTCACTTTTATCTCTGTGTGATACTGTCCGGCAAAGTCCAGGTTCGTATCAGGTTTACTTACCAGGAGTTCGCGCTCGCGGAATCCAAAACTCTTCTCAGGAGGAAGCCCAATGAAAAGAAGCATCACCACTGTGTTGCTGATCGCAGTATGTTTCTTGTCGGTCGCAGTCTCCCAAAGCAAGACGATGGCAAATAAGGCGGGACTGGAAAAGACAGTCAACGCCTTCTTCGGCGTCGTGAAGGCAAATAATACCGACAAGATAAGAAGCTACTATATATGAGTTCGTTTGATCATTTTCGACCTCTTTCTAAGATTTGAAAGTCGCCTCGATTCAAACGCATTTATTGGCATTGATTGTGATCTTCGAAGGAGCTGGCAGCACTTCGCTGGGATTACGACCCCGGCCGTCCGCCCAATGAACCGCTTCCGAGGGAACTTCTTTTAGGTGAAATTGGCCCTGGAGTGAATACTGGCGATGATGCTGGGGCGAACTTGGATCATGTGGAGGTTCTTCTATTTCTTACCGCCTCACAGGGGCCGCTAACCAACGAGTGTAGTTGCCCAGTGACTGCCATTGGGAGTTAAATAGGGCGTAATCTAACAAACCTCATGGTCGGAACTGTATTAGGGAATTACAAGATTCTCGAGAAGCTCGGTGCGGGCGGGCAGGGAACGGTCTATAAAGCTGTCGATTCCAAACTCGGCCGCACAGTTGTAATCAAGGTTTTGCCTGAAGAGCTGGTGGCCAAATCGGCGAACCTGAAACGTTTCGAGCGCGAGGCACGCCTGGCATCTTCTCTTGACCATCCAAACATCTGCACGATCTTTGATTTGAACGTTATTGACAACGTTCACTTCATCGCCATGCAATATATCCCGGGCCGCAACGTGCGCCAGTTGGTAAACGGAAAGCCTTTGCAGCTGGAGAGTGCTCTTTCAATCGCCATCCAGGTTGCTGACGCTTTAGCTGTCGCGCATGCGCAGGGGATCATTCACCGCGACATCAAGGCCGGCAACGTTATGGTCAACCAGAAGGGACAGGCGAAAGTCCTGGATTTTGGTCTGGCCAAACTACTTGACGACGATGTGGCCCGGAGTTCCGGAATTCATCACACGGAACTAACTGAAGTGGGCATACCTTACGGCACTGCGACCTACGCGGCGCCCGAACAGGCTCGCGGTGATCGCGTCGATTCACGCGCCGACATTTTTTCCACCGGCGTGTTGCTTTATGAAATGCTTACTGGAACGTGGCCTTTTCGCGGCAAAACCGCAGTCGACGTACGTCATGCGGTGTTGCACGAAGAACCGCCACCAATTAACGAAGCAAGGCCCGACCCGGTTCCACCCCGCCTGCAACAGATAATCGATCGAGCACTCAAGAAAAACCCACGTGATCGTTACCAGCAGATTGCGCAGTTGCGAGATGACCTGCGAGCGGTCGTCCGGGACACCGCACTCACCAGCGGCGTGATTATCGATGACAGTGGTCTGCCGGTTGCGCCTCGTCATCTGAACCCGCAGGGACCGATGGCACGGGCGCTGCGCTGGCTCAAAAACGCCACCGGCAGCGAAAGCTCCGCCGGTTCGTCGGGACGCATGCGAACTTCATCGCAACCACGTGATGCTCATGAGACGCCGACCACCTTTGGTGATCGCGAACGAACGAGCGTGGCGATAATGCCGTTTAAGAATTTGGGAAACGATCCGGAGACCGCGTTCTACGAATTTTCACTTGCCGACGCGGTAATTACGGAACTCGCGCGAGTTCGCTCCCTGGTGGTGAGACCGTCGTCTGTTATCGTGAAGTATCAGGGTAAGCAGTTTGATCCTGGCGACGTCGGCCGTGAGCTGGACGTCGATGCGATCTTAACGGCCAGCTTTCTGCGCGCGAAAGATCATTTGCGAGTGACGGTGCAACTGCTGGACGTGAGAACCAGCGAGATTCTATGGAGCGATCGGATTGACGCTGACGCCAGCGACATCATCGCGGTTCAGGACAGCATTGTGCAGCACATTGTCGACGGCTTGCGGGTGGAGCTCAGTCCCGACGAAAAGGTCGAGCTGGCGAAAGGATCGACGACCGACGCGGCTGCGTCGGAAGAATACTTGCGCGGGCGCAACTGCATGGGCCAGTTCATCTATCACACGATTGACCGCGCCGATTTGGATTCGGCAAT
>JALYSR010000054.1 GCA_030854715.1 Acidobacteriota bacterium
TGAGGTTGATGAAGCGGATCGAGGCATTCAACTTGGTCTGGTCGAAAAATTGAAACTGCTGCTGATATCTCAGCATCTTGATGGCCGGCTCGCCCAGCACGGTGAAATAAAGCGCGGGCCGCTCCGGGGTGGCATTGGCGAACATGATTTGATGGGCCAGCGTGGTCTTGCCACCGCCGGGCGCGCCGGCGATGATGTTAAAAGAAAACTCCGGTAAGCCACCGCCCAAAATCTCATCCAGACCCGGCACACCTGTCGGCAGTGTCTGAATACTCACCTTGTTTTGCACGCTCATGGTTTTTCCTCAGTTCTCACATCCGCTCCGTCCATGGACGCATCCGGCGATTTGTCACGCACCAGACGTAGAGTTAAAGGTTCGCCAATGAAGGTCACCAGCAGCTCCAGCAAGTGGGCCACGAGAATTATTCCGGCCTGCCCTGTCGTCCCCGCCCCCTGGTTTTGCTCAATTCCCTCGAATCCCTCCAAAGAGCCGTCCGCCAGTACCTGCACCATGTTTAGCGAAGGAGCTTCCGCCTTTGCCAGTGTTAAAGCGCGGGATAAAAGGGATCTAAAGCCATCAACTCCCGCGAGCTTGATAAGACGCGCACGTAAATCCTGAATAACCTGCACCGCTACATCGACGCGCCCTTCGGACGAGTTGACGTGCGCCGCTTCGAAAGCGAGTAGTCGCCGGGCCAGTTCTCGAATTTGTGGAGAAGTCGTACTCATCGGGCGCGCCTCTGACAGCTCATTGTAACTGGTCAATCGTGAGGTCTGATTTCCAAATGCTAACACTGCTCAATGGCAAGAAAATTCCCCTCGCCATCGTAGCAAAGACAAACATTGTTCATATCGACTTGGAGAGATCAGTTTCTCCGAAAACGCTGGTGAAAGCAATCATGAATTGTGGGAACACACTCAAGACTCCGGTTCCAGCACATCATTAAACCCACTCCTCCTCATGCCCTTTTCCGCTTGGTCCTTTTGCTAGAATTGACCCGCTTAGTTCGGGTTTCTCGACCAGGGAGCGCGGGCGGAAGCTCGAGATCATTATCCATGGGACCTCCCTGTCTATAAACTACCGGCTACTTCTTCCCTCCGTCCGTTTCCGGTTCCTGTGCCCAAAAGATCCACGCAGCGCCATTCCTATGTTTCTGGCGCGCGGAGAGCAGTCCACGCTGCTCAAGCATTGTGCGTGCGCCTCGCTGCATGTTTGCGTACAAACATTGCGTGACGTCCGATAGCTCCCAGCCCTGTTTTGAAAGACCGGTCTCACGAAAGGCGCGTTCCATCTTCTTGCTTTTTCTTTCAAACATGGTGACCAACTCTTTACTCATTTCGTCGCAGAGCGCCTTAAATTCTTCGCACTCCGCAGCCTTGAAGACTGGAAAGTTGGGCTCATAGTAGCGCTCAGTCGGATACTTCTTCTCCCATTCTTCCGATTCACGCAACAGCTCGCTCTTCATCATGTCGTTGATGTGCGTGTGAACACTCGGTGAGGACAGATCCAGGGCTTCAGCTAGTTGCGAGATGGTTTTTGGCTCGCGGGCAACGAGATTGAGAATCTCTTCTTTGGTCCCGTTCGGCAGTAACTTCTTTTTGGTAATTTCCGCCCATGGATCGCTGTAACCACCAGTGCCGGCAGAAACACACTCACAGGGAAAACGCAGGCCTTTTGAGCCTTTAGGAATAGCCATTTTTGACCTCTCTAAATTTCAATATTAGGGCGCGCCCTAAATCTGGCCTTTACATTCTTAATATTAGGGCGTAGCCTAAAACCCTCGTTCCCTTCCCCTTAATATGAAATTCAATTCGCGGTTTTTTGCGCGATTAGCTATCAATCCCTCGCGGACAATAACCACTTGCGTCTCGGACGAAAGGAAATAGAACAATATGCGCGAAGAGAGAAGGAAAGCAAATCCACTTGCGAACAACGATGTCGGTCCGCCCGTCCGGGTGATGCACGCTAGTCTCAGCAGGATAATCACCTTGCTGGTTCTTGTTGCGCTCGGCTTGGTTTACGTCACTGAGCGCGGTCGAGCGCAACGAGCAGCAATGCCGCAAAGGCCTGACGGATTCGATAGCCGAATCGATAGCAACGCACAACGGATGCTTGAGGAAGGAAGACGAATATTTCGTTATGACACTTTCGGCGATGAGGTTTATTGGACGGACACGCTCAAGTTACATCGCGCGCTTGAGGGGCAAAAGCTTGGAGGCATTGGCCCAGGAGTTAGCCCCAAGACCGCGCTGGCAGTCGGCCTAAAAGTTGATATGGATGCCTTGCCTGCTGATCTTGTCGAGAAGGTCAAGAAGGGCGAGGTCAACTTGGATGATCCTGCGACCACGCTAGCCTTGCTCAAACTCGACGCAGTCTTGGGCGTTTCAGGAACATTCAACCAGAACGGCAGTCTGAAGTCGGTGGGCCTTAGCTGTGCCGTTTGCCACTCCACAGTTGATGACGCTTTCGCGCCCGGCATCGGTCACCGGCTTGATGGCTGGCCCAACCGGGACCTCAACTCCGGCGCTATTATCTCTCTGGCTCCGGACCTAAGCGTCTTCACGAAACTCCTGCAAGTAGATGAAGCAACGGTTAAGAAAGTGCTCGCTAGTTGGGGGCCGGGAAAGTTCGACGCCGAGTTAAATCTTGACGGCAAGGCCTTCCGGCCCGATGGTAAGCCCGCCGCCACTTTGATTCCGCCAGCCTTCGGGATGGCAGGCATTAATCTGCACACCTGGACGGGCGGCTGGGGTACGGTCACTTACTGGAACGCCTTCGTCGCGAATCTTGAATTGCAAGGGCAGGGTACGTTCTATGACCCACGCCTGAACGACTCGAAGAAATACCCGGTTGCTGCCCGTGCCGGTTTCGGCAACAGGCGAAGCACCAACGACATGGTGACTGCGAAAATGGCCGCTCTACAGTTTTACCAGCTCGCCATCCCTGCGCCGACGCCGCCCGAGGGCAGCTTTGATCGAACGGCAGCCGCGCGGGGAGAGATGGTCTTCAAAGGAAAGGCTAACTGCGCCCAGTGCCACGTGCCTCCGCTATTTACAGAGCCTGGTTGGAATGCTCACAAACCTTCGGAGATTGGAATAGACGATTTCCAATCAAACCGATCGCCTGACGAAAGCTATCGCACTGCGCCCTTGCGTGGGCTCTTCGCACACATGAAGGGGGGCTTCTACCACGACGGACGCTTTGCGACTTTGATGGACGTGGTCAACCACTACAATGGTTTCAAGAAACTGAATCTGACTGAGCAGGAGAAGAATGATCTGGTCGAATACTTGAAGTCGCTGTAAGGGCTCCGCTGCAAGACAGGTCTGGGCAATTTAAGAGCAAGGCTTGTCCTGCGGAAGTAGGAGCGAGCCATAGCAATTCCAAAGGAGATCAAATGGCTGAGTTTTCAATTCGCGCAACACAAAACGGTCCGTTAATAGTAAAGGGTGCTGCTGAACTACTTGACACCGTGGGCGATAGATATCCGCTCGACAAAGACACTATCTCTCTCTGTCGGTGTTGGCCAGTCGAGTAACAAACCATTCTGCGACGACACTCACGCTAAGATTGGTTTTAAGGCGACTGAAAAAGTGGCTGATATGAAGAGCCAAAATGATCCGCAAAACGACGGCGTTTTGCGTGAAGTTAGTAAAGCAGGTCACTGAGGTCGAATCTTTGAGTCACCGGTCCGAGTAGCAGGTCACGGTTGAGAACTGGGGCATTCAATTCTCTGTCAGAGCCAAGCTCCGATGGTTGAGATTTAGGATCATTCCATCTGAAGGCGATTTCGAGAGCCTTGGCGGTTTATTGAGATGCCAAAATTGGCATCTCAATACTTGAAAATCGAAAGTTTCCAAGTGACCAATATGTGACCAAAAAAAACAGGACGGGACGTACATGCGATGGTAAGGGATGGGAAAGAATGTGAAAACCCTTGATTTTCTTCGGTGGCTGCAACTTTCGAAAAGGCAAATACTTAGCGTTTTGCCGGTAGTGTAATTCGCAATGCGGAGGCCAGGAGTTCGACCCTCCTCTGCTCCACCAGCAACCCTCATCTCGTCAGTATTTATAGGCCCGACTCTTGTAGCGTAGTTCCTCCTGTGGCCAATCTATGGCCAGAAAAAACCGCACAGAACGTTAGTAAACCGTGGAAAATCGGAACGGATGTAAAACCGTGGGATGTTTTTTGGACGCGCAAAGATGTGCCGCATAAGCAATTAAGTTTTTTGAGTGTAATGCAAAGACGGCAGCACGATCTCGGGCGCAAACGGCAAAGAAGCTGCGACCGCCCGCGGAGCGGCGTTCCATCGTCCGAGCCGGAAGGGATGCCGCGACCTCTATAATCGTAAAATCGCACAGTCTTGCCATTGATGCGACGCGTTGCTGGTCCCGGCCGATCGCTGGCTGTGAGTCCCCAAATATGTTCACAATATCCCTTAAACCGTTTTGGATTGCGAATGGCGTACTGTTGCTGCGCCGTAAATGGCGCGGCGGCCGTTCTCGAGATAGTCAATTGACTTGCTTCTCATGTAGTCGTCTTGAATGCCGCGAAAGTCGATCCACATGTGCGAAAGCTGATGAATGAAAAGCGGGCCTGCGTATAGATGTTGGAAGCCGTAGAGATCTTGTCACTGTCCCTATAAGCTGGAATGACGGAGTAACAGCCAAAGCGGAGAATCGAAATGTCTGATGAGAGGAAAGCGGCCACAGATTGTGCCTCTTGAGGTTGGTGCTGCAGTGAGGTTGGCGCGGTGAGGTTTGGCTAGAATTCATCGATGTAATGGGGGACTTGAGAATGGCTGTGGTATTGGAAGGCGGCTGCCGGGTAACAGGAATTAGAGAAGGCGAGCCAACGATTAATGGAACATTGACGGTTTGGCCTCAGATCGGGCGGGCCTACAACGCATCCGCCATCTCTCTACGCACGATGGAGTTCGCGCCGGGCTTATCGCCCGGTTTGCGCAATCAGGAATGTGACGAGATCATTTACGTCCTGCAAGGAACTGCCACCATCCTGATAGACGGTTGGCCTTACCCGGTTCAGCCGGAGACTGGCGTCTATCTCCGACCCGGCGCGATTCTGACGGTGGACAATCCTGGTCCAGAACCGTTTGTTCTCATCAGTTCGCAATGCCCGGAGCCGCTAGCCACGTCGTTGCCCCCGTTCACTTCTCCTCAGTCGTTAGAGAGACCGTCACTACGGCGACCGCCCATCGTACGCCTCGCCGATCGTGACGCCGTCCCGACTGCGGACCGTTGGTATCGAGTGCTCATCAACGACGAAGTCGGCAGCACGCAAGTGACGCAGTTTGTCGGTTCGATTCCCCAGGGCCGCGCGCCCGATCATTTTCACAACTACGAGGAGGTGCTCTTTATCCTGCGCGGCGTAGGCCGTATGTGGTGCGGGAAAACACACACGCCCATTGCCTCTGGCTCCTGCGTCTATCTACCCAAAGGTCAGGTTCACTGTGTTGAGAATACCGGTGATGATGAGCTGCGACTGTTGGGTGTTTTCTATCCGGCGGGGAGCCCGAGTGTACGATACGATGTTTAGTATCCATAGGTCTGATAGGTCCCATAAGGCCCTACTGTTCACCAATCAATTCTGAGAGGATCGTCATTGCTTCCGCTACTTCTTCATCTGTGTTGAAGAAGTGAGGCGAGATGCGCAAGCCCACGCCGGGACGGCAATCAACGAATACATTTCTCTCGGCGAGCCGATCTACCATTGCTGGTCCGTCATCGACATCAATCATTACTGAACCCCCGCGCTCGTAGACGTCGCGTGGGCTGTTTATTTTCCATCCCTGCTCTAGAGCAAACTCGATCATCCATTCCGTTCGGCGGCTGGATTCGCGCGCGATTGTTTCGACACCGACTTGTTCCACGATTTGCAGACCTGGCAGTGCTGAATAGAGCGCGGGAATGCTCGGCGTGCCTTGCGCGAATCGGCGGACAGACTTGGCGTAACGCATGGGAGAATGCGCGAAGTCAAAAGGTGCAGCGTGAGCGACCCAGCCGGTAAGTCGCGGCTGCAGATCTCTTTGCAAGTCGGGTCGCACGTACAGATAACCGCAGGCTGGGCCACCACAGAGCCACTTGATCGTGCCACCGATCAGGAAATCAACGCCCCAGACGGTCGCATCCAGCTCGATCGATCCGGCCGATTGATAGACATCAAGCAGAACAAGCGCACCAACGCTATGCGCGCGTCCGACGATCGCTTTTGCATCGATGCGATACGAGCTGCGAAATGAAGTGTGTGACATCGCCACCAGACCCGTTGTGTCGTCGATGGCCGCGAGAATGTTTTCGAGAGGAACCGTAACGCCGTCAGGCGAGCCAACAATATCAACCTTCGCGCCGAGAGCTCTTTGCGCTTCCCAGATGTATTCCATCGAAGGGAAATCCAGCGCGGATGTGACTACCTTATTGCGCTTCGTCGATGCGAAGTTAAAGCACGATGCGACACTCGCGAGCGCAATCGAGGCATTTGGTTGAATTTGCACTGAGCCCGGCGCCCCGCCCAGGATGCGTGCGATGCGGTCGCCCACCTGTTGCGACAACTCCCACCAGCTAGCTGCCCAGGCGTCCTCGCTGGTGTGTCCCTCCCAAGCCTCATAATAAGCGACCAACGATTCGCGTGCCGCGCGCGGGACTGGGCCAAGACTGTGACTCAACAGGTGAATCCCCGACGCTAAGGTTGGGAATTCTGCACGGCGGCGGTCAATGTTTGGTGCTGCCATTTCACTCAAGCGCGGTACTCCGCGAAGGACATCTCTATTGCCAGCGGATCAGACGCCAGCCCAGTCATAACTTCGCGGGCGGCATCGCCAATCGGGGTTTCAATTCTTTCTGCGCGGATAGCTTCGATGATCTCCGAAGCAGCCTGCTCCGCCGACATCTTTGGCCCATCAAAGTCCCGGCTCATATCCGTGTCAATCGTTCCCGGCAGGACGGTGATGACTCGCACACCGTGTCTTCGCAGATCGGCGCGCAGCGCCTGACTCAGAGACAGCAAAGCCGCCTTGAGCGCGCAATAGTTGCCAAGCGCGGGCAGATTGACTTTGGCGAGAATGGAGGCCACGTTGACGATCAACCCGTCGCGACTCTCAATCATCGCAGGCGCGAACGCTCGAGCCATCAGCAGCGCGCCGAGGTAATTGACTTCGATCTCGTGCTGCAATTCCGCCAACGGCACCTGCAGCACGCTACCGTAAACGGACACTCCAGCATTGTTAATCAGAATGTCCACGCGTCCCAAGTCAGCCGCCGCCCGCACGTCATCTTCCGACGTAACATCGAGACGCACCGGCGTGAGGCGCACATCCTTTGCGGTCTCTTTAAGATTTTTCAGACTCTCCGGCTGCCGCACACCGGCTAACACCTCGCGCGCGCCTGCCGTAAGACACGCAAGCGCCAGAGCGCGACCCAGACCGCGACTAGCTCCCGTCACCAATACTCTTTTCCCTTCAATCTCCATCGCTATTCTCCTGTCCAGTTTCAACCTCTGCAAAAATGATCTCGTTATCTCTCGCTTCTTGCCGTCCGCGCAGGCGACCGTAAACGTAGAGCATGGTTCCGATTAAGCCCCAAGCCAAAGCGAGTTCGACGCTTGTGAGTGAGTGACCAGCAAGTCTCTGCCGGAAACTCTGTGCCCCTAACGTCCGCAGGTCCTGAACTACCTGAATCGCAATGATTCCGCCCATTGCCAACACGGACAGTAAAGCTGCCGCCCGCTGCAGTGATGGTGCCAGCGAAATTTTGATAAGCGAATAGAGTCTAGGATTCCAGCGTGGTAGAAGCAGGAAGGTCAGGCTGTGCAGGAAATAAAGGATGACCAACGCAAAGACGGCAATGTTCAAGCCCAGCGATACTTGTCCGCTAATGAGCAGGAAGGCTGCCGCTGCAAGGGTTAGAGTGAGACCACGAATGGGCGTTCCGGTGCGCGGATGGATCGCGCCAATCCAGCTCGGGGCCAATCCGTCGCGCGCCAGAATAATGGCCAACCGCGACGGCACCAGCATGGTCGAGTTGATGGAAGTTGTGACTGCCATGATCGCGCCGAATGTGACGAACAGCGCAGCGCCGGCGGGCAGATAGACGGAGGCGACTTCCGCCATCGGCGCGTTGCTGGCCTGCAGCCCCGATCCCGGCAGGACGCCGAAAGCGACGACAGACATCAGCACAAAGATTAACGCCGTGATGGTAATGCCTTTCAGGAAAACTCGCGGGAGCCGCTCGGTGCTGTCTTTCACTTCGCCCGCTGTCTGGGCCAAAGACTCGAAACCGGCATAGGAGAAGAAGAGCAGCGTGAGGCTCGCCGCTAATCCTGCGAGGCCGTGTGTCATGAATGGCTGATAGTTCGCCGCGCGGATCGCAAATAAGCCTGGCACGATCAGTACGATTAACGAAAGCCCCAGCAGTGCGCACATCGTCACCTGCAAGCGACCGAACCAGCGTACGCCAACGATATGGACCAGGTAAAAAAAGGCCAGACTCCCAAGCGCTAACGGCAAGCGGTCTATCTCCGGTTTCAGGCGACCACCACCAAACTGAATTATGTAATCGGCCAGAGCGGTAGCAAGAAAAG
>JALYSR010000250.1 GCA_030854715.1 Acidobacteriota bacterium
GGTTTTCGGCGTTCATGATGGCGAGATCGATGTCGTGTTGTTCGCGTAAATCCTGGATGCGCTCCAACACGGCCACACGGCCCGGTTTAGCAACAACGTCGCCAATCATTAGGATCTTCATAATAAAAAGTGACAAGGAACGAGTGACAAGTGACGGGAAATTCTTCTCCATCACTCTCCTTGTCACTCGTCACTTGTCACTTAAGTTGGCAGGAGGGATATCCGCAATGGTCGTTCCGAAGCCGTAATTGAACCTGCATGTACAGGTGGGTGACCTTTTGAAAGCCGCAGCCTCTGGCAATTCTTAACGCTGAAGAAGTGCACTGGCAAGCGGCATCGGTCTCCCATTTCAACGGCGTTGGCTCAATCATCGTAACTCGGTGACGGGCCTCGCAGACATTTCCCTCCGCCGCGAGGGATACTAGCACAAAACGACGTCGAAAAGTGAATTACACGACCTCGAAAATATACGGCCGCCATTGCAGAACGGAGCGCGGTAGCGCCGGATGCGAAAAGTCTACTTTGGCAACAAATCCAGGCAATACGTCCAATTCTGAAGTTGAGACTTAAAGATCCGAAGCTAACGAGCTCGGCTCTGTCTTGGCCGTTGCTCTCTACTGACGCAGAAATCCCAACGTTGCCGAAGAGAAGTCAACGTGGGCGCTATTGTGTGGAAAATATGTGGAAAAGATCTAGCTAAACGCGATGTTTCCGGGGCCGCCTTTTTCCTGCTCGATATTGCTTCTAACCTTCAACAAACGGTCGAGCATTTCAGCGCATTCGGCGCTTCGGGTGGCAAGTTGTGCATCCGCCTGCTCGTGAGTTTGCTTCAGGCGATGCAGCTCATCAGCGATGTGCAGTGCCGCTAAAATGGCTACTTTCAGTGAATCCACGGTCAGGGTGCCCGAGGAAATCTCCCGCATGCGGCCGTCTACAAAGTCGGCAAGCTGCATGAGGTATTCGGAGTCGCCGTCAGAACGGATATTGTAAGTTTGGTTGTAGATTTCAACCCGGATGGTGGGTGCTGAGGTTGTAGTAGTTTCCATACTGCTTTTACCAAGAATTGGGGCGATTCCCGTGGTCATCTAAGTTCCTCCGCCATCTCCGGATCCAGCGCGGCCACGGCGTCCAGCATCGCTTCCACCTTGGCGCGGATAATGTCCCGTTCAGCGAGCAAGGCCTCGACCTGTTTTTCAAGCCGCTGTTGTTCGTTAGGTACGCTGCCCCGGTTGCGCCGCATTACGGAAAGCTCTTTTTCCAGACTCTCTTTCTCCTGGCGCAGGGTTTTGGTCAACTCGATGGTACGATAGATCTTGTCTTCCAAATGCGAGAATTTTTCTAATCCGGATAGTCCGACCATCAAACTCTTCTTTCCCTAAACGAATCAAGTCGCTTTCAAGTCCGCCTCGGATTATGCGACTTCAGGCTTACAAGCGCAAGACCGTTTACGCTTCTGAATGCGATTTATTTTTTAATGCAGCTTCGCACTGAATTTTTCCACGAGAGAATCTATCAATTGCCGGTGACGCTCTTCCACTTCTTCGTCGCGCAAAGTTCGTTCGTCGGAGCGATATTCGATTCGCAAAGTTACCGAACGTTTACCCTCGGGAATATTTTCGCCCTCATACGTGCCCACCAGCTTTGTGCGGGAGTAGTCAACGATGTGTTCAGAATCGATAGCCTGCACCAGTTCGGAGAAGCTGACATCGCGGCCAAGAAGCAAAGTCAGGTCGCGGACGACTGAAGGATAACGCGGCAACGGTCGGTATTGGATCGTTCGTTTTTCAGAATCCAACAAAGCCGTCAAATCGAGTTCGGCCAGATAAACCGGCTGGCGGAACTTGTAAGAAGCAGCAATCCCCTCAGACAACCTCCCAATGCTCCCAATCGCGTTTCCATCCGCCAACATTATTTTAGCCGACTGACCTTCACGCAAATGTTTGGCGTTCGCGTTTTCAAAGCGTAAGGATCCCAGCTTCATCGCGGCGACACCAGCCTCCAGCGCGCCCTTGAGTTCAAAAAAATCAACCTCGCGTGCTCCCCCAGCGCGCCCCTCCTCTATAGCCCCGCCGGTGGCGATCAGTGCCCACGCATCCCGCTCCAACGGAACCTCGCCGGTAGTTGAACCTGCGAAAACCCGGCCAATTTCGAACAAACGGACGTCCCTTGTTCCATGGTTGATATTGCGCCGAACGGATTCCAACAACCCCGGAAGCAGGCCGGCGCGCATGCGGCTGGCGTTTTCGAGAACAGGGTTGCTGAGGGTGACAAAATCGATTTTCTTAGATTCCGAGACCAGGTCGGGGAGAGTCTCAAACTGTTCATCGTGACCCATATCGATAAAACTAAAGTTAATAGCCTCATCAAAACCCAGATTCGTGAGAGCGGTTCGTAACGCGCGGCGACTCATCTCCGAAGGCTGGTACTCGCCTGGCATATTCGAGGGTGGTAAAAGTGATGCGATCTTCTCGTAGCCAGTATGCCGCGCAACCTCT
Organism: Acidobacteriota bacterium; assembly: GCA_030854715.1. Classification (GTDB taxonomy): domain Bacteria; phylum Acidobacteriota; class Blastocatellia; order Pyrinomonadales; family Pyrinomonadaceae; genus PSRF01. Next base: position 2,496 of record JALYSR010000250.1, read on the forward strand.
TCAACCAGGTCTTCCTCGATGGCGACATCAACACGCCAACTCGGAACGACAGACCTGATTGCCTCAGTTCCGCGAGCTTCGCCAGCGAAGCCGAGGGCTCTGAGAATGCGAGTAATGTCCGATAGGTCCACTTGAAGCGAAGTAAGAGCTTCCACTCGAGCCAGACGAAACTTTACCGAGCGGGCCGCGAGCGGATTCGGGTACACGTCAATCGTGTCTGTCGTTGCTACCCCGCCAGCAATTTCGCAAATAAGTTCAACGCACCTTGCTTGTGCCTGCAAAACGTTTTCGCAATCGGCGCCACGCTCAAATCGGCGCGAGGCTTCCGTATCCATACCGAGCCTTCGCGCGGTTCGCCGCACGGAATCAGGATTGAAGTAGGCGCTTTCAATCAGCACGTCGGTTGTGCTTGCCGATATCTCTGAATCCAACCCCCCCATGATGCCGGCAAGCGCGACGGGCTGGTGAGCATCGGCGATGACGAGCATTTGCGAATCGAGCGTGCGCTCAACACCGTCGAGCGTCGTCAGTTGTTCGTGCGCTTTGGCGCGGCGCACAACTATTCTCTTTTCAGAAAGTTTGGCGAGGTCGAAAGCGTGAAGCGGCTGCCCCAACTCGTGAAGCACGTAATTAGTAATGTCGGCAACGTTGTTAATCGGTCGCTGTCCGATTTCCCCGAGACGCTTTGCCAGCCAGCCTGGTGATGGCGCGATCTTCACCCCACGCACAACTCGGGCTGCATAACGCGGGCAGAGATCCGGGTCGCGGATCTCAACTGAGGTGAAGTTGGCGGCCTTGCCTTCAGTCTTGCAGACTTTGGACTTTGGACTTTGGACTTTGGACCTTTCAATAACCGCAACTTCCCGAGCAATCCCGATATGTGAAAGGCAATCAGGGCGGTTCGACGGAACCTCGACGTCAAGGACAGAATCGCCTTCTTTCTCTTCCACCGCGTCAATCGCGAGGCCGACCATAGTTAACCGCTCCCGCAACTCCTGCGGACTCAGAGCCGTGCCGGTAAGTTCGCTTAGCCAGTTGTAACTAATTAACATTAGTCAGTAGTCCGTTTTTCAGTGGTCAGTTGTCAGTGGTCGTGTTTCGCTTAGCGTTTGCAACTGACCACGGACTACTGATTACTGACTTGCCTTTAATCAAACTGTTCCAGAAACCTAACGTCGTTCTCGAAAAGCAGACGAATATCGTCGAGGCCATACATCAGCGCGCACATGCGGTCGATCCCCAATCCGAATGCGAACCCTGAATAAACTTCGGGGTCAACTCCCGCCGTCCGCAAGACGTTAGGATGGACCATGCCCGAGCCGCCCAGTTCTATCCAGCCTGAGTTTTTGCAAATTCGACAGCCTGCGCCACCGCATTTGAAGCAACTAAAATCAAACTCCGCGCTCGGTTCGGTGAACGGAAAGTACGACGGCCGAAAGCGCGTCACCGTTTGCTGGCCGAACATACGGCGCAAAAATTCGGCAACCGTGCCCTTCAAGTGCGCCATGCTAATCCCACGATCAACGCAGAGACCCTCAACCTGGAAAAACATGGGATTGTGCGTGGGGTCAGGCGTGTCCCGGCGAAAGACGCGACCCGGCGCAATCATTCGTAGCGGCGCGCCGCGGCGTTGCATCGCATGAATCTGGACCGTGGACGTTTGTGAGCGCAAAGCAAAACCATCGGTCGTATAGAAGGTGTCCTGCGAAGCGCGAGCGGGATGGTTTTCCGGAATATTTAGCGCGTCGAAGTTATAGAAGTCAGTTTCAATCTCTCGCCCGTCCTCGATCGCGTAACCGAGCGCGACGAAAATGTCTTCAATTCGTTCCCGCACAATCGTGATGGGGTGAAGATGCCCGCGACGTGGACGCCGGCCGGGAAGCGTGACGTCGATTCGCTCACGCTCTCCGCGAGCAGATTCAATGTGTTTTTTCAAGGCCTGTTCAGCCCGGTCTATTTGCCCAGTGATCTCAGCTTCAATGTGCTGAACTAATTGGCCGAAAGCCGATCGTTCATCCGGAGCTACCCGGCCTATTGTCTTCTTGCTCGCTGCCAGCGCACTCTTTCTACCCAGATGACGCGTGCGCAACTCGGCCAGAGCCCGTTGTTGCGCTTCGGCCTGATCGAGGCCAAGCCCACCCACAGTTTCAGCGAGGGCAGAACTCTGCGCTAAACCAGCAAAGCGCTCGAACTCTTGCTCGAACGCTTTGCGTGCTGCTTCAACCAAGGCTTTTGGATCGTCCTGGCTTTGACTCTCTGTCATTACCAAACTTGTCCCGGCGGGCAATACCCGCCTCTCTAAACTGTTATTGAAAATTGCGGCAAACGTCTATTCAGGCGGCTGCCTTTTCTTTCTTGTTCTCCAACGCGTTCTTGGCCTGCACCGTGACCGCCGTAAAAGCCTCGGGCAGACTAACCGCAAGATCGGCAAGAACTTTCCGATCCAATTCCACACCGGCGAGCTTCAGGCCGTGCATCAGTTGTGAATAATTAAGTCCATTCAAGCGGGCGGCGGCGCCGATGCGCACTATCCATAGGCTGCGAAAGTCGCGCTTCTTCAACTTTCGCCCGGTGTAGGCGAAATTCAAACCGCGCTCGACTGATTCTTTGGCGGAACGATAGAGCTTCGACTTCGTACCGCGGTAGCCCTTCGCCAGCTTTAATATTTTCTTGCGCCGTTCGAGGCGCTTGTTTCCACGTTTTGCCCTTGGCATGGTTTAGTTCCTCCTCCTGGAAGGATGATGGCTCTGAAAGGATGAAGGCGGAAGGATGAAGGAAACACCTGTCGTGTTTAGCCCATCGCTCAACCTCGTTTCATCCTTCATCCTTCATCCCTCATCCTTCATCCTTTCCTAATCTCTTCCGTACGGCAGCATTGCTTCCACTCGCTTCTGGTCCGACTTTGAAACCAGCGCGTCAATGTCCAGCAATCTTTTCCGCTTATTTGTCTTCTTGGTAAGAATATGGCGTGCGTGCGAATGACCGCGTTTGATTTTTCCGGTCGCGGTCAAGCGAAAGCGTTTCGCCGCCCCCTTATGTGTTTTTAACTTTGGCATAAATCCGTCCTCTATCTTTGATTTTGATAAATCTTTACGCCCTCCCTAATGGTCGGGCTACTGCCCCGTTCTGTCCTGCCCGACTCCTCCTGCCGTCTGCCTACTGCTTACTGGCCCCCCGGCGAAGGCGGCGGCGAAGGTGGCGCGGGGTGGTCCGGCTTGCTCGTACTCTTGTGGCGCTTAGGTCCCAGAATAATAAACATCTGGTTCCCTTCCATACGTGGCCGTGCCTCTACTTCGCCAACATCGATCAAATCTTTTTCCAATTTCTCAAGTATGCGCGCACCCAGTTCGCGGTGAGTCATTTCTCGACCACGGAACCAGATTGTGGCTTTCACCTTGTCGCCATCCTCCAACCACTCGCGCGCATGCTTCATGCGGTAGTCGTAGTCGTGATCGTCAGTGCCCGGTCGAAATTTCACTTCCTTGACTGTGATCGTTACCTGTTTCTTCTTCGCCTCGTTTGCCTTCTTCTTGGCTTCGTACTGAAACTTTCCGAAGTCAATAATTCGGCAAACCGGCGGGTCGGCGGTTGCGGCCACCTCCACGAGGTCAAGGCCTTTTTCCCTGGCCTGGCGAATGGCGTCCCTAATATCCAGCACGCCGAGCTGCTCACCCTCCTCGCCTATCACTCTCACCTGGGGTACCCGAATTCTCTCGTTAATACGCGCGATCGGCAGGCGTCGGTTATCCGGACGCTGGCCGCGACCTCGAAAGCCTGTAGCTATTGCTGCACCTCCTCATTTAACAGTCCAAAGTCCCACGTCCAAAGTCCAATGTGTTTGCGTTCGACGTTGGACCTTGGACTCTGGACGTTGGACTACGTGTTAGTCAACGCACGCATCTTGACAAGCTTGCGTGCCATCTCAACAAAGTTGTCAATAGACATCACACCGATGTCACCTTGCGACCGTTCGCGTACCGCAACGTTTCCTTGTTCCATTTCGCGATCGCCGAGCACCAGCATGAACGGGACTTTGTGAATTTGAGCGTCGCGAATTTTCGCGCCAATCTTTTCACTCTTCAGGTTTGGTTCAACGCGAAGCCCGGCCTCACGCAATGCTGCCGCGACCTTCTCCGCATATTCGTTGACTCGATCCGTAATCGGCAGCACAGCCACCTGCACCGGCGCCAGCCACATGGGAAAGGCCCCAGCGTAATGTTCGATCAAAACGCCGAAAAAGCGCTCGATTGAGCCGAACAGGGCGCGATGGACCATCACCGGGCGGTGCGGCTTGTTATCCTCGGCGATGTATTCAAGTTCAAATCGCTCAGGCAGGTTGAAATCCCACTGCACCGTTCCTAGCTGCCAAAGCCGCCCAATGGCGTCTTCGATCTTGAAGTCGATCTTGGGTCCATAGAAAGCTGCTTCGCCCTCGATAGTTTCATATTTGATCTGGCGCGCATCGAGTGCTTCCGCCAGGGCGCCTTCAGCCTTTGCCCACTCCTCGTATGAACCCAGCCATTGCTTTGAGGTGTCACTTCCCTTCACCGACAACTCAAACTTGATCTTGTCGAATCCGAAGGTCTTCAGAACCTGCGACGCAAAGTCAACACAGCCGTCGATCTCTTTACGAACCTGTTCAGGGGTGCAGAACAGATGCGCATCATCAACGGTGAATCCCCGAACCCGCATCAAGCCATGCAGCGTGCCCGACAACTCGGCTCGATAAACCGTGCCCATCTCGGCATATCGCTGCGGCAGATCACGATAAGATCGCTGTTGCGACTTATAGATCGCGATGTGAAACGGACAGTTCATCGGCTTGAGCCGAAACTCCGTTTCTTCCAGCGTAATCGGCGCGAACATCGAATCAGCATAGTTTTGATCATGTCCGCTGATCTTCCATAAGTCGCGCTTGGCGATGTGCGGCGTGTAAACGAAACTATAATCGCGCTTCACCAATTCCTCGCGCAGATAATCTTCCATCTGCTGCCGAATCATGGCCCCTTTGGGGTGCCAGAAGATCAGTCCCTGACCATATTCTTCCTGGATTGAAAAGAGGTCGAGCTCTTTCCCTAACCGCCGGTGGTCTCGCTTCTCAGCTTCTTCACGTTGTTTCAGCCAGGCGTCTAGTTGTTCCTGTGTGAAAAACGCAGTCCCGTAGATGCGTTGCATCTGCGGCTGCTCAGCGTCGCCCATCCAATAGGCGCCGGCGAGTGATAGTAACTTGAACGCGCGCAACTTATTTGTGTTAGGCACATGAGGCCCGAGACAAAAATCGATGAATGGCGAACCGTCAATGTAGTAGACGCTTACGACCTCACCACCCTTCTCCGCAATTAGTTGGCACTTAAGCGGCTCGTCGCGCTCACTGAACAGGCGGATCGCTTCCGCTTTGGAAATCTCTTCGCGTCGATACGAAAGATTGCGGCTCGCAATCTGCCGCATGCGCTTCTCGATCAAGGGAAGATCGGCTTCAGTTAACGCGTTGGGCGTAATGACATCGTAAAAGAAACCATATCGCGGATCGTCTAGCAGCGCCGGTCCGATGCCCAGTTTGCTGCCAGGAAATAGATCGAGGACTGCGGCGGCGAGAAGGTGTGCCGTGGAGTGACGTAGCACGTCCAGACCTTCGCGAGTTTCGGGAAGGACGGGTTCAATCTGAACCGGATCGCCGTTTTGCTGTTCCGGAAGGGTGAAGGCCAGATCTACTTCCCGTCCGTTCACCCGCGCAGCCAACGCTTGCTTGGCCGTGTCGCGGTCAAGGCGTTTGAGCGCCTCAGCCACAGT
>JALYSR010000293.1 GCA_030854715.1 Acidobacteriota bacterium
ACGGTGGTTATAGTGAATGTCGCAGCGGGAACTGTGCTTTTCAAATCGTAGCTCTCAATTGCCAGGTCTGCGAAACGCTGGCCCTGGAGACGCGTGACGACGTGAAACGGCAGCATCATGCAATCAGCCCTGCGATAATCGCTGCGTTCTTCTTCAATAAGCACCTGGCTGTTGTAGCGCGTACTGATTTTATCGATCAGGAAAGTCCGCATGTTAATCCAGTACCGAACGGTGTCCTGGGGATTGAACTTAACTTCCACCACGTAATCATTGCCCTCATCTTTTTGTCGGGCCGTGACAAGTTGGCCCTCAATCGCTCGATTGAGAGTGTCAAACCCCATCATCCCCCAGTGCCGGGAAGCAGCAGTCTCGCTCACGCGAAACTCATTACCAAAGATCATTCCGCCCCCCTGTGTGCCGGTGAAGACCAGATAAGTACGCCCTGGGAGAGTTGCGCTAGGCGCGACATCAAGTCGCCGGCGCATTAATTTATCCTGGTAATCGGTAATCCTAAGTCTGACTTCGGCCATAGCACCAAGCGGATTGGCGCCAATGCCGCCAAACGCAGCCGCATTCACGAAGCCGTTAGCCTTCACTGTCACGTTTTGCATGTTGGCATAATCGACACCGCCGTGTGCGATGCGACTGACGCTCAGAATTTCGCGCCCCGTAAAGTCGGCAGCGGCGTTGGGAATGGTCGTCGTAGTTGTGGCTAATACCAGCGCCGCGAAGCAACAAAACGCAAGCATCAGCGCTTTCCGGGCAATTGATCTTCGTAACATATCGAGTGATTCCTCCTGTTGGTCTTCGATTGCACGCTGCTTGTACAGCAAGTAACAGGCAACGTCAATGTTGAGAACTTTATGAGCACGACGCGCCGTGCCCATCAATTTTTAAACTCGTCAAATATCCTGAGCTCGCAAGGCAATCCCAGTGGCGACGAGGAAGGCAAAGAGCATTGCCGTCAGCACTCCGAGGTCGATTAGGTGCCCTCCCCATGGATGCAGGAAGTCGACAAAATTACTGAGATCGTTGGGGATCTGAATAGCCTTCGCTATCTCGGGCGCAGGGCCAAGTTTAGGCGCCGTTGGTTTCGTAGGCGAGCCCCTATTCAGAAGGTCTTTCTGGTATTGATCCATCTCCTTTTCGAAGTCCTTTGAATTTTTCTCTGCGTCAGACCTGTATTTGATGATTCTTTGCTTTGCATCAGCAATGTTGGCATCGTTCTCGTGTTCAATCTGCTTAAAGAGCCCGCGGCCTTCATTATTGACAGCAGGCTGAGCAAACTCATCTTTACCACGCAAAACGTTGAGGCCCGACAAACGTTTCATCTCGTCAAATGACCAGGTCGCGGGCATTACGACTCCCACTACTTTGGCGAGGCCCACCGGCACGCCCACAAGGCCAGAGAAGAGAATCTGCGGTATCAGAATGAGCGGCACGAGGCTCGTTGCCATCTCGGAAGTCTTTACAACTGCAGAGATAAAAAGTCCGAGGGCGACACCAACCATTCCGGTCAAAATCATCACGAGCAACTGGGGAACACCACCGACCTTGCCCGGCAAATTCATCAGTGTCGTGACGTCAAGCAACTTCAACGTACCGAACAGGAGTAGACATTGAAAACTGACGATCAGCATCAGGACAAAAAGTTTCGATCCCACGTAAGGCAAGAGTCGCAGATTGACCATGCGTTCCCTGTTATAGACGGCGCGTTCCCGAATAACCTCTCTGGAAGCGACCGACGTGCCAAACCAAAGGGCTACCAGCGCCAGAATGAAGTAAGGGAAATCGCGCTGAGCGTTGGATCCAACTACGAGGTAAGTGAGCAGCGCGATAATTGGCGCCTGAGCAAAAAGAATCAGCAGGTTGAATTTGTCGCGAGCTAGCACTCCCAGATAGCGACGAGAGAGAGTTGCCCACTGTCGCACGAGCTCACCAATGGTGGTGCGCCTCTTTGCCGGCGCCGCCTGTCGCGGACTACTCGAAACCTCGGTCAGCGGATCTGCGACGTTGCACTTATATTGCTCGGTAAGCATGAAGCGGCGCTTCCATTCATCTGCCACCTCTTCTGCAGCCTGCTCTCTGGATACGTGCTTGTTCGTTTTTGCCAGTCGCTCACTAATCGGCGCTTCGAGTTTGTCGTAGAGATCTTTAAAGCTTTCCGCGCCCACGTGGGCAAGCGCCTCATCCGGCTTACCATAAAAGACCAGTTTGCCTCGCATCAGCAGCACGATCTTGTCAAAGAGTTTGACGTTCTCCATCGCGTGCGTGGTGAGAATCACTGTCCGACCCGACTCAGCGATCTGGCGAAAAAGCTTCATAACCTTTTCTTCGGTGGCCGGGTCGAGACCAGAAGTGGGTTCATCGAGGAAGATGACCGAGGGCTTTGTTATAAGCTCGACGGCGATCGAGACACGCTTTCGCTGACCACCGGAGAGTTGTGATATTGGGACGTCGCGCCGCTCGGAAAGGCCGGTAACGTCCATCACTTCCCCGACAATTTGATTAATTTCCTTAGTCGAGATGTCCCGCGAAAGCCTCAGACGGGCCACATAATAGAGGGTGCTATAGACGGTTAGTTCACGGTGAATGATATCGTCTTGCGGAACGTAGCCAATCGACTGCTTGAGCGATTCAAGGTGCTGATAGAGATCCAGGTTATTAACAAAAACCTGACCGCTTGAGGCTGGGCGCATTCCATTTAGCGAGTCCATCAACGTCGACTTACCGGCTCCTGAGGGACCCAGAAGCCCGACAAACTCATTCGGCTTAATACTCAGGCAAACTTCGTCTAACAGTCTGACTTTTCCAGGGCCAGAGCGGTTTGGCACTTCCTTCGTAACCTGGAAAACGTCAATGCGCGTCTTGGACCGGGTGTCGAAGACAGCGACACCCTTTTGCGGGTGTACCCTTAAGAGAAAAGGCCCGATCTGTACCAGATCCTCCGGCTGGATAACTTTACGGCCGGTGATGCGTTGGCCGTTGACGTAGGTGCCGTTTGACGAACCAAGATCCTCAATCGTTAGACCCGCCGTCGTATTCAAAACAGAAGCATGCCGGTTGGATATTAAGAGACCGTCGAGTCGAATATCGCATTCCTCGCCGCGACCAATTGCCAGTTGGCCGGTATTGGAAAACGCTCGCTCAATAAACACGTGCGGCCGATCCGCCAGGGCGCTTTGGCTGATTTGCAGGGGGCTCTCCGAACCAAGCAGCATGGTCCCCATCCCCATCTTTTTCGAAGAAGGACCAACTACGGGTGTCATCTGCACGGCCTGGCTATCGACGTACGGCGCAGGCTGTCGCACTGGCGCCGGCGATGGATGCGCCGGATCAAGGAAACGGATTGTCGGACCTCCCTGACCCAGTTCGGCTCTGTCGTTATGATGAAGCAATTCGGGTGCGACAATTCGGCGGCCATTCAGGAGCGTGCCGTTAAAGCTTCCGAGGTCAACCAGGATGTACCTGCCGTCTTGCCGGCGAATCTCTGCATGACGACGCGAAACAACTGGTGCCGCTGCATCTATTGCTCCCTCCAAGGCAGGATCGCGGCCGAAGCGAGTTACCTCCTTGCTGAGTTCAATCCTGCGCAAGCGCCCTGTTCCTGCGCCTGACATCTCGACGAAGACGGGCTCGAGTGGTTTGCTTGGCGCAACTGCGGCGGCCTGCTGCTGCACGTGTGATGGGGCACTCGGTGTCGGTGAATGCGTGGGTGTTTGACGAGGCGGGTCAAAGACGGTTTCGTTCCCCACGGCGGCAGCTGGAGTTCCGATCCTTGTAACCACGAGGATCGGTCCACCAGAGCCAAATTGAACCCGGGAATTCACCTGGATGGCTGTAGGTTCCTTGAGCGCTTTTCCGTCGAGAAAGGTGCCGTAGGTGGAGCCGCTGTCTGACAATATCCAGCGGCCATTCTGTAGTTTGAATTCAGCGTGTTGACGAGAAACCGTCGGCCACTGTTTCTGATCAAAAATAATCTGACAGGTGGCCGGATTCCGCCCTACAGTTACTGAAGGCGCGTTATAACTGGTCTCGTTTTGTGGCTTTCCCTGGATTTCTTCGGCGAAGGCGATTTGTGTCACGTTACGCAGCTTTCACAAAAGATTTGAACGGGCTGTATTGCCGTTACGACTGAATCAAGAAGAAGCAAGTGCGGTCGAATACCCCCTATTTAACTCACGAACCGCTCCCAACGCAAACGTTTTCCACCTCAGGTGATTGAAAAATGGAGTCGTACGAGGTTGAATATCGGATTTTTGAGTTCGGACGGAGGCGACAAGCAATCTCTATTAGTGGCGTCCAGTCACAGGATAACCCATCACACGATTTCCGGACGATACAAACATAAGACCGAGCGCCTCATCGGTAATGAAGCGCTCATCCAAATCGCGCAGCCTGATCTCGCGGTCGGTTTCTCCGTTATTGATATTAACTCCGGCAAGCCCATTTCCATCCTGACTTCTAAGCTCGGTATAGAAATACATCCATTGCCCGCGAAGGGCTGCGAGGCGATCGCGGTGCCAGAGAAAGCGGGAGAGACGTTCGAGCTGACGAGCTGGGTCAAGCCGATCGAGTAGTCTATCTTCTACATCAACCGTGCCGCCGGTTACTCGGCTTCGCGTGGTATCGCCTGCAGATGGCATGGATGGCATCTCAGGCAGGGTCGCACCGCTCCTCGCCAGGCTTGCTCCTGCGCGAGCAGCTAAGCCGAATTGCCGGAAGCGAGACGCGGCATATGAGCTGGCATAGTTCCGAGCCGAACTTGTTGCCAGCTGCTGCAGGTTAGAAACTGAAGAACGCGCCACCAGACCTGACCAACTGAAACTGCTCACGGCCCCAGCTATCTGCACACCGCGAAAGGCTGTCATTGTCAGACCGCCATAGCGGAAATAGAGGGAGGCAGCACGAGCAGCCACCGCTGTGATCGTTCGCAATAGGCCTCGGCCCGGTGGCGTGTGACGTGCACGCCAAATCTCGCGACCGCTATTCACGTCGAACGCGGCGATCTCTGACTGGCCTCCGATCACAACATTACCGCCCTCGTTCAAAACGGCAAATGACGCGCGTTCAATGCCGTGTTTAGAGCGCGTGCGGCGTTTACCTGTGTTCGAGTCGATGACGATCAGATCGTCGCGATCGGCAATCAATATACTGGAAGGGTTTGGCAATACAAGATTAGTTATCCCTTTGTCGGCGCCCTTGTATCTCCAGAGCACTTTGCCGTTGCGAGCGTCTATGGCGCTAACCCCATACGAGCCACGCTCGACAGTCTCACCATCTTTCAAACGCGTAAATTGACCGCCGGTGCGAACGTATAATGTTTCTCCCACCAGGATCATCTCCGGCGTCAGTCCCAAATCTTTTGCTTCCCACTCGGTGTCGCCGGTTTCGCGCGAGATGGCGCGAACTCGTCCATGTCCGGAGGTGTAAATGAACTTCTCATCGAAAATAGGATCTGCCTCAGTAAGCGCGAGTCCATCTTCGTTTACGCGGTATTTTTCCCGCAGCCTTGATTTACCGATGCGCTCGTCGAATGAGGTCAAACCCTCGTAGAAAACATACAACCTGCCGTCAACAAAAACCGGCGAACGATAATTATCGAGGGTATATTCTACGTCGTCTCCTTCGTTTGACGGCCACCGCGAACGCATCATTTCCACTTCGCCCACTTCATATTTCCAGAGTTCGTTACCTGAGGACAGGTCCAGCACATGCAAAAGTGGATGTCGTTTGAAGCCTTCCTTCGCGTGTCCTTTCGCGTCCTTTGCAAGCACGACCGCAAGTAGATTCGCCGCCGGGTCAACTGCCATTTGCATCACAGAGCCGCGAATCTTATCGCTCTTCCAGACCGTGTCTCCCCCGAGGAGATCTACAGCTTCCATTCGAGTACGTTCCCCCTTTTGAAAGCCAATCAAAACTAAATCGGAACCCGGAATGGGAGCAACGTCGGTTTCGTCGATGGAGACATCCTTGCGGCGCCAAAGAATTTCGCCGGTTGAGCCGTCAACCGCATAAAGTGACTTTTCGGTGCCGACAATAAGCACACCCAGATCGGTCGTTTGATAGAAGCGGACGCGTCTGTCGAGTTTTGTTGCCCACGACTGGGCTTGAAGAGGAAAAGCGGGAAACAGGGAGAGAAATACGAGGCCAAAGAAGTAAAGCTTTCTCATGACAAAAGGATACCAGAAATCTCACTTGGGGCAGTGGGTTCAGTTTCATTCTCCCGATTGCGTTAGGTCCCGAAGGACCGGCAGTTAATAGCCCCGTCCGTAAGGGCGGAGTAGATCCGAGGGTCAGTTACCTGAGCGGCGAAGGTGCGTCACGATTTGTACCGGCCCTTCGGGCCTCTGGTCTATGGAGAGGATGGAATCCCCGCCCTCACGGACGGGGCTACTATCTAACGGTCCTTCGGATCTAAGGATGCCAATCCAGCAGTATCTTAATGTGGGTTTCCATGCGATTCCCACGACTAATCTGATATTCTTACAAAGCTGGGTTAACGCGCCGGCGGCTTCCAATTAACCCTGAAAACTTTCTCTATGAAGATGGTTGTTCTAAATCAAACGCTCGCGCGAGTTTCCTGCTGCTTTGTTTTAGCGTTTGCTTGTTTTGCGGGATCCGCCCGTGCCCAATCGACGGACATTGCGTTCCCCTGGGCGATCCAAACGAATGAAATAAGCGGGACGATTGTGGCGCGAGACCTAGGCGATTCTCGACTCACCGATCATTTTTATGCGTTCACCGGTACGCCTGGAGATCTACTAATTACAGTCGATGCTCGAAACATGAACGGGGACGTGGATGTTTTTACGTCGTCGGGCCTACGACCGCTCTTGAAGATTACGGTCTATTCGGAAAACACGTCGCCAGTTACCAAAGGTATTTATTTACGTACTCGACAGGACCTAATACTGCGGATAGAGGGTCGCACTCCGAATGATGAGGACGGAACTTATCGAATCCGCTTCAGCGGCTCGTTTGAACCAATTACGAGCGGACCGTTGCTGGCTGCGACAGAGAAGGCTCGGAATCAAACGGCGGCGTCTGCAACCACTTCAAGGAGTACGAGCGGCAGACGTGTTTCATCCGTCGGAGCGAGAATTGAGGAACCGGCGCCACCGATCTCAGTGGTAGCGGCCGCGCCCACGCCTGCGCCAAGCCCGGCGGAATCATCCGAAGAAGTACACAAAACAACTGGGGCGAAACCATCCCCCGGAAACAGTCGGGGGCGCCGCCCGGCGAGTGGCAGAACGCGCCCGACCCAGCCGGCAAAGTCGGAAGAAACCGCGACCCGAAGCAGTGCAGAAACCCAACCGACGACGGACGAAAGCTCAAAGTCGGAAAGTAAACCTACCGCGGCAAAAAGACGCTCTACCAAAAGAAGCGCCACGGCGAGAGCAATCACTAAGCCGCCGCCTGCTGAGGCCGAGCCCGAAAGTGGTCCACGATTGTTGATAGAAACCAGTGACGGCACGCTCATCAACCGTTACATGAGCAGCGTGCGTCGTGTCACTGTCGAAAATGGCCAGGTAGTGGTAGTGGCGAAAGACGGGAAGATACAGAGGATTTCGCTGGCCAACATAGTGCGAATGACAATATCGCCGTGAGTGTGGCGCACAAGCTATTTCGGCTTGTCTCCTGATTTCAGGGCCGCCAGTCTTTCGCGAAACTGCGGCAAGTCCTGATTGCTCGGATCAGCCTTCTCCAGAGTGGCTATTGCTTTTTCAGCTTCCTTAGCATCGCCCTTTTGCAGTTGCATGTAAGCCAGGCCAGCCAGAACAGCTACGTCGTCAGGCTTCTTCAGCAATGCTGCCTTGTACCATTTTTCGGCCTGATCGTAATGGCCTGCCTCAAGATTCGCTTCGCCCAACATTACTATGACTTCGTAATTGTCCGGCTTGAGCTGGTTAGCCTTTAAAAGAAACTCAACCGCCTGATCGTAACGTTGTATTTGATACTCGAGCTTGGCAGCAGTGACCTGTGCGTCGAAGTTATTTGGTTCGCTGCGCGCTTTGGCCATCCCAGCCTGAACTTGTGCGAAAACTTGTTGCGGATCCTGAGTCTCCCCCTGGATCGGCGGATGATCAACCGGTAGATTCTGGCTAGTTGCGGTGGGCGCCGCAGCCCCCGGTCCATATCGCTGGTTCATGGTGCTGGCGAATATGAAACCGACGATGAAACCAAGCAGCACGCCTATAACTGCGAATAAAAGATTATCTCGTGTCATTGTGTTCCTGGTTTTACTCTCCTACATCTTTCATAATAGTTTTTATTTGCTCACTCAGTTCCGGGCTGTTTGTGTGTCCATGAGCCGTGACAGCGTGTTGCACCGCGGCCTCGAGCACTTCTTCTTCTGTTCCTTCGATAGAAAGCGTGCAGCCCCTCTCGCTTGGATGGAGTCGGCAATCAATTACCTTTCTTTTTGTTTCGGACATAGCTGGTCTCCTCATGTTCAGATGGTTTGAGCGACGCGAACTTCTATTTTGCCATCGTTCCCGCTAACGACTTTGCTTCACTGATTCTTTGCGACAGCGCCCTGGCCAACTCGGAATCGGGCGGAGTCTTCTGGAGCAAACGCTGCCAATAATCCAGCGCCTCTTTATAATTCTTTGTTTCGAAAGCGGCACTTCCGGCCAGCTCGAGCGCTTTCGGGTTCTCTGGGTCAAGCTTCAGCGCCTTCTTCACTAACTCAAGCGGTGGGCCCTGGATACGCTGTCCATTCACCATGGCCATGGCAAACGCATAGTCCGCCCAGAGGTTGGCATCGTCTGCTTTCAGTGCCGTCGCCTTCGCGTAGGCGTCACTAGCTTCGCTGTACTTTTCCAGCGCGGTATACGAGCGGCCAAGCATAATCCATCCCTGGGCATCGCTGGGGTTCTGTTCTAATCGTTTAGCGAGCGCCGCGATGTTTGCCTCAATGCGTTGCGGAGTAAACTCCCCATTCCCCTGCGAGCTGTTCGCAGACGGTGCCTGTACGGGCGCCGACCCAACGCCAGATATCGCGGCGGAATTGCCGACTCGGAGATACAGCGCGATTGCTATCACTGGAATTGCCAGCGCGATGGCGTAGGCGGATCCCCGGCCAGCTACTGGCTCGTTTGATTTCGCCGGGAGTGGTTTCTCGGTAACGGAAACGTCTTCGAGCAAACGCCCTTCGATTTCGTCCCGGTCCTCGTTGTATTGTTCCGAACTAATAATGCCGTTCTTCAAATCTGCCTGCAGCTCGGATATCTGATCGCGGTAAACGTCGACGTTATTCTTTTTATTCTTATCGACTGCGCCATGGGTCGTTTGTAACAGAGGCGGCAAGACAAAAGCCAAAGCAATGGCTACAAACACTGCGCATATCAGCCAGAACACTATCATGCAGACTCTTTCCCCGGCTCAGCGTTAAGAATGGCCTCGGCACGCCGGCGATCATCCGCGGCGAGCGGCTGCTCAACGATCAATTCGCGACGCTGTTTCACGTATCGGAAGAGTAGTAACAAGCCACCGAGCAATAAAACGAATGGTCCAAACCATAGCAGGTAAGTGGTTGCGTCAACCGGCGGTCTGTAGAGAATGAACTTTCCGTAACGATCCGTAAGGAAGGCGATGATCTCCTTGTCGCTCTTGCCTGCCTTCATCTGCTCGCGAATCTGACCGCGAAGATCTTCCGCCAGGTCGGCCCTTGAGTCGGCGAGAGTTTCATTTTGGCAGACGAGACAACGCAGTTCTTTGGAGAGCTTCATGACGCGCTCTTCCAACGCTGGATCGGCAGCGGAGGGCTGTGCTTCCTTAGCTATGGCAAAGCCGGGAAGGGAGGTAAGGATGAGCAGAAACGAAAAAAAAGACTTCATCTTTAAAAAGGCCTTC
>JALYSR010000304.1 GCA_030854715.1 Acidobacteriota bacterium
AGCATCCGGCGCTACCGCGCTCCGTTCTGTAATGCCCGCGCTAACTCGAAACTGACCCACTTTGTGTTGGGTTTCTGTTAGGGGTGGATTATGGTTTGCTCGAGTTTTTCCCTTTTTTCTTTGCGTCAGGCTTCTGCCCGCCCCTGTTCTCCGCTGTCTTCTCGGGTGGAAGCTTCAAAATCGGCGCGACCGCGTCGCGGTAAGTGTCCGAAATCTTGATGTAAGCATCATCGCGCAGGTGCGCGAGGTATTCTTCGCGCTGCTTTTCCGATCGCTCTATCGTAATGGCTTCGCGTACCTGGTTTTCATTGAAAGTAGGCGATGTACCTGCAGCGGTCCTTTCATCGACCCGAAGAATCTGATAACCATCATTCAAACGCAGAGGCTCGCTCACGGCGCCGACTTTAACGGATTTAATCGCGTTGCCAATATCATCGCGGAGATTCCGAGCTTCAAAAGTTCCGACTTTACCTTTCGTTTGCGGCGCCGCGCGCACGCCGTTGAACTCGCGCTCCGAATTTGAGGCAGCCAGCGCGCCGAAGTCAGCTCCTGAACGCAACTGCGTGACGAGCTCCATCGCTCTTGCTTTTACCTCCGCTTCGTTCTTGCCGGTAGAGCTCAAAAATATTTCGGAGATGGTGACGGTTTCAGGTTTACGAAATTTGTCCGGATGCGCGTCGAAATATTTCTTTAGCTCATCCATCGTTAGCCCGAAGAAGATCTTTCGATCTACTTCCTGCTGGATGACGCTCTGCTTCATGATTTCAGTGCGTAACGTCTGTCGAGTTGCCACTGGATCGACCCCACTCTCGCGCATTGCAGCGTCCAGCTTTTCGATGGTAGTGATGCCCTGCTCTTTTGCCACATCGAGCATTCGCCGGTTGACTTCAGCTTCGACCTCCCTGCCGAGATCGAGCTCCTTTCCTTTCTGCAAAAGAAGCGTTTCGTTCACAAGCGTAGCAATTAGTTCGGGCTGCCGCTTGTTAACTTCATCGGCCGCCTGTTGGGCACTCATCCCGCTTTGTTTCAGCGTTTCAATGCGCTCTTTCGATTCCCGCTTCAGGGCTGAAAGCGTGATCACATCGTCATTTATCTGCGCGACGACTTCGTCGACAACTTGTAACTCTCCTTCTTGCGCGAAAGTTGAGGATGGCACAAAGGCTAAAACCGCGAATACGAAAGTGCCCGCTATTGCGAGCGATACAAATTTAGATTTCACAAAAATTACTCCTAAAGATTTGTCAGCGGTCAGTAGTTCGTGGTCAGTAGCTCGGGGTTCTTGGTTCGTAGTCTGCAATCGTCAATCTACTGAATGGTGTTCATACTGTTTTGGTGCCGTAGATTTGACCATAAAGATGTTATTAATCACAAACGAGCGCGATTCGTGCTCAAACGGCCTACTGACTACTGACTCCTGACTCCTGCCTAAGTTCCAGCAACACGCCGCGTACTGCGTCAATCACGTGGTCTTGTTCATCTTCGTTGAGATTCATCCGCAAAATGCCGGTTGGGGAAAAGAAACGACCTTCCTGCTCGCTCACGAATGCCCCCAACTTTTCCGGCGAGACGCGTGCTTTTTCACTGAATTTAAGCGCCACTCCTTCAGCCGTCCTATCTATCGAGAGCAGCCCGATATCCTCGGCCAAACGTCTAAGGAGCGCATAACCAAAAAGTTGTTCGACTGATTCCGGCATGCGTCCATAACGATCACGAATCTCCTCACGAATGGTCGAAAGAGTTTCTTCGTCACGAGCCGACGAAACGCGCTTGTAAGTTCTTAATCGCTGGCCCATGTCGTTGATGTATTCGTCCGGGATGACCACATCAACACCAAGATTAATCGAGACGCTTGTCTCGTCTTCCACCGCTTCGCCGCGCAATTCCGCCACAGTGCGTTCGAGCATCTGCGTGTAAAGATCAAAGCCAAGCGCGTCCATGTGACCTGATTGCTGGCCACCCAAAAGATTTCCGGCGCCGCGCAGCTCGAGGTCGAGCGCCGCGATGCGAAAGCCTGCGCCCAAATCTGAAAACTCCCGAATTGCCGCCAGGCGTCGCTTGGCAATCGGCGAAAGCTCCTGCTCTCCCGGAATCAAAAGATAGGCATAAGCGCGGCGATTCGATCGGCCCACACGGCCCCGCAATTGATAAAGCTGAGAAAGACCATATTGATCGGCGCGGTTTATGATGATCGTGTTGGCGCGTGGGATGTCTATGCCGTTTTCAATGATGGTCGTCGCAACCAGCACATCGTGTTTGAACCCAATGAAATCGAGCATTACCCGTTCCATTTCTTTTTCGTTCATTTGCCCATGGCCAACAATCAAACGGGCCTGGGGCACCAGACGACGCACCAGGGCAGCAATTGTTTCAATGGTTTCCACGCGATTGTGTATGAAGAAAACCTGGCCGCCGCGACCCAGTTCCAGCTCGATCGCCGACTTGATTACGTTTTCAGAAAATTGCACAACTTGCGTTTGGATTGCGAGCCGATCGCGCGGAGGCGTTTCAATCAGTGACATGTCCCTGAGACCGCTCAACGACATGTTGAGCGTGCGCGGTATGGGCGTCGCCGAAAGCGTCAATACGTCAACGCGCTTTTTCAGGTGTTTCAATCTCTCTTTGTGGGCCACACCAAATCTCTGCTCCTCGTCGACTACGACCAAGCCCAACTCTTTGAAGCGGACATCTTTCGACAGCAGGCGGTGAGTTCCAATGACGACGTCGATATCGCCCGACTCAACTCGCTTGGCAATCTCCTTTTGTTCCTTCGCAGAACGAAACCGCGAAAGCAATTCAATCTTCACCGGGAACGGCGCGAAGCGACTACGAAAAGTATCGAAGTGCTGGTAGGCAAGTACCGTGGTAGGCGTCAACACTGCTGCCTGCTTCCCTTCCATGACGGCTTTGAAAGCTGCACGCATTGCCACTTCTGTCTTGCCGTAACCAACGTCTCCACATAACAAGCGATCCATCGGCGTCGGCTCCTGCATATCCTGCTTCACATCCTCAATCGCTGTTTCCTGATCGGGCGTTAAGACGTATTCAAATCCATCTTCGAACTCATGCTGCCAGGGAGTGTCGGCCGCGAAAGCATAACCACCAACAAGTTTGCGTTCGGCATACAAACGCAAAAGCTCATCGGCCATGTCGCGCATGGCGCGCTTCGCCTTCGCTTTCGTCTTCTGCCAGCCAAGCCCGCCAAGCCGATCGAGTTGAGGTTGGTGTCCTTCAGCACTTGAATAACGCTGGACCAGATCAAGACGCTCGACCGGAACGTAAAGCTTTGCATCCTCAGCGTAGAACAGCAACATGAACTCGCTGCTTTGCGTGCCGAGATTGAGAGTTTGCAAGCCGCCAAACCTTCCGATTCCGTGATCGATATGGACAACGAAATCGCCGGCCTTCAGGTCACGAAAGTCAGAAAGAAACGCCGCCGTTTTAGATTTTCTTTTTCTGCCTTCTGCTTTCTGCCTTTTGCCTTCCGCCCCCGGCGCGCGCCGCTCGAGCGCTTGCGCTCCCGCCTCGTCAAACAAGTCGGCTTCGATATGCACGGACAATCGGGCATGGACCATCTCAAAGCCGCCGCTGGGACGTCCGACGGTTACGATTGTTTGCGCCGCGGAGGTGGCGGGCTCGGCGGGTTCACCTGTTTCTATAGTTTCTTCCGCTAACGAAAGGTGCGCGTCGACGTCATATTCGGCCAAAATCTGCGTGACACGTTCGGCCACACCCAAACTGGGCATTACCAGAAGCGTTGTCGTCCCCTCTTCACGAGCGGTTATTAAGTCAGCAGCGAGATTTGCCAGACGGCCGTGATACTTCAACGCTGACTGGGTTTTCCATTCCACCTCCGGCACTTGCTCCGTGGCTGGGAAAAGAAACAATGGAGGGCGCACACTTCGCGCGCGACCGAGTTGGATTTTGGGCACTTCGGCATCGAGGGCAATTGCTTGATCAAGTTCAGCAGCGGCGCGTCCCAACACGCGTAGCTCAATCCTTTGTCTTGCTTCAATCTTCTCCCGAAGTTGTTCCGCGGGGAGATAAAGTTCTTCGGGCGGCAAGGC
>JALYSR010000322.1 GCA_030854715.1 Acidobacteriota bacterium
GTTGCAGCGTTTCCCCTGAAAAGGCTAAGAACCGAAGAGCTGTGGCTCTCGCGCTTACTTAGCGCGAGAGTTTTTTTTTGAACATAGGTCAGCCGAGCACAACTAACGGGACCGAATCTGAAGATAATGACGATCGAGATTTCCGAGACTCAATCGCATCCCTTGCCCGAATTCGTGCAGGACGAGCTGGCTAACTACGAACAGCAGATCCGCAAATATCGGGCAGGTGAAGTGGATGAGACAAAAATGCAGAAGCTCCGGCTTCACTTCGGCACTTATGCTCAGCGCCAGGAGGGGGTGCAAATGCAGCGGATCAAGATTCCAGGTGGAGTCTTGAGCGCCGATCAACTTATACGTCTGGCAGATGCGGCGGACCGATTTGGCAGTGGTTTCCTGCATTTCACCACGCGCGAAGATGCACAAATTTACTACGTTAAGTTGGAAGAAACTCCTGACCTATTGCGCTTCCTGGCTGAAGCCGGCATCACCTCTCGTGAAGCGTGCGGCAACACAGTACGCAACATCACCGCGTGCTACCGCGCGGGCACCTCTGCCACGGAGGCGTTCAATGTTCTGCCTTACTCGCAGGCGCTGTTTCGCTATCTCGTGCGCAACAAGTACAACCAAAATCTGGGCCGGAAATTCAAGATTACTTTTGAAGGTTGCGCAGACGACCATTCGGGCCTGCGAATTCACGACATTGGTTTATGGGCTGTCACCAAAACTCGGAATGGCAAATTGAGGCGCGGCTTCCGGGTTTATTTGGGCGGGGGCCTTGGGGCCGCGCCTCATCTTGCATCTCTCTACACTGACTTTCTACCTGTGGACGAGTTGTTCAATCTCGCCGCTGCTGCCTTGCGACTTTTTGACCGTTATGGTGAGCGCAAAGCGCGCATGAAGGCGCGCATGAAGTTCCTGGTCGAGTCGCTCGGTTGGGAAGCGTTTCGCAAGGCACTCGACGAAGAGCGGGAACGAGTTGGCCCAGTGCCACTGGCTGATTACCTGGAAGAGGGGGAGGAGTTCATTCCCGAGACTGCGGGGGGCTCACAAGTTCATAAAGGCTTGAAGCTGTTGGATTCACGAACCAACGAACCACAATTTCAGGCATGGGCACGCGATTCGGTCATTGATCATCAGCTCTCCGGATTTCGCGGCGTCCACGTGCGCATTAAGTTGGGCGATCTTACAGCTGCAAGGGCACGGGGTCTGGCAGAAGTCGCCCGCCAGTTCTCCAGCGGTCAATTGCGGATTTCGATCGAGCAGAACATCTATCTGCCCTGGGTAAGGGAAGATGAGCTTTCGGACCTTTATGCTGCACTCGCTGATCTAACATTGGCCGAGCGTGGTGTTGGGACAATCGCTGATGTAACGACGTGCCCAGGTTCCGACACGTGTCGGCTGGGAATTGCGTCGGCCAAGGGACTGGGCAGTGAATTGGGCAGCGCACTCGGCGGCGCGATCGAAAACGACGTCGCGGGTTCGTTTGTCCAACCTGGTTTGCAATGCGAGCTGGTCCGGCCGCTGCGCATAAAGGTCTCCGGCTGCCCAAATGGCTGTGCGCAACACTCAATCGCCGACATCGGATTCTACGCCGCGGCTCTTTCGCACGAAGACCGCAGCGTGCCGGCCTACTTTGTAACTCTGGGAGGCCAGACGGCGCCCGATAGGGCCCAGTTTGGTTCACTCCTCGGCAAGTTTCCCGCAAAAAACTGTGTGACCTTGACTGAGACTCTTCTGGGTCTTTACGAAAAGGACAGACTCCCGGCTGAGCAGTTCACCTCCTTCGCTAACCGGATCGGAACCAAACGATTCAAGGAAATACTAGACCCGCTGCGGCAGGTTCCTTCGTTTGAGGCAGATCCTTCGTTTTACGAAGACTACGGACACGAGCATGAAGGCTTTGCCGTTCGCAAGGGGATAAAGGGCGAATGTGCCGGTTCAACTGTGGCGGAGACACTGCCTACAATCGAGGCGGCGCGGGAACAATTGGCCCAGGCAGAGGCATTGATCTACCACAAGGAATATGAAGCTGCGGGTCGCGCCGCTTATGAAGCAGCGGCGGCCGCTGCTCGCGTTCCGCTATACCAGAGATTAGTAGATCCCTTCACTGCGGATGAGGCTCTTTGGGAATTCGAGAATTTGTTTGTCTTATCCGGTGAGACCGGAGGGAGGTGGGAGGGAATCTCATCACGTTTCGAAGAGCTGCGGAGCGAAGTTTATCGGACACCTGACGAGGCCGCACAAAAGATCCTCGACGAAGCCCGGCGCTTCGTAAGCTACTGCGCGATACCGCGAGGCGAGGAATCGGGGGTGGCAGCATGAAAGAAGAAACGCAGCGTGGTGTCCTCGTTGTCGGTCATGGCAGCCGTCGCCCGGAAGCAAACGAAGATTTGCGGGAGGCGGCGTTGCGAATCGGCGAACGTGGCGGCTTTGTATTGGTCGAACCTGCCTTTCTCGAGATTGAACACCCGAACATTGCCGAGGGGTTCGCGCGGTTAGTCCAACGAGGAGCCCGCGACATTACGGTCCATCCATATTTTCTTTCGCCCGGGAGACATACGCGCGGAGATATTCCCGTCGAAGTCTCTGAAGCTGTCTGCCGGCATCCAGACATTAACTGCCGCATAACCGAACCGCTGTCAGCGCATGCTTTAGTGATTGAAGCGTCCGTCGAACGCATATTTGAAAGCCTGGACCGCGAGACGCACGACAAGGCGCCAGCGACCTTGCATATTAGCCGAGAACACTACCGTGCTGAACGCGGAACAGTTTATCTCGTCGGCGCGGGGCCCGGTGATCCGGGGTTGCTGACAGTGAGGGCGGTGGATCTTCTCGAGTCATGCGACACGGTCGTTTACGACTATCTCGTCAACCCCGAAGTGCTCAGTTACGTTCCCACGTCCGCCGAGCAGGTTTACGTTGGCAAAGTCGGCGGTGGGCGACATACGCCGCAGCGGCAGATTAATCATTTACTCATCCAACATGTGCGAGCAGGAAAACGAGTGGTCAGACTCAAGGGTGGCGATCCGTTTCTCTTCGGACGCGGCGCTGAGGAGGCTGAAGCACTCGTCGAAGCAGGCGTGCCGTTTGAAGTGGTCCCCGGGATTAGCTCGGCGCTGGCCGTTCCCGCCTACGCCGGCATCCCGTTGACTCATCGCGGTATGTCTTCATCCGTTGCTGTGATCGCGGGCGCTCGCGGCGGTGATGGGGCTTATGAGTGCGGCACTTTTGCGCAGCTTGCCTCGGCGGACACGGTAGTTGTGTTGATGGGCGTGACCCACCTGCGGGAGATTGCAAACGACCTGATGAATTCCGGGCGCTCGGCGGAAACGCCCGCGGCCGTCATTCGCTGGGGCACTTACAACGGCCAACAAACCGTTACGGGG
>JALYSR010000335.1 GCA_030854715.1 Acidobacteriota bacterium
GTGCTCTTGCCTGAGCCGGTGGGACCAGTGACCAGAATGAGGCCCTCGGAAACATCGAGAAGATCAGTGAGATTTGCAGGCAGCCCTAACTCCTCGATTGTCTGGATAGATTCGGGGATTAAGCGGAATACGGCACCGACGCCTTTTCGTTGACGGAATACGTTAACGCGGAATCGTCCCACTCCACTTAGCGAGTAGCTACAGTCGAGGTCCCAGTTTTCGATAAAACTCTCTCGCTGCGTTTCGGAGAGAATTTCAAAAAGAAGTGCCTGACAAACTTCAGGCGTGAGGTCCTTGTAGTTAAGCTTCACCATCTCACCATGAATCCGCAAGTACGGTGCACAGCCACTACTGATGTGAAGATCCGAAGCTTCACGCTCCGTCATCTGTTTAAGGATTTCATCTATTCTTGCCATTGTGTATCCAGTTTCTCATTTGCTAGAAGTGGCTCACCAACAAAGCCCGTTACAAGATCTGTCGGAAGGCAGTTGGTTGGACATATTGAAATTGCGGAGTTGAGGGCGGTAGTTTGTTGGGGTCGAGGAAGCTCGAGTCGAACGCCCAATTTCTTATTGGCGGGTCGTAGATCGTCGAGTTTGAGTTGTAAGGGCCGAGCGCCTGCGTTGAGTGATAAAGCGGGATTAGCGAACCGATGAAATTCCAGCGCGCGTCCCATCTTTCCAGAAAGCGTGGGAAGTTGTGCATGCCGCCATTGAGTCGAGACTCACCCGCGGCACCGTTTCCAGCATCGGGATTTCCGGCCAGAGCCCCAAGATTATTTCCAGAGATTAATCCCGCTCTGACAGCGGTTTCATCAGTGACAGCGGGAAGGTTTCGATCGGCCACACGTCGGCTCAGAAGATCGGGATAAATGGCGGCTGCGCCATCAGACCAGGTCTTTGACAGAGGGAAGAACGCGTCACAAACGATGGAAGCCGGCACCTGATTTCCGCGATAAGTGCAGGGCCCCGATCCATCAGCAAGGCACGCGAATCCAGCAGGCGGAGCCACATTGATCCCCGTAGTATTGTAGTTGCCCCAGGTATAAAGCATGTTTTCCGTAGAGATGCTGATCCCCTGGGTGTTTGACAGCCGGCCCGGGCCACCGCTCGTTTGCAAGTTCTCGGCGTTGAATAACCGCACCGAATGATGGAAATAATTATTGGGATTGGTCCAGGCTGCTACGGTCAGAGCGCGCTTAGTGAGGTCGGAGCCATAGCTACCCGAAAGCTGTATCGGATCAGGCAGCTCCAACGGATCTTTAACCAAGGATCCAGTTTTTTGAATGTCCTCTCCGGGGTCGAGCGCTCCGTTTTGTCCATAGATGTCTTCGTTGTCAACCATTCCGTTGGACGCAATAACAGTCGCGCCTGAGGGAAGAGTAATCGTTTTGACTCTATCGCCGCGGCGATCAGAAACGTAGACAGTGTACCCGTTGGGATTGACAATATTGGTACTGACGGCAGCGCTGTTCTGTAACAGGTTGTTGTCATAGACACCATCCAGCCACCTGGCGAGATTTCTCATGTTGAGTTCGACGACGCTGGTTATACCCCGCTCGTAAACTACGTCGCAGTTCGCGCCGTTAATGCATCCCTCGCGGACGTTATAAACATTGATAGGGACCATAGCGTTCCACTCTTTACCGTTCACACCGTTACTGTTCCCATTCCCGTTGCCATTGCCGTTTCCGTTCCCATTTCCGTTGCCGTTGCCATTCCCGTTTCCATTGCTATTGGCAGGAGCCGTTCCCCAGGCAGCTATGTCCAGCGCCGGCGAATTGTCTGCTCTGACGGGCTGTCCGGCCGAGTCATCCACAATGCCAGTGAGATAGCCATAAGTGCCGTCCAGAGAAGGACCGGGAGAAGTCTGGATCTCACCGTCAGCCGCAATGTATGTCTTATTGATAATATCCGTGAGCGAGTTGAAATACGTTATGCCATTCGGATCGGTATTCTGACTGTTGCTGGCATCGCGACTGCCCTGAGTAAAAGCGGCCCACAAAGGCCTCTGAAGTGTAACGATGGCGTTAGGTTCACCCACTGTCATGCCCATGCTCAAAATTTGTTTGGTGATGTCTACGGTATTGCCGGCTGGGGTCA
>JALYSR010000357.1 GCA_030854715.1 Acidobacteriota bacterium
GCATCAGAACATGCGAATAGGCGTGATGATCGTTGCGCTGAGTTCCGCCGTGGGTTTGTACGGTTGCAGCCACACGAACGCCAGACCAACAGTGCTTTCAGGGCAGTCCAATTTCTCAACAGCAAAGCCGACGGACTCGCGACCGAACCTAACGGGAGACTCCGCGAGAGTTGACTTTGCCAAGCAGGTCCGGCCCATCCTCGAAGCAAAATGCCAACCTTGCCACTTCAACGGCGGAAAGGTTTACTCACAAATGCCTTTCGACCGCCCGGAAACTATTAAGAGGCTCGGCACGAAACTATTTACCCGCATCAAGGAGGAGAACGAGCGCCAGGTGATTCGCACCTTCATTGCTCAGGAATAGTCCTTCCTTAACGAAAAACTTGGCCGGGTAGAAGCCGGAAGGCGAACTGAGCCGACTACACCTCGCCGGATTGAGCTGCGTTACACAAATCGTCCTGCCCTGTATCAATTTCATATTCTCCGGAACAATCCTTCCTGGTATTTCTCGCTGCGAAAGTCTGCAAATCGTCGATTGCAAGGCGATGGTATGACCATTGCTTGTGACCAGTGAACACAAATGATGTGATCGAATGGGAGCACGATGAGTGTGCCCGATCCAAAGCATTTTGACTTAATCAACAATTTAACAAAGGAGCAAGCATGGGAGACTACAACAAGGACAGCGTGGGTGAAGCAGCAGCTAGACAGCGTTCGAGTCGCATGATGACAGGACTTTTCAAAGACAGAGAAAGCGCTGAAGGCGCATATCGATCGTTGAGCAGCCGTGGTTACGGAAAAGATGACGTCAATCTTTTGATGTCGGATGATACGCGCAAAAAATATTTTGCAGATACTGACACTGAGCTGGGCACAAAGGCCTGGGAAGACGCCGGTAAGGGTGCGGCAATCGGCGGCGGAGTGGGTGCTACGTTGGCGGCCATCGCGGCCATCGGCACGACCCTGGCGCTTCCTGGTCTCGGTCTGCTAATCGCCGGCCCGATTGCGGCGGCACTCGCAGGCGGCGGCGCGGGCGCGTTGACCGGCGGATTGATCGGCGCACTCGTGGGCCACGGCATTCCCGAGGAGCACGCCAAGCACTATGAGAAGGGCATACGCGATGGTGGCATCGTCATGGGTGTCAATCCGCGGAACGAAGCCGACGCCGAATATCTGGAGAACGAGTTTCGCACCAATCGTGCTGAGTCGCTCTATCGCTAATCGAAACTAACGCCAGTACAACGGAGGACACAACACGATGCGACGCAACTTAGCGCTTGCAATAGTGCTCGCGGTGGCTGCAGCACTGACCGGCTGCGCCACTACGGACAACACTAATGGCAGAGCAAATAGCAATGCCAACGCCGGCAATCCACCACGCGACGGTGTAGTGGAAACGAATGCCAACATCCCCTCGAACGCGAACAGCAAGTCTGTCTCTTCAAACACGGGGGTGTTGACCAACGATAACGGTAACGCCAACACAGACGGAATCAAGACAACCAACGGCAATCGCGCCAACAGCAACAACCGAAATCGCAACCAACACTAGGCGATACGGAAATCGTACCAATTAGAGAGGCTTCCGCATGAATATGCGGTCGCCTCTTTTTTTACGCTCGAAGGCAATGACTAATCTAGGTTAGGTAGCGTTCCCGAAGAATCGCCATGTGATGTGCGACATGGCCGGCGATGATGTACGCCAGGGCGCGGACGGTGAATGGATTGTCGCTGGCAATGCCGCTGCGCAGCCAAGCCTCACTCGGCAGATTGTGGTAGAAGGCCAGCGTGGCGAGACGTACTGAGCGGAATTCGTCAGCGTGACTGGCCCAGGAAACACTATCGGCATCCGCGGCCTCGACTGCGACATTCTGATCGTAGCTCGGCAACGGATCCGGAAAACCACGGGCAAACCAAAGGGCGCGAAAGAGGAAAACTCGCTCCGTGTCGTTTACATGACTCACCAGTTGACGCATGGACCACTTATCCGGTGCGTAACGATCGAGCGACTTGTCTTCGGAGATTCCGGACAGAAACGCGAGCGTTTCTTCCAACTGTGTCTCCAGCACACTGACAATATCGTCGCTGGCGATGCGATTGATGTATCCGTAGTAATAAGCCGCGGCTTCGTTCGGTTCTGGATGACCTTGCATAAGTGAATAGTAAATAGTGAATGGTGAATAGTAAAGAACAGCAATGTTCAAGCGATCAATAATGCTGAACAGTGCGTAGTGAATGGTAAATAAGATGGCAGAAGTTTAGAATTCGGGGAACTTGCATCGGTCCGCGACCGTTTCTTCTTATGTGGGCGTCTCGGTCCTCATGTTTTCCAACGAAAGGGAGTTTGTCTTATGTACTGCTCAACTTGCGCCGCCCCTCTCGCGCCCGGTCTCAGCTACTGCAATCGCTGCGGCGCTAGTTTGAAAGAACCCACCGCTTCCCGCACCGCTTCCAACACCGTATCGATTACGGCCTTCTTAATTGCCATCGCTTTAATTGGTCTCGCCGGCTTGGGCATTGTGTTGGGTGGAGCGCTGGCTCTCACCCAAGATGCGCATCTGGGAGAGCCGATTGTCGGTTTCTTTATGCTCTTTTCCTTTTTGATTGTGGCAATCACGGAGATCATGCTCGGCCGGCAATTGTCGCGGCTCATCAGCACTAACGAGCGGAAGGCGATTGCTGCTCCACCACAGCCTGTCATGCAGGGTGAGCTTCGCCCCGCTCAACCTCAACTTCAACCTCGAACGTTAGCAGACCCAGTTCCGAGTGTTACCGAAAACACAACTCGCACATTGGATTATTCGCGCAATGAACCTTTGAGGTAACTTGAAGGCGATGCAGTTGTAATAAAACCATGAATGGACCAGTTACTATTAAGAAAAAAGCGTCAGCAGGATCTTTAATTTTCCGAGCGCTGTGACTGATAGCGATTCTTCGTTTAGCATCGGCGGTGAACAGTCGCTGACTCTAAAACCTTTCGATCGCTTCGGTTGTAGATATTTTTTCAGTTGACATTCCACTCATTACTGAATAACTATTTGCAATCATCGAAAGGAGCTTATTCCACCAATGACCTATGTAGTTGTTGAGTTATGCGTTGATTGTAAATACACAGACTGTGCCGCGGTGTGCCCAGTTGAAGCATTTCACGAACTGCCTGACCGCCTCTACATTAATGCCGACACCTGTATTGATTGCGATGCCTGCGTGCCGGAGTGTCCGGTGGAAGCAATTTTCGCGGACACCAACGTGCCTGAGAACTATGCTCACTGGACCCAGATTAATATCGACGAAGCTCCCAATTATCCTGTCATAAGTCAGAAGATTCCTGCCCTGCATGGACCAACTTGCACCGGACCAGAAGAGTAAAAGCCATATTCCCTGCGACTGTTGCAGTCCACCCCAGGGAGAGGCCTGGCATGAGGCGCTTGACTCTTTTCCTCGCGACAGTTTTTTGCTTCTTAGCAATTCTTCCCGCACTTCTTCCTGTGTCTGCGAAAGACAATTGGGTTAGCGTGCGTTCTAAAAACTTTTTTCTGATCGGGAATACCAGCGAGAAGGAGATACGCCAGGTTGGCGCGCGGCTAGAGCAGTTTCGCGAGGCGCTCTTGCATTTGTTTCCGAAACTGAATTTCAACTCGCCCGTGCCGACCACCGTCATCGTTTTCAAAAGCCATGACTCTTATGCACCATTCAAGTCCAATAAGAACGATGCCGGTTATTTTCAACCAGGTCCTGACGTCAATTACATCACCCTGACCACTGAAGTGAGGGGCGAGCAAGATGCTTTCAGCATCATCTTTCACGAATACACGCACCTGTTTGTAAACAACAACAGCGGCAACGTACCCACGTGGTTTAATGAGGGTCTGGCAGAACTGTACAGCACCTTCAGCATCACTGATGATCAGAAGGTCGTGCTGGGCAAGCCAATAACGAACCATGTTCTGCTGCTGCGAGAGAAGAAGATGCTGCCCCTGAAAACGCTCTTTCAGGTTGATCATAACTCTCCCTATTACAATGAGCGCGACAAGCAGAGTGTCTTCTATGCCGAGTCGTGGGCGCTAATGCATTACCTGGTTCTGGCCAAAAAGGGCGAACGGGCCCCGCAGATAGGTAAGTTCATTGAGCTGATGTCGGCGAATGTCCCTATGGAGCAGGCGTTTCAGCAAGCCTTTGGAGTAGGTATTGATCGGATGGAGAAAGAGTTGCGGGAATATATTAGTCAGGACAGCTATCCGATCATCTCGGGCCATTTTGAAAACAAACTAGGGTTTGACACCGCGATGCAGTCAGCACCTGTCACTGAGGCTGAAGTGCAGGCTTACCTCGGGGACCTCTTATTGCACAGCAATCGGCCTGAGGCGGAAGGCTATCTGCAAAAGGCGTTGACTCTGGATCCGGATCTCGCGATGGCCCATGCCTCGATGGGAATGCTGCGAGTGCGTCAGGGGAAGTCTGGCGAAGCACGCCAGAGCCTGGAACGCGCGGTGGCCGCCAACTCTCAAAACTACCTGATTCATTACTATTACGCTTTTGCGCTAAGCCGCGAGGGTGCCAACGATGTGGAGTTGGTATCCGGGTTTGCGCCGGAGACGGTAGCGCGGATGCGTGAGGAATTGAAGAAGGCTATCGAGCTCCGGCCGGATTACCCAGAATCCTATAGGCTGCTGGCCTTCGTGAATCTGGTGAGCGGAACTCAGCTTGACGAGACTATAGCTTTGCTCAAGCGTGCGCTGGCAATCTCTCCCGGCAGGAACGATCTCGTTTTCATGTTGGCCCAGATCTACCTGCAAAAAGAGGACTACCAGATCGCACGCCAGCTGCTTGAGAAGATCAGCGGAAACAATGTTGAGGCGCAACTACGCCAACGCGCGCAGGCGTTACTGGCACAGGTTGGAACTATGGAAGAGCAAGCAGCAAAGTTTCGCGCCTTCAAGGAAGAGCAGGCGAAAGATCAAGCCAACAGGGCCTCGCAGCCAGATTCTCTCCATGTCATCGGACGAACGGGAGCTACTGAACCAGTCGATCCGTCTTCTTATTTGCGAGAGGCCCTTAGAAAACCGCTTGAAGGTGAAACGCAGGTGCAGGGGCTGCTCGTGAGTATTGCCTGCGATGCAAAAGGGATTACGTTCGTCGTCAAGGTTGGCGACCGTATGCTCAAACTGAAGACCGTGAGCTTTGAACATGTGGATATTACGAGTTTCAGCTCGGATGCCGGCAATGAGATTACCTGTGGAGCGCGCAAGTCCGAGAATAATGTAATTGTAAGTTATGAGCCTAAAAGTGATGAGCGAGCCAAAACTGATGGCGTGGCCAAATCGCTGGAGTTTGTGCCCAGGGACTTCCAGCTAACGCCACGTCCTTAAGGAATCCACAAACCCGTACACAAGTTAAGAAAGCGCTTTCGATAACCCGAAGGCGTCTGTCACGATTCAGCATCACTTTACCAGGAACGGAATCCTATTTTGTGGCATGATTGTGCGCAAGAATGAACCCTGAAAATCAAATTCCAGGAAAGCCCAAATGATTACCTGCCGCAAGATGACCGCTGCCGATGTTGCCGACGCTTTTGGCATGCTAAGAGTGTTTCTCAATGAGGATGAACACTATTTGGCCAGCAGCAAAGCCTACGGCGATCGGGGAGTCCAGGGTCTCAACGACGCGCTCGATCTTTTTCTCGAGCAACCGGAGCTGGGATTTGTGTGGATGGCGTTTGACGAGAATGGCGTGGCCGGGATTTGCGTAGTCTGTTATGCCATCTCGACTTCAATGGGTGCCGTCGTTGCTAAGCTTGACGACGTTTCAGTGAAAGAGGATCGGCGTGGTCAGGGAACCGGCACTGCGCTGCTGGAACAATTGAAAGAGCAACTGAGAAAAGAAGCCGTGACGCGAATTGATGTGGGCGTGCACCTCGAAAATCCTGAGGCGCGCAGGTTTTATGAAAAACTCGGCTTCGTTGCGCTGAATGAAGAACGACTGGCGTGTGTAATTTGATTTCGTAGAGTAAATTTAGCCGCAGATTTACGCGGATAAACGCGGATCTGAAGAGAGCAAAATGTATTCACTTGCGGCAGTCTGATCTTTTGCTCGGACTACTTGTTTTGCTTTTTCAGACCCGCGTTTATCCGCGTGAATCCGCGGCTACTTTGCCTTTTGGCAGGTTCGCAATGTTCTCGAAGTATTTCGCGAACGCAACCATACCTCCCGACGCTTGCTGCCAATCGAAGTTTTCGTTTGGCGCGTGGTAGCCATGTTCTGGAAGCGATAGCCCAAGGAACAGCACCGGACACTTCAGCACTTTTTCAATACTCGTCATCGCGCCGATCGTTCCCCCGTCCCGCACAAAAACCGCGTCCTGCTGGAAAGCAAACTTGACCGCCCCCTTCAATAGTCCTGGCAGCGGCCCATCCATCGGAGTGCGAAATGCCGGCGCCGCATGCTCAAACTCCATCTTCACGTCTGGGTTATTCTTCTTCACTGCAGCTTCAATCAATTTTCTGATCTTCTCCGGATCCTGTTCGGGCACTAAACGGCAAGACGCTTTCACTTCGGCGCGCGGCGGCACAATGGACTTGAGGCCCGGGCCCTGGTATCCGCCTACCACGCCATGTATCTCAAAAGTTGGCATACCCCAAATTCGCTTCATCACTTCCAGTGAATCCTCGGTGCGCATGAGTTTTAGTTTGTGAGCCTTCTTGAATCCGCTGGCCGTGAAACCGGAGTTGGCCCAGTCGTTTAGTTCACTTTCCGATGGCGGAATTACGTCGTCGTAGAAGCCGTTGATCAGAACTGTGCCGGTGACAGGATCGTAAATGTCGCAAACGAGTTTCATCAACTCCGCGATGGGATTACGGGCGGCGCCACCGACTTCACCGGAATGAGTATCGGTGGTGCCCGTTTCCAGAGTGAGCAGGAAACCCAGCAGCCCGCGCAACCCGGCGGAGCAGGCAGGCCGGTCCCTTGAAACCCAAACTGTATCGGAAACGACGACCGAGTCGGTTTTCAGATCGGAGCCGGCTCTGGTAATGATCTTTTCAAAATTCGGCGAACCAATCTCTTCTTCAAACTCCCAGAGAAAACGAATGTTGACGGGAACGCCCGCCTCTATCGCCGCGCGTGCCCCAAAAAGCGCCGCCAGCGCCGGACCTTTATCGTCAGTCGTGCCGCGGCCAAAATAGG
Organism: Acidobacteriota bacterium; assembly: GCA_030854715.1. Lineage (GTDB taxonomy): Bacteria > Acidobacteriota > Blastocatellia > Pyrinomonadales > Pyrinomonadaceae > PSRF01. The sequence goes on from JALYSR010000357.1 coordinate 7,183, forward strand.
TGTCGTCCTGCTGGGTCATCACAAACGGTTCCGTTTCCCAGGGCTCAGTCTCTTTGGAAGCAGGTTGAACATCCATGTGATTGTAGACCGTGACTGTCGGCAAATTCTTGTCGTCGCCAAAAACGGCATGGACGGTAGGGTTACCGTTGGAGACCTCGTAGACATCAACTTTGGCGCCAAATCGCCGCAGCGTTTCGACCGTCAGATTAACGCCTTTCCGGATGTCTTCCGCATGCGCCGGATCGCAGGATACGGTTGGCGTTTCCACGAAACGCTTTAGCAGCGCTTCGTATTCGTCGCGATGATTTTTCGCAAATAAAAAGAGTTGGTCTCGGTCAAGCGCGTTCGCCATTCTGGGAAATCCTCCGTTTATACTCACCAACAGGCGGGCGGGTCCGCTGGTGGCCCGTCCGGTCGATGGTTTAGCAGTTTGGTAGTCCACAGTGCCGACCGCTGGATCCGAAAGATCGGCATAGAAGACCAAACTATGACTTAAATCCTGATTGGGCCGCTAGTGTAATCAAAATGCACATCAAAATGCTAAAGGCCAGAACGATAACTCTGCCCTCAAGGGAACGGTAGGGCAACGTTTCCAGGGGCTCAACGCACTAACTCGGGAGAACTGCGCGGCCAGTTTTATTGAAATCCGACCGGATTCCATGACAAAGCAGACAGCCCTTCGGGAAGGATTCCGAAATCTTGCGCAGAACATGTCCTGAGGCTGTTTGTCTGCACCGGCCGCCGGTTTCATTCAAGTGATTTCCACTCTTCATGCTATTCTGGCAACCCGCTTTTCGCGGATGAGCAGCGGTGACGCTGAGGCAGTTGGGTCGAGAACCAGGATTTTCAGGAGGCTTTTGTGAGAACCAGATTTTACGTGGCGGGAGTCATATTCTCTCTTCTGGCACTTTCTTTCCCTGCAAATATTTATTCGCAACACAATGGCTCAGCACGCCGGCAACCGGCCGCCCCATCTGAAGTTCCACCTTCAGCCAGTTCCAAAGCGACTTCCAGCGCGCGCGTGACCAGTTCAATGGTCAAGAGTGACCTCTCGGAAGCGCTCTCCGTAATTGAGAACAATTATATCGACGGCAAAAAGTTGGACTACAACTCCGTCTTCAAGTCATCCATTAGCGGCATGCTAAGCGTGCTCGATCCGCATTCAACCTATTTCGATCCGATTGAGTATGCGTCGTTTAAGACTGAGCAGCGTTCGGAGTACTTTGGCATCGGCGCGACCATTGGGGATCTGCATCAGGGCGATCAAGTCAACACTTACATTCGCGCAACATTTGAAAACGCGCCGGCCGCCCGCGCTGGTTTGCGCTTCGGTGACAAGATAACGGCGGTTGACGGACAACAGATGAAAGGCAAGACCTACCCTGAAGTGCGCAAGTTTCTGCTTGGTCCACAGGGCACGGTTGTTAAAGTCACTGTCGAGCATGCCGCCACCGGACAAAGCGAGACCGTCACAATCACGCGCGGTTCGGTGCCACTGCCGTCAATTCCGCAGGCTTACATAGTGAAGCCCGGCGTTGGTTACATCGCAATGACGGGTGGGTTCAACTTAACAACCGCTGACGAGTTTCAAGCTGCGCTCGAGGACCTTCATACTAAAAATATGAACATGCTGATCCTTGACTTGCGCGGTAACCGTGGCGGCCTGTTGCTCCAGGCCGTTCGGGTCGCCAATACTTTTCTGCAGCGCGGCCAATTGATCGTCACGCAAAAAGGACGAATCAGGGGAGCTACGGAACCGTTTGTCGCCCTCAATGATGCTCCAGATACTGTGCCCCTGGTGGTCCTGGTAAACAACGACACCGCATCGGCCGCCGAGATCGTTGCCGGCGCCCTGCAGGATCATGATCGCGCTTTAATCGTTGGTGAAAATACGTTTGGTAAAGGTCTGGTCCAACTTCCCATCCAGCTCGAATACGATTCGGCGTTGCTGCTGACCATTGCCAAGTATTTCACGCCGTCGGGTCGCCTGATTCAGCGCGACTATTCAAATGGCGGTTTCTATGACTACTACACCCGCGGTGGCTTATCGGATACCAAACCTACGACGCCGCTTGCCCCTGTCGGTCCGGAAAGTCACACTGACACGGGCCGCGCCGTTTACGGT
>JALYSR010000026.1 GCA_030854715.1 Acidobacteriota bacterium
CGGCTGCACTTCACTGGAAGGGCAGCCGCTTTTCATTTTTGACCCAAAGGTTCTTCGGCCTCGCACGCTAAAACTCTCCGTTCAGGTCGCTGTAAACACAAAATCAGAACCGGGAGCCATAGCGACCGGGTTGCTTAACTGAGACAATGGTTCAGAGATCTGCAATCTGTCGTAAGAACCCGATCGCTACTGCTCCCGGTTCTGATTTATTGAGTCGTAAGCGGCTTTGTACTCTGTTTCGTACATCTCTAAACTCTCAACATGATCTCTGTCGCTGAAGCCATTCAAATCGTTAAGGAGGAGACTCGCCCGCTGACTGCAGAGCGAGTTTCACTTGGCGTAGCGCGCGGGCGGTTTCTCGCCGAAGACATCGTTGCTGATTCCGACTTGCCGCCATTCGATCGCTCGCAGATGGATGGCTATGCAGTGCGCGCCAGCGACGTCGAGACAACTCCTGCTCAACTAAAACTCGCTGGCGAATCGGCTGCCGGGCGCGGATGGCACCAGGAGATGCAGGCTGGTCAGGCTGTGCGAATCATGACCGGCGCTCCCGTTCCCGCCGGCGCTGACAGCGTGCAGCAGGTGGAACTGACGCGAGAACTTGATGGGCTCGATGGTGACGATCTTGGCAGGGTGGTTGAGATTCTCGAACCAGTTTCGCTGGGGCGAAATATTGTCAGGCGCGGTAATGAAATCAAGGCGGGTGAAACGGTCTTGACCGCTGGTGAACAGATCAATGCCGGAATGATGGCTGTGCTTGCGTCTTTCGGATATGCGGAGGTCAAGGTGGGAAGGCGTCCACGCATTGCGGTACTTGCCACTGGCAGTGAATTGGTTGATCTCAACCGGCAACCCGGCCGGGATCAAATACGCGATTCCAACAATTATTCAATTGGCGCTTACGCCGAAATCGCGGGGGCAATTGTCGAGCGTCTTCCGCTGGCCGGCGATGACACCTCTTTACTGAAACGACAGATTTCCGAAGCAGCCGAACGTTGCGACATTGTTATTACTTCGGGCGGCGTCTCAGTCGGTGTTTACGATTTTACGAAGGCGGCTCTCCAGGAACTGCATGCGCAAGTTTTCTTCGAACGTGTGGCGCTGCGTCCAGGCAAGCCCACTGTCTTTGCCCGTCTGCCAAACGGTACACTTTTCTTTGGTTTGCCGGGAAACCCGGTTTCCGTGTCAGTAACACTTAATCTTTTCGCGCGCACTGCAATCCTTAAGATGCAAGGAGCGAAACAAACAGAGCTGCAGAAAGAATCGGCTGTGCTGGGAAAAGCTGTAAAAGGCAGCGGAGACCGCGAGAGTTACCTTCCCGCGCAAGTGAGCACCAACAAAGATGGCCAACTCGTTGCCACGCCATTGAAATGGGGCGGCTCGTCGGATTTCGTTGCGTTTGCGAGGGCAACAGCGCTCATAATCGTGCCTTCAGGCGCGCGTGAAGTCGAAGCGGAAACACCTGTACGAATCGTTTATCTGCCACAATGAGTGAAGTTGATCGCAAACTTTGGAGTGCGAGCGCACACGAGCGAAAGGTGGAAAACCTTTATTCGGGCGGCACGGAAAACTACGCGGACCATCACAACGGCTACCTGAATTTCGGACTCTGGGAAAATGGCAATGTCGACTACGTCAAGGCCGCCGAGAACCTGGTGCATCGCATGGGTAACCTGCTGGGACTAAATGAAACGAGCAGGCTGTTGGACGTTGCACCGGGGATGGGCACGCAGGACATTTATTTGATGCGAAACTTCTCACCGCTTTCTATTGATGGCCTCGATGTAACCTGGAAACACATTGGACACGGACGCCGTCGAGCACTCGAGGCACACGTTGAAGACCGAGTGCATTTTCATCACGGGACGGCCATTGAACTTCCCTTCCCCGACCAGAGCTTCACGCACATCCTGAGCATAGAGGGTCCCGAACACTTCGACACACGCGAAGAGTTCCTGCATGAAGCGCGGCGAGTGTTACGACCAGGTGGCGTAATCGGCATGGCTGACTTCGTTGTTAAAAGGCACCCTGGCAATCCATTCGAAAAGCTGGTTGCCGAAGCGGCGCGCAAGCTATGGCAGGTTCCGCGCGCGAACGTTTACACAGCGGAAGTCTATCGCGAAAAAATGGAGCTCGCCGGTTTTGAAAAGGTAGAGTTTCAGGAGCTGGGAGCGGCGGTGATTCCGGGCTATTACTTTGAGCAGAGGCGGCCAGAAACTATCCAGGCAATAACCAGGATTCGAGGTTTCGCCCTGGCACGGCTTAGCTTCCTCCTTGATATCGCAGTTTACAAAGCGTTTACAAAAGGCTTGTTGGAGTACGTGCTGGTGCGCGGCGAGAGAAACTAATTAGCGTCTGATACGGCCCGTTTCATTCTGTCCTTAGTCTTGGCAGTTTGAATTCCCACAAACCGCAGCGTGGCCTCCAGCCGGCGAAAGAATTTGATCTTGTTCAAGAGTGGGTTGAGCCAGCCTGTGGTGATGCAGTAGTGCATCTCAAAAGGCGGGGTGTGATGGAGCTTGTGATGCGATGGCTCCAAAACTATCCGGTTGCGTTGCAGCCAACGCGCGAAAGCGGGTGGCGACTCCTGATGGGCCCACTTGTGGAACTGGTTAGTGGCAACAGTTGCCGCTGCCATCAATGCGATGACAAGTACAGCAAAGGCAAGCAACCCGTGCTGGCTGATCCAGAGTAAAATTAGTGACAGCGAAAGCAGGGGAAAGGCAAGAATGCAGACGTTTCCTACGGTTGCCACGAAATTATGTGTACAGATGTCTCGCGGGTAAATGTGATGCATGCGAAAAGGTTTGACAAGACTTGGGCCAACGATGGGAGTGTCCTCCGAGCAATAGGTGTCTGCGGCCCAGTGCACAATTCCGGACACGAAATCGCCCCCCAACACGCCGAGAGGAATCGCGAGCGCTACCAACCACAGCAATTCGAGTTCGTAGAGACGAGCGCCTGCCCAATAGAGATTCAGGCCGAACAAAAAAGGAAAGATGAACGACGTCGAGTATTCCAGGAAAGAATGCAGCGGGGCAGAATGTTCCTCAATACCACTATAACCGGGTGGCGGATGTGGGTTTGTTACTGAGGCTGACATTGAGACACTTCCGAAGTTATAGATCGTCCTGCCCTAAGCAGGCTACTTTTTGCTGCGCCGCCCTGCGATCGGATTTTGTAGCTGCACTCATAGTAGGATTATTCTGCTATGCTGAGAAAAAGGCAATAGCGCAATGTGACCCGGCACACATATGACTTCAATTGCGCCCAATTAGTAACCACCAATGACTAAACTTTCCCACCTCGACGATGAAGGTCGCATAAGAATGGTCGACACAAGTTCAAAGTTGGCCACAACGCGGCATGCTGTTGCCTCAGGACGCGTCTTAATGTCGAAGGATACTGTGACCGCGGTTGCGGAGCGTCGGACTCCCAAGGGCGATCCGCTGGAAGCAGCGCGCCTTGCCGGCATCATGGCTGCCAAGCGAACCGCGGAACTGATTCCACTTTGCCATCCTCTGCCCTTGACCCATGTCGACGTCCAGGCGCGAATTGAGGATTATGGTATTTACCTCGAATCCGAGGTTTCAACTAATGCTCAAACGGGAGTTGAGATGGAAGCGCTCACTGCGGTTTCAGTTGCAGCACTGACCATTTACGACATGTGCAAAGCGCTCGATAAATCCATCACGATTTCTGAGGTTCGTTTGGAAAGCAAGACGGGCGGAAAATCAGGCGACTACCTACATCAGAACCGAGAAACGTAGTGACCGGTCTTTGGACATACTTCAACACCCGGTCGCTACGGCTCCCGGTTCTGATAAAACACGGAACATCATTAAATTCTTCGACGTTTATCTAGCTGCGGGCGATTAGGCTGCAGACGGAGAATGGAATTATGAGACTAGGAATTTCACAAGATGCGCGTCCCCAGGCGAAAGTATTACTCTTCGCGGCAGCAATTTCGATTGTGCTCTGGTTCATTCCATTTGCCGAACTTCTAACTTATCCGTTCCGCATTTTTGTGACCTTCATACACGAGGGCGGACACGCCCTCGCGGCGCTGTTGACGGGCAACTCCGTTGAGAGTTTAAGCATTGCGACGAACGCCAGTGGCGAAACCTACACCACTCAAGGGGGCACCATCTCCCAGATGTTTGTGGCCAGTGCGGGTTATCTCGCCTCGATGGCATATGGAGCTTTGTTGCTGGTGTTGATTCGAAAAGCGGTTGCGGCTCGGGCGGTCTTGATTGGATCGGCGGTGTTGATTTTCGCGTTGACGTTGATCTATGGAGTCTTTAAACCCATACTCTACGGGGTCGCATGGTCAGGGATTCCCTTCACTTTACTGGCGGGATCATCACTCGTCGTAGGTTTGGTTCTCATAGCCAAGTATGCCGGCGCGCGACTGGCAACATTCTTCGTTAGCTTTCTCGCGGTCCAATGTATCCTGAATGCTCTACTCGATCTGAAAACTGTCTTCTTCCTCTCTTCGCCGTTTGCTCCATCAGTGCCGACAGACGCAGTGAACATGGCAAATGCCACCGGCATTCCTGCGTTCGCCTGGGCCGTAATTTGGATCGTTATTGCGCTGGGAATTCTAGGGCTGGCCATGCGGCTTTACATCGTTGGCAGAAAGAAGCAGTTCCAACTGGACCGCCCGTTTGATCAAATACCCGCAGTTTTTCCATCCTCAATCCGGGAAGGGCAGAATGTGCTTTAACGGAACCAGCGAGAACCAGCCGATTGCCCGTCAACTTTGAAAGTCATTCAGAAATGACAGGCAGGAATGCCTGTCCTACTGTTAGAAGCGGAAACGGTAGCGCCCGGTGATGCTTCTTCCCGGCCCTTCAATACCCCAGGCCAAACCGCGATAGTTTTGGTCGGTAATATTTTCAAAGTCAAAAGATATATCTGACTTCTCGAATCGATACCCACCGCGGACGTTGAATAAAGCATAGCCCGGAATGTGATCGAAGAGCGGCGCCGAGGTGGCGCTGCCAAGAACGCGATTCTGCACCTGCGAAAGCGTCTCGCCAGTCGGAATCAGAATCGTCTCGTCACCCGTTCCGCAGCGGCCATCCGGTCCAGGGTTAACAAGTCCACGCACGCAGGCGCCGCGACGGAAGAAGTCTTGAATATTCCCACGCGAACGCGTTGCGCCGGTGCGCCGATCGCCAAGGTCGAGCGACGAGAGGCGACTCTGCCGTCCGGCGAGGGTCGAGTAGCCCTCGATCCAATAGCGTTTGCCCGAGGGCTGGTAACGGAGGCGCAGAAAGCCCGTCGCCGGTGGCGTGCCACCTTCGATGTTTGGTGGCAAGCCGTTGGCCTTGTCCTTCGCGCGGACGTAAGTGAAATTTTCGGCGAAGGTCCAGTCGCGATTGAAAGGAATATTCAGTGTGTGCTCAACTCCCCAGATTCTGGCGTCGGTGAAATTGGTGCGGATTAGAACCGGCGCTGTCGACAATGGAACAAACACCGCGCCGTTTGCATTTTGACTAGTGATCGTCTGATCTCCGAGCATCTTGCCGACAGCACCCGGCGGCAGGATCAGCGCTTGCTTCACAATGGCCTTGTTGATGTCGATCAGGAACCAGGTGAAGTCGCCATCGAAACGGTTATGACGAAAGCGCACGCCGGCGTCAAAGTTGTGGCTGATTTCTGATCCCTGCTTCTGCACGGATTTTCCGGTGGAAACTGCGTCCGTACCAGCCGTTGTGCCGACTGTGCCGCCCAAAGCCGACGCGCTGAAAAAGTCGGCTTCGAAACCATCGCCCGTTAAGCCGAGCGTGCCCAGGTCGGTGATGTTTGGCGTGCGAAAACCTCGACTGTAATTGAAAGCCAGGCTGACGGCCTTCACCGGCGTCACTACCAAACCAGCACGTCCTGAAAAATCGCTGACTCGCAAATCGTCATCCGGCCAGAGCGGGGCTCCGCCGACGAGCGGACTATCAACGGCGCGCGCGCGATACGACGCCACGTTGTATCGCAAGGCCCCGCTCAGCCGCAGTTTGCTCGGGATCGCGTCATAAGTGTCCTGAACATAGACTCCGCCCAACTGATACCGTGCGCCGTTAGGCACTCGCGGACGCGAGAGCGTGACCACTCCCGATACCGGATTGGAAACGTAGGCCGGCGAGCGTTCGCCTTCATGGTAGTAGTCACCGCCGATGAGGAGTGTGTTGTTAGACGTCAGTTGCTTGTCCACAAAACCATTGATGCCGAAGACTCTCGTTCGCTCGTACTGATGTGTAATACCACCATTGGGATTTCCCTGCCCTCCTTGATTCACACGCTCTTCACGTTGTGAGTTGAAAGAGAATGTCAGCGACGCATTGTCAAAGGGACCGGCTGCCTGTCGCAAGTAGCGCGCGTAGAAAAAGTCATTCATCAGGTTTCGCAGGTTAGCAATCCGGTTACCGTCGCCGCCAAGCGTTTGGTCATAGCGTTTGCCGCCGTCCTGCTGTCCCCTTTGATAATGGAGCGTGAACTGTTGCCTGGTGTCGGGGGCGTAACTCATGTGCGCCACGCCGCCATACTGCGTGAAGGCAGTATCGGTGAGACGCGTTCCCAGAATGTTCGAAGGCAAACCAAGGAAGCGCGCAACTGCCGCGTGCGGATCCAGACCATGGCCTGGGCGCAGCGTGTTGACGCGGCGGCCGGACGCATTTAGCAAGAGACCGAAGCGACGCGTGCCATAGGTAAGCAGTGAGTTGCCGCCATACGACAGATCAGCGCTGGTGAAGGAGGTGCTGACCTCTCCATGCGTTTCGGGAGTGGCGTAACCAAGTGGCGATGTATGCGATACGAGTTGTACTACGCCGCCGATTGAATCAGAGCCATACTGCGCGCCGTTTGGCCCACGCAAAACCTCAACCGTGCTGAAGTTGCTCGCGTCGTTGAGATCCAGGAATGTATTAATGCCGCCGCGCATCGCCGAAGTCGTGTAGCGCACGCCATCGATGTAGACAGACACTTTGTTTCCCACCAAACCGCGCACGAAAATACCCGCGATTGTTGGGCTGGTGCGCTGCAAGGCCAAGCCAACCTCTTCATCCGCCACCTGGGCAAGGACTGCCGTAGTACGCTGTTGAATAGCGCTCTCGGAAATAATATTCAAAGCCTGGGGCACGCGATCCTTTTCCTCTGCCTGGCCTGTATCAGCGGTCACAGTCGTTTGATCTGCGATCGGCGCTACCGCGAGAGTGGCGTAAATCTCGGCGTCGCCCGCGCTCAGAAGAAGTGATACTCGATGAAGCGCAAACCCCGCCTGAGTAATTCTGATCTCATACGAGCCTCGCGGAACACCGTCAAACTTGAATCGGCCGCTTGAGTCAGTGGTCGTAGTTCCAAGGACGGCCTGTTGCGGATGGAGCAGCGTCACCTGGGCGCCGCTGATAGCATCGCCATTCTGGTCCTTCACCATCCCACTGATGCTGTTTTGCGAGGTTTGTCGGGCCGATGTCGTCATGCAGAAGACCAACATCAGCAACATCGCAACGATCGCCGGCACCGTATACTGCTTCCTCATTTTCATTTATGTTCCTTTCTTTGAGCCGGGGGGAACAACACCTCCACAAAACGTCATGCTGAGGTCGTTCGGAATGTGCGCGACTTTAGCTTCTACGTGAAACTACTACCAGCCGTCGTAGCTCGGTAAAAGTCCATCCAGTTCAGTTGAAGGATATGGGGTGGGGCGTGAGTTCGACAGAAGCGTCATCGTCAGGCAGAGCTCTCCATTGAGGATCGAAAAAGCCCTCCCTCACGATCGGGCTTCCGCGTGCTTATCTCAACGTAAAGACAGCGTCTTCGATGAAGGTATGAATTTTAGAGAGGAGGAAAGGGCTGCTCGCCGCAATCACCAGGGTTATCAGAAGTATGCTTGCAGGTCCCCAAACGCAGAGCCGGGCGACAAGGTCGCGATCTGAGGCCGGTCGATACTCTGTTGCTGCAAGGGTTATAAGCCTGCTCACGCGCGACTTAACGCCCCTGCTTTCGTCCTCACCGAGCAGGAAAACTCCCGCGGGCATCGTGGGCCGGCCGCCTTCAGGAATGCTGCGAGCAATCTTGACCAGCGTTGAGGCGAGATCCAGCGCCACGTTGTTACCCTGGCGTGCAGCATTCTCATCGGCCGCCTCTTCAGATGCTTCCGACCACGCCTTATCGAGCAACCGGCCACTGGGAATAATCAATAAGGCATCGCGGTACGCTTGCAGCAGCCCGCGCTTGAGATTGTCGCGTGCAGCCAGATGGCCGTTCTCGTGCGCCACGGCAGCGGAAATTTCTTCGGGAGTGAGAATTTCCAAAACCTGGTTTGCAATAAAAAGTCGGGGGCGAAAAAAACCGACGATCGCAATCAGTGGGAAGGCGTGCTCGATCCGCCAGGCCTCGATGCCGATCCCCTTAATCCCAATACGCCTGCCGCGCCGGAGCCAGTCGGAAGTAAGTTTCGCAGTAGCTCGTCTAGTAGCAAGGCCTCGATAGATTGATAGAGCTATGCCGATGGCGGACAGCAATGCCAGCAGCCCGAGTTTGAAACTAACGGATTCAGTTGTGTGCCGCGGCTCAAAAGTCAGATATGAGGGAACCAGTAACAGCGCGACTGCCAGTAGGGCAAAGATGGCCGGAAGTGTTCGGAGGGAAAAAAGCAATCTGGCTCGCGAGACGGCAGTCCAATCATTAGTAAACCGGCCCGCTACGCGCCATAGCGCGGCCACGATGAGCGATGCTAAACTATTGAAAGTCAGCAACGCGGCCAGCAGTAATGAAAGTCCCAGCAGTTCGAACATCTTTCAGCACCTTTGCTTTAACTCTCTTCGCTTCTCCCTGATCAATCGGTCCAGTTCATCGAGCAACTCGCGATCTCTTTCGCTAACAGTGTCAACGATGCAGGCAAGCACCGGTTGCACGCCATCTGCCCCGTGACCAAGTAGTCCCTCGACCACGTCTTCCCTGATTCCCTGGTCAAACTCTTCACGAGTAACGGCAGGCAGGTACAGAAACGCGCGACCGTCTTTGCGGCGGGTAAGCAGCTTCTTCTTAAACAGCCGGTCCAAAGTTGTCATCAGGGTGGTATAAGCAACGCTCTCCCCGAAGGCAAGATACACATCGCGCACAGTCAGTTCGCTTCGCTTCCAGGCCTCGTCGAGGACCTGTTGCTCAAGCTTACCGAGTGCCAGCGATGCCACCTCGCGGGGTCGTCTAAACCCCCGCAGCATAAATTTTGGGGTCGGCATAGCGGAAATATTGAGGCTGCCTGCTACTATTTGTCAATGGTTTCAAGATTGCAATCTTGTGATAAGATTTCTCGCCGTTGGGAAG
>JALYSR010000028.1 GCA_030854715.1 Acidobacteriota bacterium
GCAGTAAGAGCCGGCGAGCAGTTAGACTTGGCGGCTCTGGATAGTTACCTGCGCCAACAGCTGTCCGCACAAGCTTCGGACTTTGATCCAACAGCGACAGTCGAAATCGAACAATTCCCCGGTGGCCATTCGAACCTGACTTACCTGATTCGTTATGGTTCGCTGGAGTTTGTCCTGCGCCGACCTCCCGTGGGCCCGGTAGCGCCGACCGCCCATGACATGCCGCGCGAGTACAAGCTGCTTTCCGTCGTCAACCCGCGTTTTCCTCTGGCGCCTAAACCGATTCTGCTGTGCCAAGACCCTTCGATCATCGGTGTTCCGTTTTATCTGATGGAGCGACGACGCGGTTTCATCGTGCGTTTTAAGGTACCCAGCCAGATCGGTGAGAACCTGGAGTCACGCCGGCGACTGAGCGAGGCGGTCGTTGACACTCTCGTGTCGCTTCACGCTGTGGACATCTATTCATCGGGTATCGCGAACATTGGCAAGCCGCAGGGTTTTGTCAGCCGGCAAGTCCGCGGCTGGGCTGATCGATGGCAGCGATCGAAGACCGGAGAGAATCTTGAGATGGACCAGGTGATCGATTGGCTTAACGAGCGAATCCCACCCGACGCCGATCTCAACGCCACCATCGTTCACAATGATTTCAAACTCGACAACCTGATGCTCGACCAGCACGAACCATCTCGTGTGGTGGCGGTGCTCGACTGGGAAATGTGCACTGTTGGTGATCCACTAATTGATGTCGGTCTCCTACTCACTTACTGGACGATGAATGGAGGGGGGAACGCGAAGGGGAACGCCGAAAACAAAAACAGTTCGTTACGTCCGGTTACGAATGGGCCGGGTTGGATGACCCGCGAGGAGATTATGGAGCGTTACGAGAAAGCGACGGGCCGAGATCTTTCTCGCATTGTCTTTTATGAAACTTTCGCCCGTTTTAAAGTGGCCATCGTGATTCAGCAGATCTATTTTCGTTACGTTCAGGGCCAGACGCACGACGAGCGCTTTCGCAATTTCGATCAACTCGTACTCGACCTGGCGCGCGAAGCGCTGGAGTTAGCGCAGCATTCAGGAATCTAACCGCCAGGAGATCCAAGAGAACTATCCGCAGATTACGCAGATTCCACAGATCGGAAAACAATGCCTGAGTTAGCAACACAGATTCTGCGCCTCGAGTCAGTCCCTTCAACAAATCTTGAAGCGGCGAAGCGGGCCATCGAAGGCGCCCCGGAAGGCTTGTGCATTGTGGCTAGCGAACAAACAGCAGGACGTGGCCGGCTCGAACGCAACTGGCTTTCCCCCAAAGACGCCGGTCTGTATTTCAGTATCATTCTGCGGCCGCGGATGGACCAAAGCGTCTGGCCGTTACTTACATTGATGGCGGGTGTTGCAGTGCACGACGCGTTGCTTGATTCCTGCGGGCTCGTTACTGACATCAAATGGCCGAATGACATTCTGGCAAACGGTAGAAAGCTCTGCGGCATACTGGCGGAAACGGTTGAAACGCCGATGGGCCGTGCAGTCATCATCGGTATCGGCATCAATCTCACTACCAAGGCCTTTCCGAGTGAACTCGATCGAGTGGCCACGTCAATAGAAGCTGTGAGCGGTGAGACGCCAAATTTCAAAGCGCTACTCGACGCGTTGATTAGCGCCTTAGCTGGGCACTATCAGGTGCTGCAACAGCCCACCGGACCTGAGGAGATTGTTACCAGGTGGTCCGCCCACTCCTCATACGAACAGGGAAAGCAGGTTCAGGTGACAGGTAGCAATGAAACCTTTACAGGAGTGACACGCGGCCTTGAACGCGATGGAGCTTTACGTGTAGAAACGGATGGAGGCGAAATCAGGATTGTACGCGCTGGTGATGTGGCCAGCTTACGATCATCGGAAGCCTCCGGAAATTGAAAGCATAACCTCGAGCGTAAGCGCCGGGAAAGCATCACGTAAATAGCTATATGAACTCCAGCAAACGTATTGTTATTGCCACCGTCGGTTCCTATGGCGACATTCATCCGTACATGGCCATTGCGATGGAGTTGCGTGCGCGCGGTCATCAAGCCGTGATTGCGACCAGCGATTTGTATCGCGAGAAGATCGGCGCCGCGGGTCTTGAGTTTGCTCCCATGAGTCCCCACATTCCCCCACCGCAGGAACAGGATCAGTTGATGATGGAAAACGTCATGAGCCCAAGGTCAGGCGCTGGGTTTCTCTTAAACGAGATGCTATTTCCTTTCGTACGCGAAGGCTATGAAGATCTGCTGAAGGCTGTCGAGCGCGCAGACCTGCTGTTCACTCATCCGATTTCTTTTGCAGGCCCGCTGGTCGCACAGAAGACGGGCATCCGTTGGGTTTCTAGTGTCCTGGCGCCGGTATCGTTTTTATCTGCCTACGACCCGCCTACGCCGCCGTTCTGGCAATGGATGCGACACATGCAAATCTTTGGGCCCCGTTTTATGACGGCCGTCTTCAACCAGTTCAAAAAATTCTACAGGAATGAACACTACGAACGGTTTCGCAAAGAGCTTGGTCTGCCTGACCGAGGCAGCCCCATATTCGAAGCAGCAAATTCGCCTTCGCTGGTGCTTGCGCTCTTTTCGAAGTTGTTCGCGCAGCCGCAACCCGATTGGCCGCTGCAGGCGCGTGTTACCGGGTTTGCTTTCTATGATGGCCAAAACGAATTGGAGACGCCGCCGGAACTGGCGAGATTTCTCGATGATGGTCCGCCGCCGATTGTTTTCACACTCGGCACTTCGGCCGTGTGGGTGGCGCGGGACTTCTACCGTGAAAGCATAGCAGCCGCGGGAATCCTTGGACGTCGCGCAGTACTCCTGATTGGCGACGATCGGAATAGGCCTAAGGAGTCTTTGCCTCACGAGATCATTGCCGTTGATTACGCCTCGTTTGAAGCTCTGCTCGCGCGCGCTTGCGCAATGGTGCATCACGGCGGAGTGGGCACCACGTCACAAGGGTTGCGTGCGGGAATTCCTACATTGATCGTACCCTTCGCTTTTGATCAACCCGACAATGCCGCGCATGCTGCACGGCTCGGTGGCAGCCGCACCTTGCCGCCCTCGAAATACCGCGCGGCGCGAGTGGCGACCGAACTCGACATGTTATTGGTTAAAAGAGATTATTCAGTTAAGGCGAACGAAGTGGGCAAGCTGCTGCGGCAGGAAAGGGGAGCTATGGTTGCAAGCGATCTGATCGAGCAAGTGTTACAAGGTGAAGATGTTGGAGCAGCCCCGTGGCTCGAGGAACCTGTTTATGCTTTTAGTGATTGACGCCGGAAACACAAACACCTCGCTGGGTGTTTTCAACGGAACCGAACTGGTCGCGCACTGGCGCCTGACGACCGCGCGCTCTCGCACAGTTGATGAGTATGGCGTCCACGCTCGAAATTTGTTTGAGCTTGCCGGCCTCGATTTCAAAACCATCGACGCGATTGCCATCGCTTCCGTCGTGCCGCCGCTCAACTACACCCTGAAGACAATGGCCGAAACATATTTTCATTTGACGCCACTCTTTGTGGACCACACGATTGATACCGGACTCAAGATTCTTTATGAACCGGCATCGGATGTAGGCGCGGACAGAATTGTGGATGCGGTCGCAGCAATTCATAAATATGGCGCTCCTTGCATCGTTGTTGATTTCGGAACGGCCACCACCTTCAACGCGATCAACGGTCGGGGCGAATACGTGGGTGGCGCAATCACGCCGGGCATCATGATTTCATCGGATGCGCTGTTCGAGCGCACCGCGAAGTTGCCACGAGTGGACATCCGGCGGCCCCAAAAAGTTATTGGGTCGTCAACAATTACGGCGATGCAATCGGGTCTCTATCATGGCTTCGTGGGACTGGTAGACGGCGTGCTGCGAAAGATGGTTGATGAGATAGGCAACTCTCCAAGGGCGGCAAAAGTGATCGCAACCGGCGGCCTCGCGTCGCTAATCGCCACCGGCTCCGAATTCATTGAACTGGTTGATGACACGCTGACGCTTGAAGGTCTGCGGCTGGTTTACGAACGCACGAGCTGTCCAAAGTCCAAAGTCCACAGTCCAAAGCCCGAGATTTGACGTGGCTCTTGACCTTGGACCTTGGACTTTGGACATCGGACATTCCTAATTGAATTATTTCAATTATTTCACCGAGATCGAAGACGCGTTTGTCCGCCGGCGCGGAAAGCATCTGCTTGTCAGTCCGCTGGACTGGGCCCTGATTGAAACGTGGAAAGAGATGGACGTTCCGCTGCACGTGGCCTTGCGCGGGATTGAAAGGGCTTTCGATTCCTGGGAATCAAAACCGCGCAAACGATCGGTGAAGTCACTTCTCTATTGCCAGGAAGAGGTGGAAGCGCAATACGCCGAGTGGCATGAGTCGCGCGTGGGCGCTGCGGACGCATCGGAACAAAACGGTGCTCGTCAAAAGAGCGATGCGCTGCCATTTTCTCGCGGTGCCATTCTGGAGCACTTGAAACATGGCCGCTTGGGTTTGTTGGCTGCTCTGAATGCGCGAAAGTTGAAAGAGCAGGATGAGCTTTACGAGGCCCTCGAGCGCGCGGTGGCGCTGCTTGAAGAATTGGAGCAGGACTTCGCTGGAACCACTTCACTCGACGCCCAGAAACTAGAGCAATCGCTTTCGGGCTTGGAAAGAATGTTGAGCGACGCCGTTCGTTCGGTCGCTGAATCTGAACAAGTTGCATCGATCGAACGTGAAGTGAAAGAACAGTTGAAGCCTTACCGCAAACAGATGGAGCCTGCGGTTTATCAACTGACTTTCGACAACCTTTTGCTCAAGCGGCTGCGTGAGCAATTTGGTATACCGCGTCTCAGTTTGTTTTATCTCTAGCCTTGAACAGAAAACTTTGGCCGCGGATGTACGCGGATAAGCGCGGATAAGACAGAAGACCGGTTAAGTTATAAGAACATCGACCTCAATTTCTTCCTATCCGGATCCGCGTTAATCCGCGTCGATCCGCGGCTGAAATTTCTGCCAGCGTATGGAATTAGCTGACGAGCAAGATAAGACTCTTGAAGTCGAGATTGAGAGGCTACTGCCCGGCGGTGTGGGGCTGGCCCATGCAGAAGGCTTGACGCTGTTCGTTTCACTTGCTGCGCCTGGCGACGTTGTACGTGTACGCGTCGATCGAGTTCAAGGCAAGTTAGGGTTTGCTTCGATTGTAGAGATTGTGAATCCGTCTACAGTTCGGGTCGAACCGCCTTGCCCCTACTTCGGCCTTTGCGGCGGCTGCGATTTTCAGCAGCTTACTTACGAAGCCCAACTAAACGCCAAGGTTGATATCATTCGCGACTGTTTGCATCGCATTGCGAAGATCGAACCTCGCGAAATTCCAATAATCCCGTCGCCAAACGAATGGCGCTATCGCGCTCGCGCGATGTGGCAGGTGGATGCGTTGCGCAGCCGGTTAGGATATTTCGTGCGTGGCTCGAATGAAGTGTGTGACGTTGAGTATTGTGCGGTGCTCGTGCCTGAGTTGCAGCAGAGATTGGAGCAGGTGCGAAATGAAATCAGTGCGGAGAGTGACCCACCCCTGAAGGCTATAGAGGCGGTTGCAGGTGACGATGGCGTTTCAACTGTTTCACACCCGCCGAACAGGGCGCGGTTTCCCGGAAAGGAAGTTAGTCGCGTTATCGGTGGTGAAACTTACTGTTTCAGCGCGGAAGGTTTCTTTCAAATCAATCATCAGTTGCTCAAGCCGTTGATTGCTGAGGCGCTGTGCGATATCCCCTTAGTTGTTAAAGAAGTTGGCGTAAGCGGGACTGCGATTGATCTCTACTGCGGGGTAGGGTTATTTACGCTTCCGCTGGCGCGACGGTTCGCGCGAGTAGTCGGAGTCGAAGCAAATGAACGGGCAACGAAGTTTGCGCGCCGCAATCTGGAGTTCGCAAATCTTTCAAACGCACAAGTCGTGACCGCGCGCGTAGGCGATTGGTTGAAACAGCACTCCCGTTCGTTTGGCCAGGTTGAGTTTCTCTTGCTCGATCCACCGAGAACGGGCGCCGAGAACAAAGACATTGCGGGTATGCTCGCGTTGCGCCCAACCCGAATCTCATACGTCTCTTGCGATCCCGCGACGCTCGCCCGCGACCTTAAGAAACTCATCAATGCCGGATATTCTCTTGACTCTATCGTGGCATTTGATATGTTCCCGCAGACTCATCACGTGGAAACGGTTGCCCGCTTGTCTACCGTAGACCTTTAATTTGAACCGGCCAGCACCCTCGGCCGCATGTCATTAGAAAAATGCGTGATTCCCGGAAAGCGCAGTCTTTCGCTGCTTCCAAAGCACACCCGTTTGCCGCGCATCCCCTGGCGCAACTTGCGGGCGCGATCGCATTGGGAATTCTGGGCGGTATGGGCTTCATCGTGCAGCCTATGGCCCTCATGGGCTTCTCGGCTTTAACAACCCTGGGGGCTACCTTTGCTCTTATGAGACAAAAGTTAAGACTTGCCACCCTGTTAGTGATGATCGCAACCTTTCTTGCCGGAGCGTCATTAGCGGTGATTGAAAAGAACAGAGTTCCGGCTAATCAACTCAAACGCCTGCTAAATGAAGGAGTGATTGCGGTCGGCGCGCCGGTTGAACTCACAGGTGTGTTGGAACGTGATCCGGAAATTGCGCCCGAGCGTTTGTATCTAAACTTGCGAGTCGAACAAATCAGGTTCAGAGCGAACGACAGAAAAGCGTCCGGGTCAGTCATGCTTCTGGCACCGATTCCAGGTAGGTCGTTTGAAGAGGAATTTGACCATCTTGATCTTCGCTATGGCGCTCGCGTTCGCATCATGACTATGCTCGAGCGTTCCGACGACTTCCGCAATCCCGGAGTTTCTTCGTTCACAGAATATCTTGACAGAAAAGGCTACGACGCCACGGGCTTCATCAAGAGTCCATTGCTGATCGAACGACTGGAGAATACCCGGATGTTCCTGCCGCTCGCATGGCTTTACGAATGGCGTCGCAGGCTTCAAACAGAGATCGATTCGCGCTTCTCAAAAGATACAGCAGGGGTGCTTGACGCTGCCTTGCTGGGCAATCGCTACAACCTTTCGCGGCCTACTTCTGAACGCTTTCGTGAAGGCGGGACTTTTCATGTGCTGGTAATTAGTGGCTTGCACATTACTTTTCTCGGTGGCCTGGTGTACCTAATCGCGAGACGATTTACGAAAAACAGAACTGCGCAATTCCTGCTCTCCATGGCTGTCTTGTGGGCCTACTCACTTGCGGTCGGCGCCGAGCCATCGGTAGTTCGCGCCGCTCTGATGTTTACGGTCGTACTGCTGGCGCCGCTGGTTTCGCGGCGCGCTTCCTCACTCAACGCCCTTGGAGGGTCAGCGCTCGCATTGCTGGTGCGGCGTCCCAGCGATCTGCTCGATCCGTCGTTTCAACTGACGTTTGTCTCTGTCTTTGCGATCGTCATACTTGCCTGGCCATTGCTGCAAAAACTGTCCGAAGTTGGCTCATGGCGGCCGACGCGAGAAACGCCATATCCGCCGTCGTGCGCCCCGTGGCTGCGAAGTCTTTGTGAATGTTTCTTCTGGAGCGAACGGCACTGGAAGGCCGAGCTCGAACGAACAAACTACAGCTATCGACTGTTCAAAGCTCCTTTGGCCACACGACTGGAGCACCTTCATCTTCAGGGTTTGTTGCGCTATGCCTTAGGCGCGATAGTAGTTTCCGGCGCCGTGCAGTTGGCGCTGCTGCCTTTCCTGGTTCTTTATTTCCATCGACTATCCATCGCATCGTTTCTGCTGAACATTGGGATCAGTCTGATGATGGCCGGCGTCGCGATTATCGCAGTCGTCGGGCTGGCAGCGGCGCAGTTAAGTGCCGGACTGGCCGCGCCATTGATAGGCGTGACTAATGGTCTGAATTGGTTGATGGTCCATAGCGTGGATCCGTTTGCGAAAGTCGGCTTGGCTTCAATTCGTTTGCCTGAGTACACGGGCTTGGCGAGCGCAATGTATGCGCTGTACTACGTCCCGCTCGCGCTATTGGTCGTTTCGTTGTCGCGCTGGAAACCCCTGGCTCTTCAGAAATCGGCGACCAACGACAAGGACCCCTGGCGCACTACTCGCTTTGCCTTGTATGCACAACTGATCGCGCTAGCGCTGGTTGTGGCTCATCCGTTGAGCGCGGCAAGGACTGATGGAGAACTCCGGATTGATTTTCTTGACGTAGGCCAGGGTGACGCCGCACTGGTCACAATGCCGGATAACACGACGCTTCTGATCGATGGTGGCGGTCGGCCCGGCCCTTTTAAAAACAGGCTGTCTGACGAAGATGGCGACGAAGAATTTGAGCGCGAGACACGGAGTATCGGCGAGGCAGTAGTATCGGAATATCTCTGGTGGCGCGGCCTGGACCACGTAGATTACATCCTCGCCACCCATGCCGACGCAGACCACATCGATGGATTGAATGATGTCGCGCGGAATTTCGGAGTGCGAGCGGCGCTGATAGCGCGGACGCCCGGCGACGATCCTGAGTATTTCCGCTTTGCGGAAACCATGGCTGCGAGGGGAATTCCGCTTTTGAGGATCGGTGCCGGCGATGAATTGCGAATTGGCGGCGTCAACGCTCGGGTGTTGTGGCCTCCACCTTCCGCCAATCCAAATCTACCTTCACTCAATAATGATTCAATAGCGCTTCGTTTAGAATTTGGCCAGCGCGCGTTTCTTCTCACTGGCGACATTGAAGCCCCTGCCGAAAATGCGATCCTGCAGGCAAGCGACAATTTTCGCCAGAACCTTCAAGTCGACGTTGTCAAGGTGGCCCATCATGGAAGCAAAACTTCGTCTACGCAGGACTTCATTGCGGCTACTCGGCCAAGCTTCGCGGTAATCTCTGTTGGGCAAACCTCGGTTTTCGGGCATCCAGACAGGGACGTCGTCGAACGGTGGCAGACGAGCGGCGCCCAAGTCCTGACTACGGGTAGGAGCGGAACGATTACGTTCGCAACCAATGGCCGTGATCTGAAACTGGGGACTTTTGTGCAAGACCGCTGAACGATCAGGGGAGTGTGAAATCAGCTTTCGGAGTCGTCCGGCGTGTAGAGATCGATTTTCGCGCTGCCCGGTTTGTAAGTGTGCAGCACACCCAGTGGCGGGGCATAGACGTGAATGGTGATGAGGTCCTGGCCGCTGACGTCCGGGTTTCCAAGTTGGTGGATGTCGGGAACATCGGAACCGGTGACGGAGTTGGGCGAATATTCGCGAGCTGCTTTGTATGCCAAACCCGTTACCGCATCATAACTAAAGGCTGTTTCCCATAACATGCCCTCACAAACTCTTACGCCGCCGTGAGAACCATTGTGATCGTGAATGGGTGTGCGATGTCCGGGACGCCAACAAAGCACCAGCATCTCAACAAATTCATTGCGACAAACTCGATGGCGCCAGTAGTTTCCCTCCTTGAAGCCAATATATGGCTGCAATTCTTCTACCGAGATCTCAGCCATTTCCAGCCAATCGTAAATCTGTTCGAGGCCAGGGATCTTAGTCTGCGACTCCAGAGCTGTCACCAGAGCCGGAAGTGAAAACGAACCGATCTTGATTTCCTCGGTTTGGACTGTATCGGGAATTTCGAGGTGAGTTGCCAAGTTTTGCGATCTCCTGAGGGGACGTACGCGACAATAAGATCAAAAACCGCTATGCCCTTATATTCTCTCGCAACGGAGGAGTCAAGATGGTTGCCGGTTTTGTGAAAGATGACTTGACGTGGCAAGCCTGGGCGAGTCTTAGTCACGTCGCCCTGACGCCAGGCAATGAGCCACATTAAAACTCATCGCCCGGCGACTACTGTTTCATTGAATGAAAAGCGTTAACCCCTGGTTACGTTCTTCGCTCCACTGAAATTTGCATAGACATCAGTGATGAAGCTTGAGACGAGGTACGCTCCGGCGGCTGAGGCTACCGCAGGAAGAGCTTGGTTCCACGGCTCGGGGCGGGGTCCGAAGACCTGTGTAAAGGCCCAACCGCCCAGGATGCCCGCCGCCAGGCCGATTACTCTGGAGACAAGCCACCAGGGCTCGGGATCAGGATCAGGTACGGGCCAACGCCAGGGAATGCGTATGCGCCGAGGTTCGCTGCCACACCAACCAGCCAATGCCCATAAAGCTATTAGTGGAACACTCATTCGTTTACCTCCATTGGTAGGATGAAGCGATTGTTTTGTGGGACGGAGTAGTAGGAATCAATACTCCACACCTTAAGCCTTGGTCACATTCTTTGCTCCACTGAAATTTGCGTAGACATCAGTGATGAAGCTTGAAACTAGATAAGCTCCGGCGGCTGAAGCTACCGCAGGAAGAGCTTGTCTCCACGGGTCGGGGGAGGGCCCAAAAACCTGTGTAAAGGCCCAACCGCCAATGATGCCGGCTGCCAGGCCGATTACTCTGGAGACAAGCCACCAGGGCTCGGGATCAGGATCAGGCACGGGCCAACGCCAGGGAATGCGTATGCGCCGAGGTTCGCTACCGCACCAACCAGCTAATGCCCATAAAGCTATTAGTGGAACACTCATTTGTTTACCTCCATTGGTTAGGATGAAGCGTTTGTTTTGTGGGGCAGAGCATTGACTCAATAACGAATCAATACTCCACATAGTGCAACCGCTTAGAGCCGTGAGATCGCGAGAACGGCAGCCTTATACACTTTGTGGCCGAGAGTTACAATACTTGGGCGGCATACTTGGGGCGGCAGACTAAGCCAGCGTTATCGTTCTCGATTGGTGCCCGTCTCCCGAGATCGCAATCCGCCAGACATTAGCGGGTAATGGATATTGACCAAGGCGCTCCGCCCATTCAATGAGAACCACCGCGCGCTCTTCACTCAGCAGCTCCTCAAGATCGACTGCATGCGCAGCCGTTGCGCCTTCCTCAAGTCGGTAGAGATCGATGTGGAAGAGAGGCAAGCGGCCCTGATATGGATTCACGAGGGTGAACGAAGGACTCGTCACTTCTTCAGGATCAATCCCAAGTGCGGAAGCGATGCCTTTCGCGAAAATGGTTTTCCCGGCACCGAGCGGTCCATCGAGTAGAAGTATTTCGCCGCCGGTGAGTTGCGCGCCAATGCGTTTGCCCAGATCGAAAGTTTCACCCGCATCGCGCGATTGCCATTGGCCGGTAGGAATTTGGTGTGCAGTAGTTGTCATGGGGTGACCGCCGGAAAGGCCTGCCTCTAAACGAAATCTACGGCGTCTCGCCTTGAGGGTCGAGTAAACGCATTGCTTCGCTGAAGTGTTCACGGATGTCGGACGCGACCATGGCCCGCATGCCCAGGTCGCGAGCAGCGAGATCGCCGGCCAGGCCGCCGACA
This sequence comes from Acidobacteriota bacterium, assembly GCA_030854715.1. Lineage (GTDB taxonomy): Bacteria > Acidobacteriota > Blastocatellia > Pyrinomonadales > Pyrinomonadaceae > PSRF01. Next base: position 11,345 of record JALYSR010000028.1, read on the forward strand.
TACAGCGCCGAAATTGTGGCCGCGACTAAGTTAGCATTCGCCTTCAAGGTGCCAACAGTTTGAGCGATAAACCCTGCAATCAGGCCGGTCAAAGTATCTCCAGCGCCGGCGGTACCAAGCCCTGCATTGCCGGTCGGGTTGATGAAGACGCGACCGTCCGGCGCCGCCACTAGCGAGCGAGAACCCTTGAGAACGAGAATCACTTTGTGTTTGCGTGCAAAGTCCCGGGCAACGGCAACCCGATCATCGAGCGCTGCTTTGTCAGTTGTGCCCAGCAGTCGCAGCATCTCGCCGGGATGAGGCGTAAGTATCAGGGGAGATTCATGGGAGCCTTGTAAATCCGTGGGCCATCCGTTAGTCGAATAGGTCGCCAGACAATTCAAAGCATCGGCGTCAATCACTACCGGAGTCTTACGTTGTTTTACGACCAGGTAAACAAAACGTCGAGTGCGTTCATCTTCCGCCGAAAGACCTGGTCCAATAGCAATAACTGTCGCCCGAGACTGCAACTGCATCACGTGATCGATGGCTTGATCACTCACCGCGCCGCGATCAGTTTCGGCAAGCGCAGTTGTCATTACTTCGGGCATCACGGCGGCGGCCACCGATGTTTGCGCTGAAGCGGGCGTGGCAATAGTTACTAAACCCGCTCCTGACCGCATCGCTGCATCGCCGCAGAGAACAGCGGCGCCGGTGTAACCACGAGAGCCTGCGATCACCAGGGCGTGACCGTGTGTGTTCTTGAATGAGTCGGGCGTGTAACGGGTGCTGATTAACCACTCGCGTACTTCGTTTTCCTCGCTCACGAAGAGATCCGAATTGGCGGCGTCAACGAGCGAGGTGGGCGAACCGATGTTTGCGACAATTAGTTTGCCATTCAGGTATGCAGCGGGCGGGAGTACGTTAGCCGGCTTCGGCGCCGTAAAAGTAACCGTCAGGTCGGCCTCAACTGATTCACCGATCGTTTCTGTCAGATCAGCATTGAGCCCTGAAGGAATATCAATTGAAACGATCAGCGGTTGGACAGCCGACGAACTCTCTCTCGCCCTTCTCGTGATCTTCAAGTGCCGCACAACCTGAAGAAAAACCCCCTCTAGCGGGCGGCTTAGTCCGGTACCAAAAAGAGCATCGACAATCACATCGTAGGTTTGGCAGGCCTTTGCCCGTTCATTCCACTCTGATGCGCTGGTGCACTCAACAAAACTTACTGGCGATGTGGAAGCTTTTGAGCCGGCTTTCAAACTAGCTAGGCGGCGAAGTGCCTCAAAGTTTGCCCGCGCATCGTCTCGAGCAGCGTCGACACGTCCGAATAGAATTACATCGGTAATTGCACCGCAACGCGAAAGCTCCTGCGCCAGCGCGGCGCCATCGCCGCCATTGTTTCCCTGGCCGCATAGTATCTGCACTTTTTTGCCTGCCAGATTTTCGGAGAAATAGTTTGCGATTGCCTGCAAACAAGCCTCGGCGGCAGCCTGCATTAAGAGAAGTGACGGCGTTTGATGAGCTTCGCTCGTGAGGCGATCGATTTCCCTCATCTGTTCTGCTGAGATAACCGGCTGCACGTTTTGATGATAGGGATGGAGGATTACGTGGTCAATCCTGGTATGCCTGCGCGGGTGTTTCCTGGAAAAGCCAGAATCGCGATCCAAATAAAAAAGGCGGCCGAGGCCGCCTTGCCTCTCGCCGCTGTTTGCCGCTGCACCAACCCGTCCGTTTTTCCAGGATAACTAACTAAAGAATCAATGGTGGCGAAACTCCAGAAAAATCTTTTTGGCAAATGCTTTCAAGGTAAGCTGTTGAAAACAAGGCTCTATTTAGTCACCCGGGTGTTGGGCCGGCCTCTGCGACGTTTCATTTCGCCAGTCTAAGAAGTCGCAGAGTCCTGCCAATTACAGGGCGCGCTTCTGCTATCTCTAAGACGAAGGTGACCGCGAAATAAGCCACTCCATAGCTGCCGAGCACCACAGCGGCTAGAGGAACGGGATGAAGCTTGGGAAGTAACAGCTTCAAGGCCCAACCGACATCTGCGGCCAACAGAGCGGCGATCCAGAGTTTGATTACGAAGGAAGCTTGCAAGCCAGTTGGACCTATGCGGCGGTTGAGAGTGCGCCTGAGCAAGGCAAACTCAATCCAACCGGCAATGCCCGCGGACGCTGTTAGTCCGGCGACTCCCCACTTTGGATCGATACCCAGCGCTCGCGGCAGGGGCAACGCGCACAAGTAGCCCAGAACTGTAGTAAGTGTTACCCGGATGATGGCGTAACGAAGAGGAGTGCGTGTGTCGTGTAGCGCGTAGTAAGTAGACGAATAAAGACGCCCCAGGGTTGATGCCAGCAGCCCCACGGTTGATCCCGCAAGAATGCCCCAAACAAAAATTGCGTCGGAATGATTAAACTTACCGGTCTGATAAAGAACTGCTGCAATAACATCACCCAGCGCAAGGAAGGCCATCGATGAAGGAACAATGAAAAAAGCGATGCGGCGCAGACCATCATCGAGCCGATGTCTTAAGGCTTCAGCGACTTGCTCTGTGCTCCCGATTTCACGCGACATCGCTGGCAACTCGGCTGCGGAGATCGACATGCCGAAAAGACTCACCGGAAGGGTGTAAAGGCTCTGTGAATACATCAAGGCATTAACTGAGCCAGTGGGGAGAAAGCTAGCGAGGATGGCATCGACAAAGGCGCTAATTTGCACGACGCCTCGGCTCATGAACACTGGGAAGAAATTCCTAATAACCGTCTTTACATACTCGTTAGCAACGCCGAGCGTAGGACGAAGTCGCCGCACCAGCCGCAAGACGGTAGGTAACTGCACTCCAAATTGCAGCGCGCTTCCAACTACCGATCCCCAGGCAGCATATTCCGCCAATGGGAATTGGCCTACCCGGCTGCCAAACATAAGCAGGGAACCGATGATGGCCAGATTCCAGGCAACCGGCGCGGTGTAGGAGAGGAAGAACCGATGATGGCTGTTGAGTACACCGAGACACCAGGCCGATAGCACCAACAGGCCGGCACCAGGAAAAAGAATTCGCACCAGGCGAATGGTTAACTCACGAGTTTCGCCCTGGAAACCCGGTGCAATGACATCAATGATGTAAGGGGTAGCGAGGACGCCGATAAGGACTATGGAAGAAGTAACCAGAGCGAGCATTCCCAGGACCGCATTGGCAACGCGGGCTGCATCCTCTTCCGCGTCCTGGGCCAGGAGCTTTGCGTAGACTGGAATGAATGAAGCGGATAGTGCGCCTTCCCCGAACACATTCTGAAGAAAATTGGGAATCCGGAAGGCAGCGCTGAAAGCATCGCCCGCCGCGGAGAGGCCGAAGTAGTGAGCGAAAACTCTTTGCCGGATCAAGCCAACAATACGGCTTATCAATATGCCGGCGCCCACCATGAAAGCAGAACGACTTGTGCTCTTTTCGGTTTTCGGTTTTCGATCAACGAGTGGAGACTCGCCACCAGCCGCGCCGACCTGCTCCAGGGTTTCCCCGGCGATCGAACTCGCTTCGTCGTGAACTTCGCCGGGAATAGGAGTGGCAGGAGTTTCCGATCCAGTTCTTGTGGAAGGCTCGTCGTTGTCAGACCCGTCGCTGGAAAAATCGCTCATCGGTTCAGAGACTGTAATCCTTTATTTTTGTGAGAAGCGTTTTGTAGCTAACGCCCAGGTCTTCCGCGGTTTGAATCTTATTTCCCTCATTCGCTTCCAGTGTTTCAAGGATCTTTTGACGCTCAACAATGCGCAACGCGCGTTGGGCCGCCTCGGAAAGACTGCCGGTCAGGTCAAACGACTTTAGGGCATCGAAGCTATTAGATGCTGCTGTGGGCAAGCCAAGATCTTTCGACTCCAGCACCATTGTGTCCGAAAGAATGCAGGCGCGCTCGATGGCGTTTTCGAGCTCACGAACATTGCCCGGCCAACTGTGCGTTCGCATTGCCGCGGAAGCTTCTTCGCTCAAGACAGCTTCGCGACCGCGTAGTTCTTTACCGAGTTGCGCCGCAAAGTGTTTAGCCAGCAACGCGATGTCGTTTTGACGTTCGCGCAGCGGCGGAATCTCCAGCGGAAAAACAGCTAGGCGAAAATACAGATCGCTGCGAAACTCGCCGTTTTCGACTGCCGCTTTCAAATCCTTGTTCGTCGCAGCGACCACGCGAACATCTACAGGTACGGGCGCGCGCCCGCCAATTCGATCGACTACTTTCTCCTCAATCACGCGCAACAATTTGCCTTGGACCGCCAGCGGCAGTTCACCAATCTCATCCAGAAAAACAGTGCCGCTGGAAGCTAGTTCAAATTTTCCCAGCCGCCGATCGCTCGCCCCGGTAAAAGAGCCGCGTTCATGTCCAAACAATTCATTTTCAATGAGCGTTTCAGGGATCGCCGCGCAGTTGATGGCCACGAAAGGTTTATCACGCCGATTCGACAAGTGGTGTACGGCGCGCGCGAAAAGTTCTTTGCCGGTGCCGGATTCGCCCAGTAACAAGACCGTCGCTTCCGTTTGGGCCACGCGCTGCGTTTCTGAAACTGCGCGTTTTATTGCTTCCGACTCGCCAATGATCCGAGGAAACCCGTACCGACGCGACCACTCCTCGCGCAGCAGAATGTTTTCTGTTCGTAGTCGTTCCTGCTCCAGCGCGCGCTCAACCAACAGCAGAAGATGATTTGAGTCGACTGGTTTCTGAAGAAAGTCGTGCGCGCCATCCTTCATCGCCTGTACGGCTTCATCGATTGAGCCGAAAGCCGTCATTACAATTACGGGAATGCCGCCATCGGCTGCGCGCGCGGCTCGCAAGACGTCGAGGCCTGAGCCGTTAGGCATGCGCAGATCGGTGAGAACCAGCTTGTGTGGGGCGCTGGAAATTTCGTTGAGAGCCGCACGAGCGTCTGCGGCTTCGGTGACCGTGTAGCCCGCGTTCTCCAGAGTCAATCGCAAAACCCGGCGCAGGCTGTCTTTGTCTTCAACAAGTAAGATGTCAGGCATTTGCTATTGGTCTGGATCAGGCGGCAACGTGAGGATTGTACAACAGGTGTCCGCGTTAGCGGGCGACTGAATTCTGTGATGCGGGTAACACAAACGAAAAGGCACGAAATGGAATTAACCATTCGCGCCAGTTTTGTTTCGAGTCTGTTTGAAGCTTGGAGAGTCGTTGCCGGATTAGATCTGGGGAGTTACCTGCCTGCGCCGGCGTCTCTTGAGATACATGCCGGCTATCCCGGTTCCCAGCAGAGTCAGGGTCATTGGTTCCGGCACTGCTGTGTGCTCGGTATTAATCGTGAAGACTATACCGTCGTTCCAGAAGTGACAGTCAGGGTCGAACCCAAAGGCGATATTATTACCGTTTTGGAAATAAGCATTAAGTGCCTGCAACTGTGCTGCGGTGAAAGTGATGGTCCAGGTCGTGGCCACGGTGGAGAAGCTTCGGGCCCCTAAATAAATGCTTGCGGTTCCTGGATTGACCAGCGGATTACTGCCGAACAGCGAACCAGCGAAGTTGTCCGCGATCTCCGAAGACGGTACGGGCACCCCACTGGCGTCAATGAAGGAAGCCACGCCGGGGTTTTTGGCCGCGTCGAGCAAGTGCACGAAGAGCATGTTCGGATTTGTGTCCCAATTGCTGATGCTCTTGAATGTCAGCGTCGCGCTGGTAATCGTCTGACCAGCGAGATTCTTGTCGATGCTCCAGGTGTAGGCCTTGTGATGGTCCAGATCAAACTGCTTTGACCCACCATTACCTTCATTTGGGGCTGTTGGAGGAGCTTGGAAAGTGAAAGTGTCGGCAAATGCCGTCATAGGCAGTGCGATGAGGATGGCTGCCGCTACTAACAGAAGTGTTCTCTTCAAAACTGGTGACCTCCGATTACGCTTTTCGATCCTGTGGTCTCACCTATGAAAAGTCTTGATCAGACGAGTTTTCCATGAAATGGAGGTCAATTATCGTTTTCGGTAATATTTTCGGTAATAGCTGGACTCGCCTGTAAGGGCTGAAAAGCGGAATAGACAGCGACGCCAGTTAGACTCCGCTGCAGTTGGTTTGGTTAACCTGGAAAGTTTGAGAGACGTTAGATCGCTCGCTGCAAATTGTTGGAGGTCCTTCCAGCGCTACGTCGAGCGAGGAATCCGTTACCATCCTGCCTGGAGACCAGGCCCTTACGAACGAGTTCATTGATAGCGGATTCAAATGTAATCATGCCGTGCACTTGTCCGGTTTGCATCGATGAGTGGATCTGAAAAGTCTTGCCTTCGCGAATCAGATTTGCCACGGCTGGAATGTTTACCAGTACTTCAACCACCGCCACGCGCCCATTGCCGTCGGCGCGCCTAACGAGAGACTGTGCCACAATCCCTCGCAAACTTTCCGATAGCATTACTCGGATTTGTGATTGCTGGGCCTCGGGAAAAACGTCGATGATGCGATCGACTGTTTTGGTCGCGCTATTGGTATGCAGAGTAGCTAATACCAGGTGACCTGTTTCCGCCGCAGTCAGTGCCAGGGAAATAGTTTCAAGGTCGCGCATCTCGCCAACCAGAACCACGTCTGGATCTTCGCGCAGTGCTGCGCGCAACGCCTGGTGAAAGGACCTGGTATGGCTCGACACTTCTCTCTGATTAATCAATGAGTTCTGGTTGTGATGAACAAACTCGATTGGATCTTCTATTGTAATGATATGGGCCCTGCGCTCAGTGTTGATAGCGTGAATCAAA
>JALYSR010000041.1 GCA_030854715.1 Acidobacteriota bacterium
AGGCAGAGAAGTTCATTGCCGACGCAGAGAAACGTTTGTTTGAGCTAAACGTCAAGTACAGCCGTGCGGATTGGGTGAAGAGCACCTTCATCACCGACGACACCGAAGCACTCTCCGCCGACGCGAATAATGCGGTGATTGCCGCCACCACGGAGTTGACGAATCAGTCGCGCCGGTTTGACGGTCTCAATCTGCCGTACGACGTGGCGCGCAAGATGAAACTGCTGAAGCTGTCGCTTGTCTTACCGGCGCCCAAGGAGCCGGCCGAGCGCGACGAGCTAACCAGGCTGGCGGCTTCGCTCGAAGGAGACTACGGAAAAGGAAAATATTGCCCTGACGGCGACAAAGGAAAGTGTCTTAGCCTCGGCGACATGGAAGAGATCATGGCTAACAGTCGCGACCCCGAGGAGTTGAAACGAATCTGGCTGGGCTGGCACCAGGTTTCACCGCCATATCGTAAGAACTATGCGCGCTTCGTTGAACTAAGCAACAAGGGCGCGCGCGAGATGGGCTTCAAAGATACGGGAGCGATGTGGCGTGAAAAGTATGACATGGACGCCGATGCCTTTGCGGCCGAGACAGAGAGGCTGTGGCAACAGGTGAAACCGCTTTACGACTCGCTCTATACCTACACGCGACACAAACTGTCTGAAAAGTGTGGCAAAGACATCGTTCCCGAAGATGGGCCAATCCCGGCGCACTTGCTCGGCAACATGTGGGCACAGCAGTGGGGGAACATCTATCCGCTACTCGCGCCTCCGACCGGAGATCGCGGCTACGATCTCACTAAGATCCTCAAGGATCGGGGCACCGACCCCAAACAGTTGGTTCATTACGGTGAGTCGTTCTTCACTTCCCTTGGCTTCGATCCGCTGCCGCCCACTTTCTGGGAGCGCTCGCTGTTCACTAAGCCCGTGGATCACGAAGTGGTTTGTCATGCCAGTGCCTGGGATGTGGACTACGAGAAAGATGTACGACTAAAAATGTGCATCCAGATCAACGAGGTAGACTTCACGACCGTGCATCACGAGTTGGGCCACAACTACTATCAGATGGCTTATTCAGGCCTACCATTTCTTTATCGCGACAGCGCTAACGACGGTTTTCACGAAGCCATTGGCGACACGATGGCATTATCGGTGACGTCTCCCTATTTGAAGCAGATTGGACTGATCGACAAGGTTCCGGACCAGAGCGCCGACATCGGATTCCTGCTACAACGCGCGCTCGATAAGGTCGCGTTCCTGCCCTTTGGTTACCTGGTAGATCAATGGCGCTGGAAAGTGTTTTCGGGTGAAGTTGGTCCAGGCGATTACAACAAAGCGTGGTGGGATTTGCGTGCGAAGTATCAAGGTCTGGCGCCGCCCGCCCCTCGCACCGAGCAGGACTTTGACGCCGGGGCGAAATATCATGTGCCCGCTAACACCCCTTACGCGCGATATTTTCTTGCCGCGATTCTCCAGTTCCAATTTCACCGGGCGCTGTGTCGCGAAGCGGGATTCACAGGTCCGCTGTACCAGTGCTCGATCTACGGCAACAAGAAAGCGGGCGAAAAGCTGAAGCAGATGCTTTCGATGGGCCTGAGCAAACCCTGGCCTGAAGCGCTCAAGGCGATGACCGGCGAAGACAAAATGGATGCGACGGCGATCATTGACTACTTTGCACCGCTCAAGACCTGGCTTGACGAGGAGAATCAGAAGGCGGGCAGTAAACGCTAGCGATCAAGACTATAGTTGGCGTCGAATAACTTCGGCCGCGAGAAACGTTTCTATCACTTCTGGCGGCCAGCGGCGGTGAGCACGACTTTCGCGGACGGTCGCGCGCTCCACGCGAATCAGGTCGGTTGCAGTGAAAGACGTGTGGCCACGAAACGAACGAGTGGGTTCAACTTTTCCATTTGGCGATTGAAGAATCCTTGGGCTCACCGAATTCAACCAACCATCAAAAAAGTCTCTCAATGAGCCACGGCTGTCTTCCCCGGTTTCTTCCCGGTTATCAACTATGCGCAGCTTCGTTTCCTCGCTAGCTGGCGGAACGAGTGAGACTGGCCGGGGTTTTCGGGCAAGCTGTTTCATATTCTGCATGGACCAATCTTAAAGAACTCCTAATCGACTGCTAATTCCAACTCCCTGAGATCGCGGTGCGCCACAAGAATGCGAGGCCGCACTATTCGGCTGTCGCGGGACTGGTTTCCTGCAACTTCGCGTGCTCGCGTCGCAGGCGTGAGAATTCATGTTGCAAACCCTCCAACTCTTCGTCAGAAAGGGTCTCCAGGTTCACAAGCTGCGTGCGGGCGCCGCCAACTCCCTTGATTAATTCGTCCAGCTTCAGATGAATTGCCTTCGCGTCGCGGTTTTGCGTGTTTTGAATTAAGAAGACTGCCAGGTACGTAAAGACAGTGGTTGCGGTGTTAACGACCAACTGCCACGTGTCTGAATAATGAAAAAATGGCCCCGCGAATAGCCAGACCAAAATCAGGAAGACGTTCGCAATGAACATCCACGATGAACCGAGTGCGTTAGCTGCGGCGATTGAAAATTTGCGAAATGCTTGGTTCATGATTTAAGTGCTCCCCTTGTAACCTTAGACTAAGCCTTCAATCACGCGGCACAAGCGGTCAATAAACGGATTAGCACGGCTCCGACTGACCCGGGTCCTGCCACACGCCACTCGCGAAGGAGTGGCAGACCGTCCACTTCGCTCCTTGTCTACCGGCTCCAATAATGCCGCGGTCGTTACTTCGCAGGCGTGCTTATATTGACGTCAACCTTCTTGTTGCCTCCGAAGAGTCGTCCGCCAAAAACAAAAAGCGCAGCCACGACGATGATCACAAAGATCACCAGGACCGCTACAACTCCAGTACTGCCGCTACCATTGTTTCCCATACTTTTCCTCCAATGCGCCGGATCTTTTTTTAGATTCACTCGCCATGTATAAAGTTACTTCTTGCTAGACGTTCGTATGCTCTTCTTACTGGTTTTCTTTGCGGATTTCTTGCCGCCCTTCCTGCCACCTTTCTTCGAAGGACTCTTATTACCCTTCTTGCCGCGACCCGAACCGCTCTTCTTGCCTCCGCCCGATTCCTTGTTCACCGTGGCCCAGGCGCGAGCCTCAGCTTCCTTCGTCGACACTCCTTTTTTCTCGTAGCCTTCTTCGATGTGTTCTGCCTGTCGCTTCTGCTTATCGGTGTAAGCTCCCTTGTCTCCCCTTGGCATTTCTTCCGGCCTCGCTTTCCTGAATTTTGCAATGCTCTGCAAATGCCGCGCCCTGATACCCACGGTCGATTAATGCAAATCGTTTGTTAGTGAGGTTATCGGCACGATGGGCCAGCTTTTGCAGAAAAATCTTGGCATCGCGATTGCGGCTGCCCTCCGCGCGCTACCAGTTAGCACGTAAAAGGTGGTCTGTTAGTAAACAAGTACGTTCGCGAGATGTACAGGAAGCCTACACAAGGTCAAGGAGAATGAAATGCCACAGAAAAACGGCAGCAAGCGTGAGTTGATCGATACAGGCTCCGACAAACGTTATGTGCGGCGAGATAAAGAAGGAAAATTTAAGGAGTCTGACGATCAAGGGCGATCTTTAGCTCAGGACGTTAAGCGCGAAGCCAGGACGACGGTTAAACCCGGCCAGGGAGACCGCGGCGACCAAAAGCGAAAGTAGTTTCGTAACGGGAACTTGGTTTTTACAACTCGGGAGAAATCGGCGCGAGTTGAATTGCGCGCGCTCCCGTGTTGTTTTTCTTACCGCCGCAACTGCGCTCCCGGCTATTCGAAATGTCCATGTATCTCTGCCCTGAGTCGCATCACATCGATAATTGTCTAGATTCGATAATTCGGTATGACAAAACTTGAACTATTTCAGCAGACCGGAATAAACCGTCTCGGAACACCGCGGCGCGGATTCAAGTACAAAACGGCCGACGGCAAAAAACCGAGCGCAGCGGATCTAAAAAGAATCGACGAACTAAAAATTCCGCCCGCCTGGACCGAAGTTTGGATCAACTCCATACCGGGCGGCGCTGTTCAGGCAGTGGGAAGAGATGCAGCTAGGCGGCTTCAGTACATCTATCACGAAAATCACGTGCGTCGGCAGGAAGCCAGGAAATTTAAGCGACTCATAAAATTTGCTGAAGCACTACCAAAGATGCGCGTGACGGTCGCTTCCCAGTTAAGACAAGAGGGTCTTGGACGAGAGCGGGTAAT
>JALYSR010000110.1 GCA_030854715.1 Acidobacteriota bacterium
CCCATGAGGCGATCCCACTCGGCCTCGGTCGTATCCGCAATCGTCTTGGCGAGTTCCACCCCGGCGTTATTAACCAATATGTCTAAGCGCCCATAGATTGCAACGGTTTGCTCTATTAAGGCCGCCACTTGAGATTCATCACTCACGTCTACTCGGATAAAGTGCGCCTCTGCTCCTCGCGTCATTAATCGGTTAACTTCTTGCTGAGCGTCTTTGACGTCAGCCACAATAATTTTTGCGCCTTCGGCTGCAAAACGTGAAGCCGTAGCAAATCCGATTCCTGTCTTGGCACCAGTAATAACAGCGACCTTGTCTTGTAATCTCATCAATTCGTCTCCGCAATTGTTCTATCGCTAAATTGATTCTGTAAATTTTGAGTGAAGACGCCCAACGCTGGCCTTCAGCTGCGGCGCGCGATCACCATTCAAGCTGAAGGGAAAAAGGTTACTTGAGAAGCACGCTGTCGCGCCGTCAGCTGCAAGGCTTTGTTGGGCTGCCCGTTGAACAACCGCTCAACTATAAATCTTTTGCTTCGAGACCGGTGTGCTTGCCAATGCGAGCCAGCATCTTCGGACCAATCTCATCTTTATCATGAAAGGCGAAGACCACATCAGGCCAGCCTGGACGTGAAAGGATCTTGTGAGAGCTGGATTCGCGTTTAATACTCCAGCCGATGCGGAGAAGCGCGGCGAGAACACGCTTGGCCTTCGCTGAAGACCATTGGCTCATGCGGCGGCGAAAGAAATGCTCATGAAGTCGGGCGGACCTTCGCTGTGCTCTAGCCGATCTGCAACCACTCGCAAAGCGAGCGCCTGAGCCCTTGCGATGGCTTCATCCGAGGTTTCCCCGTAGGCGAGAACGCCCGGGAGTTCGATTACCTCCGCTAGCCAGCGACCATCTTCCTCTCGCTCGTATTCAACTGTGAAGGTCATACTCAATTACCTCGTATGAATCGTACCACGAGATGCGACAGCGAAGCAGCCCAACGTTTGAGTTGACGCGGCGGCGCGAATCGAAGCACCCTCCGCCGCACCAAGCTAGTTGTGAAACGCGCTACCGCCGCTCGCGTCCAACGATTTGTTGGGCACAGCTACCTCCGCATGTCGATGAGGAGCGGCGATGGTAATCGGCGACCGTACCGTTAGACATTTCCACCTGACAACAGTCCAACAATTTCTCTTTGAGCATCACTCGCGCCCGACTAGCTCGACTCTTGATTGCAGACAAGGACAAACCCAGTTCATCCGCCACGGACTGCATCGTTCTGCCGTCAAAGTCGGTTGCGATCAGCGTATCGCGATAAATTGCGGGAAGCTGCCGGGTAAGTGGCCTAAGACAGGTGGCCAATTCCTGATGCAGAAGCTCATCATCGACATATTGCGTATCTGGCAAGTTCTCGTCCAGCGCCTCCATCGGTCGGGTTGAGCGATAAAAGTCAATCACGGTTGTCCGTGCCGCCGCATAAAGCCACCCTGGAAGATTCGTCGGTGCCCGATTGGCGTTGACGGTAGCCAACGCCTTGACGAAGACATCTTGAAGCAAGTCGTCTGCTACGGTGGCATCGCTCACTTGCCTGCGCAAGTAACCGCGCAGACTGTGCCGCAAAGCGGAGAAAGCCGTACCAATGTCGTCGGAAGGCGATGGCTTGACCGTCATGTTTTGTCCCTTAACCACAACACTCACTACTTGCCTCGGACGAACTGTTCGGAATGCAACAAGCCGCCTTGGCAGAAGGTGCGTCCTGTTCCGAAGCGCGAACAGGGATGCAGCATGCTCCTGTTTGATTTGCGGTGTCGTCACCGAACTCCAGTGCATCCGACATGGTATGGAAGTGCTCCCAAGCCAGTCCTTGTGGATCAATCGTCCAGTGTCTCTCACCCTTGGAGTAGCAGCAAGCGGCTTCCCCTTGGTCCAAGACTTCTCCTGGAGATGCGGTTTCCGCGAGTTGCTTGATCGCCATGAGCTCCTCAGGTGAATCGACTTGGAATCCGAAGTGATTCACGCCTGCCGCATGTCCCCTTGAGGAAATGGCAAAGTTCACGCGTGGATCCTCCAGCATCCACTTCGCGTAGTCATCTTGTCGTTTGGTTGGTAGCTGGCCGAACAGCTTGCTGTAGAAGTCGATGCTGTTCTCGATGCTCGTCACTGCAACGTGGACGTGAAAGCGTTTCATGTTTAGCTCCTGTCTATGAAAATTTGCATCGTTAGTGATGCATACGTATAGACGGAAGACCATGAGAATGGTCGCAAGCGCATGGGAAGATGTGTGCCCAACTATATATTATCCCGCTCGTGCTTGATAATACTCTGCCGGCGGTATTATCTTCCTCTTGCGTGATAATACCGCTAAAGTAACATTATCCCGCAAACACACCCTCTTCACCCTATCAAAATCAGGAAATCCGTATGCCTCCGACCAAGCTTCTGGATCAAGTCAGAGCTACTGCACGCTTACGACATTTAAGCCTGCGGACTGAAAAGGCGTATGTGCAGCACATTAAACGCTTCATCGTTTTTCATGGCAAGAAGCACCCGCGCGAAATGTGCGAGAACCATATAAGAGACTACCTATCGTATCTGGCGGTCGAAAGAAACGTTTCGGCATCAACTCAAAACGTGGCCCTCGCCGCCCTTCTTTTTCTCTATCGCGATGTTCTCAAACAAAAGCTGGAGCGGATTGAAGAAGTGGAAAGAGCCCGCCTCAGCCGCCATCTGCCGGTGGTACTTACCAGAGCTGAGGTGAGTACCGTCCTCAACAACCTAAACGGCGTTCCTTATCTGGCAGCCGCGTTGATGTACGGCTCAGGTTTGCGGTTGATGGAGTGTCTACGGCTGAGAGTCAAGGACCTCGACTTTACCTACAACCAAATCATAGTGCGTAGCGGCAAAGGTGATAAGGATCGAGTGACGCCCATGCCGGATAAACTGAAAGAACCTCTGCGAAAACAACTCCTGAGTGCAAGGCTCTTCCATCAACAGGACCTCCAGGAAGGATTTGGTGAGGTTGAATTGCCGTACGCGCTCTCGCGCAAGCTTCCGGGCGCACCGCGGGACTGGGCCTGGCAGTATGTCTTCCCGTCAGTGAAAAGATCGCGCGACCCTCGCACTGGCAGCGAGCGTCGCCATCACCTTCATGAAAGCGTGTTACAAAAAGCAGTCAACGCCGCCATGAGAAAGGCGATCAGCACGAAGCGAGGCACCTGCCATTCATTGCGCCATAGCTTTGCCACGCATCTACTTGAAGACGGACACGACATTCGCACCATCCAGGAACTGTTGGGTCATAAGGATGTCCGTACGACAATGATCTATACGCATGTTTTGACCCGAGGAGGACGCGGAGTTAAGAGCCCTTTGGATGGGTAATGAATAACTGAGTGATGAGTACTGAGTATTGAGTCGTGAAAGCTGGGTGCTTAGAACGGCAGGCGGATGATGAATACGGCGCCGCCGGATGGTGAGTTCGAAGCGGTGAGTGTGCCGCCATGTTGAGTGATAACACGGTGGGCCAGCGCGAGGCCGACGCCGTGACCGCTCGCCTTAGTCGTAAAGAAGGGAATGAAGATGCGTTGAAGATCTCCGGCGGGAATTCCTTCTCCAGTATCTCTGATCTCAACCACAGCCCAGTCTTTACCCGCCTTATCCCGCTTCGATGTCGCCGACACCTCAACGCGACGTTCGCTCTTGTCTTGTGGAATTGCTTCCGCGGCGTTGCGCATGAGATTGAGAAGGGCCTGGCGCAACATGCGTTCGTCGGCGCGAATAACGAGGGTGCCGGGGGTCGCGTGCAGGGGGGCGGAGATACCATGCCCAGAAGCGGGCGAGACGCCCGCGGTTCCGGTAAGCGCGGTCCCAGTGACTACTAGATCGACTGTTCGCTCGTTGAATAACGGCGCCAGCTCGGCTGCGCAGTCCGCGATTAGTTCGTCGAGTTTGACTTCATCGAGTTGCAGCGGTTGCGGGCGGGCAAAGTTGAGGAATGAGGTGACCATGTCTGAAAGATTGCGCACTTCGCCCAGCAATGAAGCAGCGGCGCCGGCGGCCTTTTCATCCAGCTCCAGACTCTGCAAGAGCTGCACGTAACCATGAAGCGTGGCAATCGCGTTTTTGAACTCGTGGGCCAGGCCCGCCGACATCTCGCCAAGATTTTCCAGGTTCTTTTTGAGTGCCACTTGTTCGCGCAGTTGGGTCACTTCGGTGATGTCAGTCAAGAGGCAAAGGGCGCCGCGCTGTCCGTGGTCTGGCGCAAGCTCAATCGGAGCTACGGTAGCGCCAATTCGCCGCGGCAGTTGTTCTGAAGTTAGACTTTCGATTTCTTCGCGGCGAAAAAGTTTTCCGGTCTGGAGACACTGCTCAACCATCTCCGCGAGTTCGGGGATGTTGTGCAGCAGTGTGCTTGCGGGTTGACCAAGCGCTGCGCCGTCAACCTCGAGGATTGCGCGGCCTGGTCCGTTGATGACCATCGAGCGCCCCGTGCCGTCGAAGGCGATGAGTCCTGAGGGCACGCTGGCCACGATTCGTTCGCTAAACTTTTCGGCTGAATCCGCACGCTTGCTTGCCTGGTTGCTCAACTGCTCGAGCGCTTTTCGTTGTTCCTGAAGTTGAGCGACCACCGATTGAAAAGTTTCCAGCACAAACTCCGCCTCGTCTTTCGACTTGGGCGCGGTTGACTGGACGGAAGCTTTCTCGGCTTCACCCACTAGTTGGCGATATGGACGCAACACCCAGCGCAGGAAAAAAAGAAGACAGACAAGACTGCCAAGCAGGATGGCCACGAAAGCCGTGAGCAGAAGGGGGCCGCGGGTAGCTGGAGTCGAAGGCGTGAAAGCGTAAAGCAACACGGCGAAGAGCGTTGCCAACAGGAAAACTCCCGTCAGCAGGGTCAGGCCAAATTGATAACGGTTTCGCTTCAAGACATTGCCGATTGCCAATTGCCGATTGCCAATTGGCGGTTAGGTGTAAGTTGATTCATTCTGACCATGAACGAAATGCAGAGCTGACTATACGCATATCACTTTTCTCAAATCAGCAATTGGCAATCGGCACTCGGCAATCACCTAAACTGTCCCGCATACCATTCAACTAACTGTCGACCCACCAGCAGCGCCGCAATCGCGCCGATCCCCAGAAAAACTCCGAACGGCAGCAGCATCTGCATGTTTCGCTTGCCTTGGCGCACCATCAGTACGATGCCAATTAGCGAGCCGGACAAAACGCCGAGAAAGAGATTCACGATCGTGAGTCGCCAACCAAGATAAGCTCCCACCATAAACATCATCTTCACGTCGCCCAGGCCCATCGCTTCGATGCCACGTAGTTTTTCCCAGGTCCAACCCATCAACCACAGTGAGCCTCCGCCTACCATGGCCCCAATGAACGCACCGGCCAGCGATGCCGCCCAGAGCGGCCTCCCCGCCAGCAAACCATTCATAAGCATGTCGAGATCGTCGAAGTGTGGTTGGCCCATGAGGTAGGGAAGGGCCAGACGAGCAACGACTGCAAACACAATTCCGGGATACGTAATTGCGTTGGGCAGGATCATGTGCTCCGCGTCGATAAAAATTAAGGCGATGATGGCAGTGACGAAAACAAGATCAAATGGCAGCGCCCAGTTCAAACCATCGCGCCAGGTCAACGCTACCCAAAGCGCTGCCGTCAAGGCCTCGACTGCGGGGTAACGCGCGGAAATGTGCGTCTTGCAGCCACGGCAACGACCGCCGAGAAGAATGTAACTCAGCACCGGCACGTTGTCGTAAAAGGCGATAGTAGCTCCACACGAAGGACAGCGAGAGCTGGGCAACGTTATCGACTCTTCAAGCGGCAGCCGATGAATCACTACGTTTAGGAAGCTGCCAAAAATCGCTCCGAGCACTCCGATGAAGACGTATATGAATGGCAGAGGGACGAGGCTGAGGTCAGGCAGGACCGCTGTCAGGGAAAGATGCATCGAACGGCATTGTAGCATCGAAATCAGGAGTCAGGAGTCAGAAGACAGGAGACAGAATTAGACCCTCTGACTTCTGTATTCTGATTTCTGTTTCCTGTCTACTGACCCTTCTGTTTCTCCCAGAGCATGACGTGCTTGAGAAACGCATGATGGGCGGCGAAGCGGGCAATAGTCAGTCCGGCCAGCCCGTCGCGAAAGCCGCCTTTGAGTATGAAGCTGCGAACAAATGCCGCGGGACCGGCAGTGGCAATCTTAAGAGAAGAGGTGCGACGACCTTCTTCAAACATTTGCTGCGCAGCCAGCGGAGCATAACGTTCCCCAATCATGCGGTGGTGATGCGCTGAATCCTTCACGCTATAGTGAAGAATGTCGCCGTCAAGTAAGCCAATGCGCGCGCCCTTATCCATCTTGACGGATTCATGAATATGGCGCGGACTCCAATGTCCTTTTGATTTTCTAAAGAGCCGCAACTGCCAGTCGGGATACCAACCTCCGCCCCTGATCCATCGACCCTGGTAATAGGAACGCCGCGCAATGCGGTAACAATCTACAGGCTGGCCGTCAGGCATCTGGCGCAGAATGTCGATGGAAGCTTTCAGTTCGTCTGACACACGTTCGTCGGCGTCAAGGCTGAAGACCCAATCATGCGCAGCCTGCTCAGTGGCAAACTGTTTTTGGGCGGCAAATCCCGGCCACTCACGATTGATAACTCGGGCTCCCGAGGATTCAGCTATCTCACGAGTGCTGTCGGTCGAATGTGAATCAACGACAATGATTTCATCCGCCCAGGCCACAGACTCGCAAGCGTCGCGGATGTTCGTTTCTTCATTGAGCGTGATGATGGCGGCGGAGATCTTCATTGAAGTGTAAACGCAAACGGTAAGTTTGCGGCCGCAATCTAACAGATTGCGTTATAAAATCGTAGGGACACCTCATCCGAGTCGCTGCTATCCGAGCGATTAAGGCGAAAATCCAATTGGCCGGGGTAGAAAGAAACTTGGCTAGGGCCCGAAGGGCCGGCATTCAATAGCCACGTCCGTGAGGGCGTGGATCAAGTGTTAGTCTCACTTTGAAGGCCCCAAGGGCCGACAGTTAATAGCTCCGCCCGTTAGGGCGTGGAAGGTCGAAAAGGGAATTGAGCGTGGGATCCTAAGAGATCGCGTTACAAAATCGAAGGGGCGCGGCATAGCCGTGCCCCTTACAATTCAACGTTCACCCGAAAACAGAATTAAGGCGTCGGTGTGTCAACGATGATGTCGTTCGCTCGCAGCGTTGATGAGGTGGCGCGTTGCAGATCGGCGAGCGCCTTGTTGTAGTCGGTCTCCGCACGCAGCTCAGCGTTCCGTGCGTTAGTCAATGCGTTTTCACGTTGGAAGAGCAGGAAGGTGGTGGAACGACCAACCTGATAGAGGCGCTGTTCGCCTTCGAGTTGCAACTCAGCGTTGGACAGCGCTTGCCGCGCAGCCAGCACACGGCGGCGAGAAGTCTCCACCGCCTGCGCCGCATTGCGCACGTCAACTTCAATGACCTGGTCCTGCGATCGTACTGACGCTTCGAGTTGCTCCTTCTGGATCTGCGCGCCGGCAAGATTCGCCTTCGCAGTCCGGTTATGCAGTGGGAAGGAGATAGCCACGCCGACAACTACATTACGCGTGCCAAAACCGAAAAGATTGCCAAGCATCCTGCCGTTGCCGCCAATGAGATTGTCAGGCGGCAGAATGGGAAGACCAGTTGTTGGATCGATCCGCGACAGCGGCGCTCCGGCCAAACCCGTGGTGGCCAGGGTCGATTGAATGTCAATCTGCGGTTTCGTCTGGTTCTTGAAATACTGGAGGTCGATCTTGTTAATGTCGTTTTGCAAACGCAGCCTTCGTAGCTCTGGCCGGTTTTCACGCGCTTCCTTGAGAGCATCGTTCAGGATAACGGGCGACGCATCAAACTTCGGCGTGTCGGTCGGGGTGATTTGCGCCGACCATTCCGGGGCCATGGAATCTTTGACCATCAATTGCTTGAGGTTGTTTTCGGCAACTGAGACGCTCTGTATTGACAGCAGCAGGGAAGACTCACGAGTCGCAAGCTCGGTCTGCACTTCGGCCCTGTCGAGCGGCGCCTTCGTGCCCACGGAAATCTGGGCTTCTATGCGCCGCAGATTTTCTCGAGCCAGATTTAGATTCGCGACCTGGTTTTGTTCATCGCGCAACGCAAAAACCAATTCCCAGTAAGCCTGCTGCACGCGGGAAATCACTTCAATTGTTCGCAGACGAAAATCGGCGTCTGACTGTTCCAGGCGTTTCTTCTGAATCCGAATTTGTCGACGGTTGTTGTCGATGGAACGGTTGCGGAGAAGCGGCTGTGTAAAAGTCAGGCCAAGGTTTCCCGAGTAGACTGGATTAAAGATGCTGGCAGTCGAGTTAGTTTTCTGCTTACTGTTAATGAAGCTCAGCTCATAATTGCCGCCGCCAGTTGAAAAGATCTTTGAGATCGCCGGATTGATGGACGTGGTAGTAGTTGAAGTAGTACCCGCGGCGGTTGAACCGGAGAACCTGCTGGTCTGGGGCGAGACACGCTTATCGATCTGCGGCGTAAAGCTCAACAGCGGATCGTAAACTCCTTCCATAGAGCGCAGTTGCGTTTCCGAATAGCGCACGTCGTCGCGCGCGATCTCAATGTCGTTATTGTTCTCGAGTGTCCGTTTGATCGCATCGTTGAGCGAGAGAGTCATGGTGTTGTCACTAGTTACGCCCAGCCGGGACATATTTGGCATAGGCGGAAGCGGCTTCGGGTTGATCGTTGGGAAAGAAGGCTCGCTCGGCTCCTGCATCGTAGTGTCAGGAGTGACCTCAGGCGTCTGCGGCGCCAGTTCTGGAGTTCCCGCAGGGGATGGCTGTGACGGCTGCTGCTGAATTCCGGGAGCTGCCTTAGGGGATGTTTGGTCAGTGCCAGGCGCCGCCTTTGGCGACGTCTGTTGAGTGCCGGGCGCGGCAGTCGGATTCTGCGTTTCGGTGCCGGGAGCGCGAGTCGCATCCCGCACTGCGGGATTAGGCGGCGGAGTCGCTACAGGCGTTTGCGCAGAAGCTGTCTGGCTTCCTATAAGAACAAACACAGACAGAAAAAGTATCTTAAACAGCTCACGCGGTTGCAGAGTAAGCATCACACCAAAACTCCTTCGATTGTTACCTGGTATTTTCCGAATCGTCACTAACAGTAAGCAAACAAGTCTCATCCGATCAAGTCTTTACTACGTTATTTTGAGCAAGGCAGTTTCAAAAAGTTCCGTTGGCCGCCTCGAGTGTCTTTAGTGTTAGACACCGGTCATGACGCCTCCGTTACAGCGAAATCGGCGTATAGACGCTGGCTTGACACCTAAAGCCCCGCCGCATAATCTTGGGCTTCTTTACTCAAGAGCAAGTTTCGAATCCTTTTTGTGCAAACCGGCGGAGGGAAGTGTGTCCTGCCGACCGTGAAACACGACGGGGACAACGGACAGAATAATTGTCAGGAGGACATTTCCCCAATGGCGGTAAAGGTTGGCATCAACGGCTTTGGTCGCATCGGCCGCAACATCTTTCGCACTTCAATCGGTGATCCGGATATCGATTTCGTCGCGGTAAATGACCTGACAGATACGAAGACGCTCGCGTATCTGCTGAAGTACGATTCGGTTCTGGGCAATCTGGACCACGAGATTAGCTCCACCGAAACCGGAATCAAGGTCGACAAGGATGAGTTTCGTGTCTTTTCCCAGCGAGATCCGGCGGCAATCGACTGGGAATCGGTCGGAGCGGAGATCGTGATCGAGTCAACTGGAATGTTCACCAAGGCCGAAGACGCGCGAAAACACCTCCGCGGCAGTGTTAAGAAAGTAATCATTTCTGCCCCCGCCAAGAATGAGGACATCACGATCGTTTTAGGGGTGAACGAGGAGAAATACGATGCGGCGCAGCACCACGTTATTTCAAACGCATCCTGCACGACAAACTGCCTGGCGCCGGTCGCGAAAGTGATTCATGAAAAGTTTGGCATTCGCTCGGCGCAAATGACGACCATCCACTCGTACACAAACGATCAGCAGTTGCTCGATCTGCCACACAAAGATTTGCGACGCGCGCGCGCGGCGGCGCTCTCGATGATTCCCACTTCTACCGGCGCGGCGAAGGCGGTTGCCCTCGTGCTACCCGAGCTGAAAGGAAAGTTTGACGGCATCTCGGTGCGAGTGCCTACGCCAAACGTTTCGCTGGTAGATGTCGTCATGGAGGTTGAAAAACAGACCACCACCGAGGAAGTCAATCGCGCTCTAAAGGACGCTGCCAATGAAGAGCTGAGGGGAATCCTGGCGGTTTCCGAAGAGCCGCTTGTTTCAATCGACTTCAAAGGGAATTCGAATTCATCGATCGTTGATGCGGATTATACGAAGGTCATTAACGGAACAATGATAAAGATCCTCTCCTGGTACGACAACGAGTGGGGCTACTCCTGCCGCGTGCGCGACCTGGTCAAATTCATCGCGGGAAAGGGACTCTAGAAAAGTGCTGAGTGCTGAGTACTGAGTACTGAGTCGGACTTGGTCGAGTTGGTTTTCCTATTAGAACTCAGCACTCAGCACTCAGCACTTCGCTTATGCC
>JALYSR010000139.1 GCA_030854715.1 Acidobacteriota bacterium
CTTGATAACGGCGCCCTTCGTTTCTTTTGTTCTCCGGCCGCGTTTCAAACCAATCCCCAGTGACACCGAAAAGAGATCTTCGAAAATGAGTCTTAGGTGAGCGGGACTTCGCGCCTGATGATAGAGCTCGAGTGGCGTGTCTTCAGAGGGGAAATGAATCGTGCGCAACGCTTCCGATCTGGGAATTAACTTCTGCCTGCGGCGGAGATCCACGGGCAAAGTCTCGGGAATGGCCGAATCTCTTAGGAACGAAAGAGCAGCGTGTACAACCTCCCTTACGCGTTTCGAACTAAAGTCACCCAGCTTCCGATAAATAGGAACGCGACGTCCGCTGTGAATCACAGCGAGCGCCGGATCGCCGCTCTCGTATTCGTCAATTCCATTTTCGTGGGTTGTGTCTGCCCCAGCTTGACCGGCCTCCACACTTCCTTGTCCCGAGATGGTAGGCAACATCTCAAGCTCGTCCGCAGGTTTGTTCAGGTGCAAAGAGAAAGTGACGCGGCGCTTGTCCCATTCCCACCTGCCAAACGTGATGAAACGCGCGCCGCGAGCGAAGCGCTTGGTGTAATAACTGATGATGTCATGCGCGTGTGCTCCGGAAACGAACCACCAGACGACGATAGGGCGGCCCGTCTTTTCCGGATCAGTCGCCGTGACTTCGAATATGAAAAGGCTCGAACGTCCATAGGAGCGCCGGTTCTTTACTTGAAAGCCTCCGGCGATTTTCACTAAGAGTTCCAGCGAGGCTTCAATCCCGTCAGTCAAATCGCTTATGCGCGCCGGATTTGAGCGGTCCTCGTAACGCATCGGGAGATAGCCGAGCAGATCCTCGACCGTCGCCTGGTGGAAATCTTTTTTACCGAAGTGGCTGGCAAGCGCCAGGGCAAGTTTGTGCGACAGTGTCTGGCCAAAACGGGCGAGCCGGTATTTATATAGCTCGTCTATCGGAGTGCTGAGGCTGAAGGGGGCCGGCATTGTTTGCGGATCATAGCATAGCGAAACAGACGCAAGGCGGAGTTGCGATAGCCAAAAATATTGGTGAACCTGGCGACTCATCCGGTTTGGCTTTTTCAGACGATAGACGTCTACAATGATTATGTGACTACACCGAACAACCCACTGAGGATGGGCTCCGATGAGCCATTATCGGAAGGAACCGAGCAAGAGCTTCGTGATGTGCGCACGACTTTACTTCGTTTGCACAAAACGCTTTTGGAGTTTGAGCGCGACGGTTATGAACGCGCGCAGGAAAGAATCAGTAATAGTTACGAATTCCTGCAATTGGTTATGAACCATCCCTGGTTCGCATGGCTGCGGCAGTTGTCCGAACTTATTGTGGAGATGGATGAAGTGCTGGATGCGCGCAACCCATCCAGTGAAACCACCGCAGTGGCTCTAATTGAGCACTCACGGATATTGCTCACGCCCAACGAATCAGGGGATGATTTTCAGAAGAAATACTTTGCGGCGGTTCAACAGGCCCCTCAGGTGGTTTTGGCGCATGCTGAGTTTGCAAAGGTACTCGGTCCGGCAAGACTCTCAAAAGAGATTCATTAAAGACAAAAAGTTTAGAGTCCAATCTCTTAGATTGCGTGGTGGGGATGCAGCAAGCTGAAGCTTGAACTCTAAACTGCTGTTTTCTAGCTCACAGTTGCTTCAGCTTTGGCGCAATGCTGGTCAAAGGCCTGCGTGAGTTCATGTGCAACCTGCGACGCATCCTTCCCCTCAATCTGACGACGCTCCATCATGTAGACAAGCTTGCCATCCTTCAGCAGGGCGATTGAAGGCGAAGATGGCTCGTAACCCGTGAAGTAGCTTCGTGCCTTTTCGGTCGCTTCAATATCGGCTCCGGCAAACACAGTGGCAACCTTGTCTGGCCGCACGCTGTGTTGTAGCGCGCGAGCGATCCCCGGACGGGCTTTGCCAGCCGCGCAACCGCAAATCGAGTTTACAACGACCATCACTGTGCCCTGACTATTGCTCAGGGTTTGTTCGACAGCGTCTGGAGTTCGCAATTCCTCGATACCAATCCTGGTCAGTTCTTCGCGCATTGGTCGAATCATTAGTTCCGAATATGGCATATCTGGTTCTCCTCAAATCTTAAACTATGGGCTCGATTGTAACATTTAATTGCAATGCTCGCTGGTGGCCGGCACGCAGACTGACAGGCGGCGCTACACACGCCAGGCTAGCCCGCCGTAATCATCGGCCGAAGCGCTCGAAACTTCCTATCGCTGATGCCGCGCACTATCATCAGGTGCTCCTCGCGACGAAAAGGCCCGTATTGTTCGCGATGCATGATGATTCGCTCGGCAATAACCTTTCCTACTCCCGGAAGTCCCTCCAGCTCCGTCGCCGACGCGGTGTTGATGTTTACCCGAAGATCGGTTTGGGTCGGAGGAACGGAAAAACTCGATTGAGTTTGGGTTGGTGTGTATCTGGGAAGCGTGGCGCAGGCTAACTGGGAGAACGCTGCTGCAAGCGCAACTAAGGCAATCGCACGCTCTGAGAAGTTTGCTCGCTGGGAATTCTGTTTCACGTATGCAAGTAAGTGGTAGTGAAGGCTTTGCGAGACTGCCGCTCACATGTGCACTCTGCTGGAAGTCTAACAGTTTCAAAAACTTCGTTTGTTTTATGGCGCGTTGTCCACAGATTTTTCCACAAGCAGGGTGGAAATATTCCGGAGTCATTTCAACTGCCGATAAAATGTTCGCCACATCACCCGTCGACTGGGAATCCCTGGATACTCAAAGACGCTTCTTCATGGCGTAGCCGCAGTCGCTTTGTTCTTGTCAATCAACTGTTGGAGTCCCTCCAACGATCCGTTGTGACGAAACTTGTAATACTCTTCAAGGCCCGGCTTCAACTGAGTTTTCAGTTGTACGAACTCGGGTTTGTCGCCAGCTAGCGCCATCGCCTGCGCGTAGTATGCGATGACCTTGTCCATTTGATCCTGGACTGTCTGTAACATAGTCTGCTTCGCGGCGCTGTCGGGCATGGCCTGATATTTCGCAGCCATTGCTGCGTATTCCTCGTCTTTCATCTGGCCGAGGATCGCATAGACGACCGGATCAATCGATTTAAGCGCAGCCGCTTTCTCAAGCTTCGTTCTTGCACCCGCGTTGTCCCCCGACTTCAGCGCCAGGACGCCCCCCTCGCGATACAACAGCGGCAGCCAGCGCGCCTTGTATTCGTTCCACTTTGCTGGGTCGAGATCCGCGGGCTTCTTGTCGGCTTCCATTAGCTCTATCGCCCGCCCCCCATACTTGTTGCCAGGCTCGACGAATTTATTATTGCCACGGATAGCTTCATTTGAACTAAGCACGGAGAGCCCGCGCATTACCTCTATGTCGTCCGGATGTTTTTCAAGCCACACGCTACCCAAACGGAAGGCATCGTCGGCGCGGTCAAGCAAAATGTATGCATCGATCTGCGCTACGCTCACCATCTCTGCCTCGCTCGGTTCTTTGAAGAGGCTCAGGTAAGTGTCGATAAACGCCAGACGTTGCGAGGGGTCCGTACTTGCCACCTCCATTGCCAGAGCACTGGCGATCCGCGGCCGAAGCGAGCTTTTGGGATACTTCTTCAGGAACTGGCCAGCCGCCTGTAGTTTCGCCGCCGCACCCACCGCTTTGTTAATCTTCAGCGCCGCGTCGGCTTCTTCTCCTGAGACTTTCGACTCAGCTTGTTTATCCTGGGTCGCAGTTCCGTTCCGCGCAACGGCCGTAGCCAACGGCCTATAGGCCATTGCCGGCAGGAATAGGCAAGCTAATAGCGCGACAGCCGAGAAGAACCTTCTTGATCTCATCGTTTTACTCCCGTTCTTTGGTAGGAATGCTTAACTAAGAAAACAGCGAGCGAAGGCCACACAATTGGCCTGCTTGTTTGAGGGGGAACTCTTAAGAGAACTTTGCACCGCCAGACGTCAAATTCTTTAGCCTTTGCGAGGAACTGAAGTCCCTGCTGAAACAGCTCGTGCCCTATGCTTCTTCTTCGCCGCCTTCATCCCACTGAGCTACCATCTCATAAGATCGGCCCAACACCGGCCGCGGTCTTGAACCGTCTGCCTGGCCGATAAGTCCTTCGCGTTCCATGATGTCCAGGATCGCCGCCGCACGTCCGTAGCCGATGCGCAGCCGGCGTTGTAGCACGGAGGTGGACGCGCGCTTCATCTCGACGCAAATCCGCAAAGCTTCTTCGAAAAGTTCGTCATGCTCCCCATCGGTAGTTTCAAGACCGAGCGCTTCTTCTTCCGATTGCGTAATCGTCTCGTTGTATTCTGGCCTACCCTGTGCCTTGGCGTGATTTACTATTCGCCCGATTTCAGACTCGTCGATGTAGGCGCCGTGAACGCGGATGAGGCGCGAGGTCCCCGGCGGCAGAAACAACATATCGCCTCGGCCGAGCAAATGCTCCGCACCGTTTGTGTCGATGATTGTGCGTGAATCGACTTTGGAAGACACGCGGAACGAGATACGTGACGGGAAGTTTGCTTTAATTAAACCCGTGATTACATCGACCGAGGGACGCTGCGTCGCGAGTACCAAATGAATGCCAACTGCTCGAGCCATCTGCGCCAGCCGAGTTATGGATTCCTCAACTTCGCGGCCCGAAGTCATCATCAAATCGGCCAGCTCATCGATGATAATGACGATGTAGGGCAGTGGTTTGTGTGGCTCGCCGCGTTCGTCATATTCCTTGACCAGATTCCGCCGCATTATCTCAGTGTTATAGCCATCGATATTGCGCACGCCCCAGCCGGCGAGATCGCGATAACGCTTTTCCATCTCGCCAACCGCCCACTTCAGGGAACGAGATGCCAGTTTTGGATCTGTGATAATCGGGGCAGCGAGATGTGGAATGTCTTCGTAAAGTCCCAGTTCCAGCCGTTTGGGATCGATCAAGATAAACTTGACTTCATCCGGGCGCGCGCGATAGAGAATGGAAACGATCAGCGCATTAACGCCAACAGATTTGCCCGCGCCGGTGGTTCCGGCGATTAGCAGGTGCGGCATCTTTGCCAGATCGGCGACGTAGTTGAGCCCGTCTATAGTCTTACCAAGCGCTATTGTCAGTTTGGAAGACGACTCACGAAACGCGCGCGATTCAATCACCTCGCGCAGGAAGATGGTTTCGCGACGTGGATTGGGTACTTCGATGCCGACATGAGGCTTGCCGGGCATGCGATCTATGCGGATCGACTCCGCTTTCAACGCCAGACAAAGATCGTCAACCAGAGAAACAACACGCGAATATTTAACGCCCGGATCGGGTTTAAATTCGTACGTGGTTACCACCGGACCGGGACAGATGTGCTTGATTTGGCCCGTAACATTAAACTCTTTGCATTTTTCCGCTAAGCGCGTGGCCAGGCTCAGCAGTTCCGTGTCAGCCTGTTCACTATGCGGCGGCGCCTCGTTCAAAAACTCGAGCGGCGGCATGGAATAATCTGTGTAAGAAACTCGCTTCGCGCGATCAGCGTCGAAAGGAAGTTTTCCGGTTGCAGGCGCTTCACCCTTCGGGCGCAATACAGATGCGCCTTTGACCATCTCTTCAACTTCTTCTTCCTCGGCTACAGCAGTCCCGCCTCGCGAACCGGGAAAGATCGAACGACGGCCTGAACGACCCTCGACGACAGTAGCGCTCTGGATGCCAGCACCAGCGGCAGCCGCGCGCGCCGGTTCAGTAGTAGCTTCGGCCGCAGTCATGCGGGCCTCGCCACGATTGATGGTCTCGGCGTAAAGGCCACTCGAGCTGCCATCCTTCATCAATTGAGCGCTGCGTTGTTCGGGACTTAAGTCGACCGAATCCCTTAAGGCAGCGCGGGCGGCGAGCTGCTCCCCCTTCAGAATCTCGCGCTGTTCCTTTTGTAGACGAGAACGCTCTTGACGCGCTTCTCGCCAGGTCGTGAATTTAGCAGGTACGGTCCGTACGAAGGAGAAGCGTTCGCCCATAAGATCTTTTAGCTTTTCGTAGAGTTCAACAAAAGAGAAGTTTGTCGCCAGGAGCAATCCAGTCGCGCCCAGGGCGATTAATAGAATTGTTGCACCTACAGTGTTAAGACCGCTGGCCAGGCCTCGTGAGATCAAAGTACCCACTAGTCCACCCGGCTGCACACTTGAATCGAAAATGGGATGAATATTGGCTATTGAGAGCAGCGCGGCGGCGGCAAGCGTCAATAGAACAAGGCCCAGCAGCCGCGATAGAGGTGCGCGGAAGCTACGGGTCTTGAAGCGCCGCCAGGCTGCGGCCAGCATCAGGAAAGGCAGCAGGTAGGCCGCAAGTCCAATCGTCTGAAACAGGACTGCGGCCACGTTCGCGCCAATGGAACCGGCCCAATTTCTGGTTTCGCTTTGGCCGACGGAATTCCACGATGGGTCGTTGGGATAGAAAGCAGCTGAGACGAGACATAGAGTGAGCAAGAGGCCAATCGCGAAAAGCAAAATCGCGACAATCTCATTCCGGCGAGTATTTCGCGGAGTAATTATCCGGGGCTTCTCCTCGAATTCAGTAGTTGCCATTTCGACTCCAGCCAATCCAAGCAGTTCAGAGTTCAACCTTCAGGTTGCTGTGTGGAAAGAACCAAACTAAAGTTTGAACTCTAAACTACTAGCCCGTACTCCAAACTACGCTGCCTTCTTCGAAAGCAAATACGCCTTTATGAAATCGTCGATGTCACCACCCAGCACTGCGTCCACATTGCCACGTTCCAATTTTGTGCGCGTATCTTTGACGAGTTGATAAGGCGCAAGCACGTAACTTCTGATCTGCGATCCGAAGGAAATATCCGCCTTGTTGGCCTCCAGCTCTGCAGTCTCCGCTTTTCGCTTTTCAAGTTCCAGTTCGTAAAGTCGTGAACGCAAAACCTGCATTGCCACGGCGCGGTTCTGGTGCTGCGAACGTTGATTCTGGCACTGCACTACAATCCCGGTTGGGATGTGAGTGATGCGAACCGCCGAGTCAGTAGTGTTAATGTGCTGTCCACCGGCCCCGGTAGCGCGATAAGTATCAATGCGCAGGTCTTTGTCGTTGATCTCCACTTCAAT
>JALYSR010000191.1 GCA_030854715.1 Acidobacteriota bacterium
ACGGATCGCTCTTTCGCTACCGCCCGGAATTTAAGTTTTCGACCTGGATCTACAAGATTGCCCATAACGCCGCCATCGACCACTTGCGACGCAACTCGGGCCGCGAGAGATCACTGGTCGCTGGAACGGAAAACGATCAGTACGATCTTCCGCTCGAGAGCGAAGGCCTCAGCCCGGAACAACAGAGTGAGCGAGAGGAACGCAGGGTTGAAATTGAAACAGTGGTGCGCTCGCTGCCCACTGCTTATCGTGAGTTAATAGTCCTGCGCCACTCGCAGGACCTTACCTACGAAGAGATTGTCGACGTTACCGGCTTGCCGCTGGGAACAGTCAAGAATCGCTTGTTCCGGGCGCGCGAAATGATGCGACAGCAGTTTCTAACTCGAGGCATTACGGGAATCTAACCGACATCCGTGTTTACCAGCGATCATATTTGCGAGACTGAAGAAATTGCCGCCTTCATTGATGGTGACCTTGATCCTGCCGCTCGTTCAGCCCTGGAAGAACATATCAAGCAATGCAGTCGCTGCGCTTTGGAGTTGCAGGCGCAGCGCCAGTTCATGTGTGAATTGGATTCAGCGCTGGCCAGTCCATTCGACCTCGCAGTTCCCCCAAACTTCGCCCAGGTTGTGGCGGTCCATGCTGAAAGCGATATGAGGGGAGTGCGCGATCGGGCCGAGCACCGGAAGGCGTTTCGTATTTGCCTAATTCTGGGACTCGCCGCCTTTGCATTGCTCGGTTTCACTGCCAGCAAAGCTCTCGTGTTTGGTGCTCGATCATTAGCCAACAAGACGCTTGGAGTTTTTGGCCTGTTTGCCAAGACCACCTATGACGCCGCTGCCGGATTTACGGTCATTTCGCGGGTTTTCAGCCGCGGACTCATCGCCGACTCGCGCCTTGCGGGTTTGGCTGGTTTGCTGCTCGTCGTTCTTGCCGTCGGTCTGCTTTCTCTCCTGGTATCTCACTATCGCCGAACGCGCCTCACGGAATAGGCGCGTTTCGCATGGTATCGAAAACATCGATGGTGAATGAATCAGTCTTTCAGCGAGGCCCCGATCTAAATAGCCCGCTCTGGCCAGTGATTGTCCACAGAGCCGCTCTGCTGCTGATTGCCCTGGCGTTTATGTTTGGGGTTATTCACGCACAGAGTGTTTCCGAACCGCAGTCCGTCGAGAGTCCTTACGTCGTTGAGGGCATCACCGACGCGACGGCTTACAGTGTGGGTCGATCTTTAAAAATCAACGGCACGGTCAAGGCTCCCAATGGAGCGATTGCGTTGGGAGGCGACGTGATCGTCCAGGGAGTGGTTGAAGGTGACGTGGCGGCAATTGGCGGTTCCGTAATTCAACTTGCGGGCTCGCGCATCGGGGGCGATGTTATGGTCGTTGGCGGGACTTATCAACACGCAGATGCGTCCCCCAATCGAAATGCTGCCAGCGAAACAATCATGTACGCAGGTTATGAGCAGGAACTGCGAAACATGATGCGCAATCCGAAAGACCTGCTCTCGCCACATTGGTCGGCCGGTTACATTGGGTTTCGTCTGCTGGCTGTGCTTTTCTGGTTCATCGTGTCGCTTGCCTTGACTGCGGCAATGCCCGGCACTATTAGTCGCGGCGTAGCCCGACTTCAACTAACCAGTTTGCGGGTTGGAATAATTGGATTCCTGGGCGCTCTCATGATTAGCGTGGGCGTGCCCCTCGCCTTACTTTACATGCCTTCGCCGATCAGCGTTTTGGTCGGGCTCCTGGCTCTATTATTAATACTGATAGCCGGCTTGTTTGGCCGCGTCATCATCTATGCCGCCACCGGTCGGTGGTTGCAGCGCAAGTTCGTCCAAATTGGGCAAAACTCCGAGTCGGTTGCCCTTCTGTTGGGCACGACCTTTTGGATCACCCTTTCCTCGCTACCGTATGTCTGGCCTTTCGTCGTGACCGTTGTTTTAGTGACCAGCCTTGGCCTTGCTTTGACGGCAAGATACCGCGTCGGCTGGCGGCGGCGACAGAAAGTCTAACGTTCGAATTTCCCGCCAAAAAGACTTAAAAATTTCAAACAATTCAGACCGTTCGTGCATCAAAACCTTTCCCCTTTGAATGCTGTTAGGGGATTTGTGCAACTTTTTCGAAAACGGGACGTGAATATCGCAGCATCCGTGCGCCCGTATAACCAAGACACTGTGCAACTTACTTGAACATTAGCGGCATTTTCTGCGTAACAGGCTGCATGGCCTGGTCGCTTCGGTAAATTTCCCAACTATTCCCCACAAAGCGGCCGTTTGCGGTGTCTCGTAATTATCAGGAGGAGTAATGAAAGCGTTTTTTTCAGCAATCGCGGTACTGTTTTTAGTGGTCACGAGCACCAGTTCTTTCGCACAGACGAGTCCTGCGACATCCACCTCGCAACAGACTGGCGATCCGGCAATTACACCTAACGGCGCAATCGGAGAAGTGAAGGTCATTGACGGGGCCGCAAAGCAATTGATCATTAAGACTGACGCGGGCTCTCTTGTCACGATTGCGCTGGGAGACAAGACAATTTACATGCGATTAGCACCCGGCGAAAAAACACTAACCAATGCAACCAAGATCGCTTTTTCTGACGTGGGCGAGGGCGATCGTGTTTGGGCGCGCGGCAAGGTCGCAGACGATCATAAATCAGTGCCGGCTAACGCTCTGATTGTGATGAACAAAGTGGACATCGCAAAAAAGCAGGACGCGGAACGTGCGGAATGGAAGAGGCGCGGAATTCTCGGCATCGTCACGGCCCTGAAGCCCGAAACTAAAGAAATCACTATTTCCAGCCGATCCATGACCGGTCAGCAAGCCGTGATCATTCCCGTTTCAGATAAAGTCGAGATTCGTCGGTACGCGCCCGACTCGATCAAGTTTGCCGATGCCAAGCCAGCCAAGTTTGAAGAGCTAAAGGTTGGCGATCAGGTTCGTGCCCTGGGAGAACGAAGCGCAGACGGAACCGCCTTTACAGCGGAAAAAGTGGTGACCGGCTCGTTCCGAAACGTCGCTGGAGTAGTAACCGCAGTCGACGCGTCTACCGGCGAAATAAAGATCAACGACATGCAGACGAAGCAGCCGCTGACGATTGTAGTCAAGCAGGATGCAGTACTGCGAAAGTTTCCTGCGGCTGACCAAATGGGCGGCGGCATGATGATGGGTCGAGGGGGCCAGGGGCCGGGAGCAGGAGCAGGAGCAGCGGGAGGTGGTGGTGCAGGAGCAGGACAACGTCCCGGCATGCTCGGCGGTGGCGGAGGCATGAACATACA
The DNA here is from genome assembly GCA_030854715.1 of Acidobacteriota bacterium. GTDB lineage: Bacteria > Acidobacteriota > Blastocatellia > Pyrinomonadales > Pyrinomonadaceae > PSRF01. The sequence goes on from JALYSR010000191.1 coordinate 3,278, forward strand.
GGACATGCTCGAGCGCTTGCCCACTATCGCAATTGCCGACTTAAAAGTGGGTGACACGATAATTGTTTCCAGCACGAAGGGTGCTGATCCGACGCGCCTGACAGCAATAAGTCTCATTTCCGGCGCCGACACCCTGCTTAACATGATCGCTGCCAGGAAGCAGCAGCAAACAGGCGGGCAAGCGGCCCCGAATCCGTCAGCCGGCTTAGGCAGCGGCATTCAATTTGGAATTGGCTTGCCTTAGCAGCCAGAAACTTTCAGCTTTCATTCCCAGGGTGTAATTATGAACGTCTCCACAAATTTTTTCCGATCGGGACTTCGACTAGGTCTTGGTGTCACCTTAATCGTTGTTTTGGCAGCAGCCGCGGCGCTTGCGCAACAGGCGCGAGGAACACTCCGGGGTGTGATCAAAGACGAGCTTGGCGGCACTGTGGTTGGCGCCACCGTAACGCTCACTGATCCTGGTGGGGTTGAAAAAACCGCGACAACCAACGGCGAGGGCGTATACACCTTCAACGGACTTGCCCCCGGAAAATATTTGGTCCGTGCCACTGCGCCCGGCTTTGCGGTCACTGATGAGACCGAGGTCGACGTGGCGGCGGGCCAACGCCAATCACTCGACCTTATGGTTAAGGTGACGATCGAAGAACAAAAGGTCACCATCGCTGCGGAAACTCCGCTGAGCACTGAATCCACAAACAACGCTAACCAGACGCTCATCACTGGGAAGGACTTAGATGCTTTGCCGGATGACCCTGATGAATTGGCTGCGGCCTTGCAGGCCCTGGCCGGACCGTCTGTTGGTCCAAACGGCGGGCAGATTTTTGTCGATGGCTTCTCCGGTGGCCGCTTGCCTCCCAAGGAATCTATTCGCGAAATCCGTATCAATCAGAATCCCTTCGCGGCGGAAAACGATCAGCCATCGGGCCGGATCGATATTCTTACGCGCCCGGGAACGGACAAAGTTCGAGGCAGCGCATCCTTCAGTTTCCAGGATGAGAGTTTCAATTCGCGCAATCCTTTTGCCACCAGTTCACCCAAGCGATCGCCTTTTCAAGTTCGGCAGTACGGGGGAAATCTCGGCGGCCCATTGGTTAAAAAGAAGGCCTCCTACTTTTTCGATTTCGAGCGCCGCGAGATTGACGATAGTGAACTGGTTAAAGCAACCGTGCTTGATGCCAACCTCAACCCTTTAGGTTTAGGATTTGGCGTGGTCGTTCCTCGTCGCAATACAACCTTCAGTCCTCGGCTTGATTATCAAATCAACGCGAACAATACGCTGATTGCGCGCTACAGCTTCAGCCGTTCGAGCACGGCCAATAATGGCGTGGGCGGATTTTCACTGCCTGAGCGCGCCTACACTTCGTCGTTCAAGCAACAGAACATTCAGTTTACGGAAACGGCGGTACTCAATGCTTCGATGATCGATGAGACCAGATTCCAATTCTCGCGGCAGCGCAATCAAAGCCTGGGCGACATAACCACGCCGACCATCAACGTCAGCAGCGCCTTTACCAGTGGCGGTTCGCAAGTCGGCGAGGTGAGGAATACAGAGCAGCGTTGGGAGTTAACGAACTTTCTGGCCTACCAGCGGGGAACTCATTCATTCAAGTTTGGCGGTCGCGTGCGCGGCGTGAAAATTACCGACAGCAATCCAAACAACTTTGGCGGCACCTTCGCTTTTACTGGGGGTCTCGTTCCGACCTTCAACGGGTGTGCTGCTCCCAACACCAGCCAGCCGGTGTTCGTGGACAGTCTCGAAAGATACCGCAGGACTTTAGTGCTCATGCGCGATTGTCCGGGCTTGATGCCGGTAGAAATTCGCGCGCGTGGCGGAGGCGCATCGCAGTTCAACATCTCATCTGGCAATCCGGTAGCAAGTGTTTCGCAGACAGACGTGGGTTTGTATGCGCAGGACGATTGGCGAGTCAAACCAAATCTGACTTTCAGCTTTGGATTGCGTTACGAGAACCAGACAAACATCAGCAGCAAATTTAACTTTGCGCCTCGCCTCGCAATGGCCTGGTCGCCGGGTGCTGCCAACAGCGCCAAGCCTCCCAAGATGGTCATACGCGCCGGTGGCGGAGTCTTTTTCAACCGCTTTAACGAGAACAACACACTGCAAGCCAACCGCTTCAATGGTGTCAATCAGCAGCAGTTTTTTGTTAGTGAAGTTCCACTCTATAACGTAAACGGACAGTTTGTTGCGCCGACTGCAACACCACTTGACTCGTTTCCGCTCGTGCCGTCTTTGAGCAGTCTCACTGGTATCAACCGTCAGATTACGTGGCGAGTCGCCAACAACCTCCAGGCTCCGGTTGGCTATATGGGTGGCTCTCAGATCGAGCGTCAGCTACCCGCGCGGTTTACCCTGTTTGCCGGCGTATTTGTGATGCGTTTCCAACATACGCTTCGGTCGCGCGATATCAATGCACCTATACCTGGTACCAACGGCACGCGGCCCTTTGGAAACGTGGGCGAGATTTATCAGTATGAGTCGAGCGGCAAACTGAATATCAACCAGTTATTCATTGGGTTCAATAACAGGTTCAGCCGCAAGCTTACATTCTTCTCGAGCTACGTGCTGAGTAAGACTTCAAGCGACACCGATGGTCCCGGCAGCTTCCCAGCCAATTCCTATGACCTGACGGGAGAGTTTGGTCGTGCGTCTTTCGACGTGAGGCACCGGTTCACGTTCGCTGGTACCATCAATTTACCGTGGTGGCAGCTGAGTTTAAATCCATTCATCGTGGCGACTTCGGGAAGACCTTTCAACATCGTCACCGGCCAGGACACGAATGGCGATCGTCTCACCACGGAGCGGCCGTCTTTCGCGCCCACGGGCGTTGATTGCAACAACCCGGCGCCAAATATCGTTTGCACCAGGTTTGGAAACTTCAACACGCGACCAGCACCCGGAGACGCTTTGATCCCGCGCAATTTCGGGAACGGTCCTGGATTCATCTCCGTCAATATGCGTATTACCAAGACCTGGAACTTTGGCACGATCCACTCAGCTTCGGCTGCCAACCGCGCGGCAGCGGGACAAACCCAGGCGGCACAAGCAGGGCAGCGGGGCGGGGACCGTGCTGAAGGTGGTGGCGGCGGTGGCCGAGGTCCCGGCGGCGGCATAGGAATGGGAATGCCAGGCGGTGGAGGTGGTGGTGATCGTCGCGGCGGCGGAATGGCCGGCATTGGTGGCCCGCCAGGGGGCGGAGGCGCGGAAGCCAAGCGCTATAGCATGCAGTTTTCGTTGAACTTTCAGAACTTGTTCAATCACGTAAATCTTGGGAACCCGGTTGGCAATTTGTCTTCGCCATTCTTTGGTCAAAGCCTTGCGCTTAACGGTGGCTTTGGAGGCTTCGGTCCCGGTGGTGGTGGCGGCGGAGGCGGCGCAGGCGGAGGCAGCGGCGCCGGCAATCGCAGGGTTACGGCCCAGGTGCGTTTTAACTTCTAGCGAGCAGTAGCAGCGTTTGCTATAGACAAACCTGTTACTGCCTAACTCCTGGTTTTTCCAGTGAAGAGGAATTCCCCCAATGAAGAATGCTTTGGCTACGACGTTGGCTTTACTTCTGGTTATTGCGGCTGTGGCAGTGAACGCCACGGCGCAGACAGACTCTCATTCCAAGGCTGTCCAGGCTGGAGTCACGATCGCGACGCCGGCAGCAGCGATAACGGCTGCGACGACGCCCATTGATCTGGCACGTGCCGCATTGGCGGCCCAGGGCGGCGACAAGTTTAAGGAACTTAAGAGCATGGTGCTCAGAGGTTCAGTTGATCTCTATGCGCCGAATTCAACGCAGTCAATCCCAGGAGGATTTGTGTGGGTGATCGCCGGCGATAAGGTACGGCTGGAAATAGATGCGCGGCCAATGGCCAGTTTCAAGCAAATTTATGATGGCCAGCGCTCATACAGTTCATTTCCGGGAGTTGAGGTGCCGCCAGCCAGTAAATTTGGTTTGCCGGTGCTCGGTAGATTGGATCAGCCCGGCTACACGGTGACCGCTCTTCCCGACAAGAAGAAGCTGCGCGGCTTTCGCATTTCAGACCCCGACGGCAATGTCACAGACTTTTATATTGATGCGACCACCGGGCGGGTGATGACGTTTTTGATCCCTTATGGTGGTTACACTTTTGGGACCGAGAACAAGAAGTTCAAAGAAATTGACGGCGTGCTGGTTCCGGTCAGTTTTACGCAACGACTCGAAATGCCGCAAGGCGCGTTCTTCGCCGAATACAATGTTAAGGACATAAAACTCAACAACCCGATCGGCGATGATGTTTTCGTAATTCCAAATTAGGTACTTCCGAACACGCTAACTGCAGAAGCCGGCCATGGCCAGCCGGCCTCTTTCTTTTTCCGCAAAACTCCAATGGTATCGAAGCTTGACAATCTGCCTGGCTCAGGCGGCGCTGAGCCCCAACCATCCGCAAGACTAACGGTCTGTCGTCCTAGCCGAATGATATCCTGGCAATCGGCTGGATGGTCAGATCAGGGGAAAGCTCTTGATATGAGAGGACCGACATTTTGGGAAACTCAATCGCGATCAAATCTTTGAAGTCTCTTCGCAAGTCAATGCTCGTGAGAATGACGGGATTCTGCGCGCTGGCTGGCAAGTTTCCTAGTTCCTGCTCTAACGCGTTCAATACGTGTTCGCGTTCATCTTCCGTTAAGGAACGCTCACCGGCCTCTTTCATAGACAATTCTATCTGAGGATCGATCAGATACACGACAAGCTTTCCTTGCTCTTGTGTGTATTTGTGGGAGATGTAGCGCTTCAGATTACTTCGAATTGCTTCAGCATAGGTGCGAACGTCGTCGGCCTCATTTCCCTTGCTATTGAGCATGGGTGTCACACACATCGCATAGGGGTTGAACACGATGTTCTTGGCAAAATCAATCGCGTTCGATGTCGAGGTTGCAAGCAGCGCCTCCAGAATGCCGCGCAGGTTTCGAAACGAAATTTCCTCCTCCGCAAGATACCTTAAGAATCGCACAATACTATTAACACCAAAGCGCGCTTCGACAATATCTACCAGTTCGGTACTGGCGTTTTTCAACCGGTGCAATTCATATTCAACCGTACCTAAAACTATGAGCGAACCAGCGAATTTCCGGAGTTGCTCGCCGACAACGAGAGCTGTGTATTCATTGCGACCGGAGGTTGTGTAATTTCCCTGCTTGCAAGCCTCCACCACTTCGTCACTTCCATGCACGATTGCTGACTCATTGCCGCTGATCGGATTCACAGCTTTGCGGCCCTGAATGTTCAGAAGTGAAAGCTCCTCCACCGTTTCGTTGATAAGTAACTCATGGACGCCTAAGCCTTGCATCGGAGGCAGCCGCACGTCATTGATCTGGAGCCGAACTTCATTGCGGCGAAGTAACTTATCCTCGCGAAGCACAACCTGCGGCACGCGGAGCCCAAGCTCATAGAAGATCTCCTCGCGCATCGCGTCCAACGCAGCACCAATGGATTTGTCGTTTGGATCCTGAGGATCGTCCGGCGAGTCTGGGGCCCGATACAGCACCACCCGGAGATTTACGGGCGATCTAACAGCCTCTTCGAAACAGTCATGCGAGCTCCACTTGTTCGGTGTGTCGGCCGCAGCACCACTGAGGTGCGCCCCTCTGTCGATTCGGAAGCAGCGATGCACCAGCAAGCGCAGATAGTCGTGAAACTCCGCCCGGGACAGTCCAGCCGGGTAAATACCTTGACGCGTTGATTTTCGTTGATGGCGAATTCTATCGGCAATGCTTCCCGCCAGGGT
>JALYSR010000214.1 GCA_030854715.1 Acidobacteriota bacterium
TTCGTAAGATTCGCTCCCGTGGCGACGGTGAAGAATACCAGCCCTGCGGCATTAGTGTGCATCCGCACGGCAAAATCTGTCGCGTTGGGCGCTTGGAAGAGGACTGGCCAAGTCGTATCGGGCGTTAGGGTCTGCAGGTTGGCCATCTTCAGCACGAACATGATCTTGCCCGGCCCGAGGCTCGCCGGCTCGGCGATCGAGAGACTCTGGATGTCGTGCTCGGGCCGCATGTCCAAAGCATCGCCGATCGGATCGGTCAGGATCGTCACCCCGGGCGGTGTGCACGGATTGGGTGTTGGCGTCGGTGTCGGCGTCGGTGTCGGCGTCGGACACGAGGGCACAGCTTGTGAGTCAAAGGCTGCAAACATCCGCTTTCCGTTTAACTGTCGCGCAATTGCGTTCTTGGCGGTAAAGTCATTGGCGCCGCCGTTGATGCAGGTCGGGGTGATGCAGCCGTCATCGTAACCAACCACGACGCGACCTTCCTTGTCTATTGTGGCGTCAAAGAAGTCCAGCAAGTTGCGGCACGTGCCGCTGTTGCAGATGCCACCACGCTGGATGGGATCACCAGGCGTGGCATTGACCGTGGTCCAGGTCAATCCGCCGTCATATGTAGTGGCGATGAAGAGATACCAGACGCCGGTGAAGTCCGGCTGGTTAAAGTTAGCTCCGCCTGTCGTTGTGCCAAAGAATGCGAATGCCGCGCGGTCGGGATCGCCTGCTACCACCGCCGGAAACACGCTGTTCTGAATTCCCAGAGGCGCTCCCACGTCGGTGTCGTTGATCCACGTCTGTCCCTTGTCTTTCGAAACGGCGATACGCGCATGGCCATCATTGGCCTGATAGCCGAAATACAGCGTCCCGTCCGTGGCAATGCCCACGGATGGGTCGCTCTTAGTGTCGTTGCCATTCCCGGTAGAGGTGGTCACCGGACGGATCTGCCACGTCGAGCCATTGTTTTCAGAGACGATAACCGCCTGCTTGCTGTCGTTGTGGAATGGCAGCGTACCGCCGCATCCCTTGTTCGGTACATAGACCGTGCCGTCTTTGGGTGAAACTTTGATATGGCCGTGCAATCCCGCGCAGTCGGCCACAGTATAGATGGGCACACCTGGCCCAAATGTTACGCCGCCATCCAGACTCAGCGAGCAAGTGGCGTCGGCCACCGACTGGGAACAGTAATAGAGGGCGTTCTTGTAGACGGGCGTCCCGCCCGTAAGCGGTGGCGCAAATGGCCCCCCACCATAGGTCTCATGGTCGATTGATGAGGGCAGGCCCGACCCCTCGCTCGGGGTAAAGGTGAGCCCGTCGTCATTGGTGAACTGCATCGTTGAGCCCAGGGGCGTCAGCCCCTCCAGCTGCGCAATAAATGTGCGCCCCGTCTCATGGTCAGTAAAGAGAATGGGGTCCCCAAATCCCCGCGGCGACCCGGTCAGTAACATGGGCGCGGTGTGCTCCCAGATGGCCACCGGCGCGCTGGGGTTGGTGTCGTTGAATGTGACCCGCAGGGCCGTGATGTTGGGAAAGGCTCCGTCGCCGAATCCGCCGAAAGACATCACGGTCCCGCCGTTGGGTGTGCCGTTGAAGATCTTCTCGGTCTTCCAGTTCGATCCGATGGAAGGCTCGCCCCAGTTGTCACCAAATCCCGGCGGCGACATATGGGTCGAAAATGACGTACCCGGGCAGGGTGTTGGCGTCGGCGTTGGTGTTGGTGTTGGTGTTGGAGTTGGAGTTGGTGTTGGAGTTGGTGTTGGTGTTGGTGTTGGAGCGGCGCAAGACGGATTGACCATAAGATACGTGGCTGCGTTAGCCGTGTTGTCGTTCGCGTTGGCGTTCGAGGTCGTATCGATGGCGTTCGTCGAGCGGACCTGGGTGGTAACGGTGGCGTAGGTTCGCGTAGAGAAAGCGCCCAGCAGATCACCTGCCTGGGGATTGCCCACCTTGTCCTTTGAAACAACGATGGTAATCAAGCCGCTCGTAGTGAAACTGCCGGCATCAGGTGTTCCTACCTTGGTTGTAGTCGGAACGCCCAGCACCAGGCCAACCACGGCCGTTGCCACCCTGCCATATTCAAACGTCACCACTCCAGCCTGGTCTTTGGTCATGCCGACGTAAAACTGACCGCCTGGTGATGATGCCGGAGAGTTCCAGATAATCCTCCACATCCTCTCGTTCGGCACGGTAGTGAGATCCGCCACCTTCAGGCTGAAGACCAGCTTGCCTGCGTTTGCACCAGTAGCAGGCTCAGAGATTGAAAGCGATTGAATGTCGAGATCGGCATCCGCTGGCGCGCCTACTTGATCCCCGGTCGGATCGCCGGACACGGTGAAGCCTGTGCACGAGTCTCCAACGTATCTCGCCGAGACCTCATTGTTGCCGCAAGACTCGCCCTGGGCATTGACCGCTGTCACTTTATAAAAATAGGTTGCCGCAGTATCAGTAGCTGTGGTGTCGTCGTAGCGCAAGGGTGCGGCGGTGACTGCCGTGAGCAGTGCCTCCCCACCGCTCGCCGTCCCACGGAAAATCTTGTACATAGTGATTGGCGAGCCACCATCATCCGCCTCCGACCACGACAGGTGCACGACTCCGCCATTCCGTTCCGACGTCAGGAAGGGTGTGCCCGGCGCAGTTGCTACTTCAGGCGGGTCGAAGGCTGCCAGAAGCCGCCGTCCACCGGACTGCCGCGCGATCGCCGCTAAAGCCGTATATGAGTTTCCGACTGCGCTTGACGGAGCCTGGACGCATTCGCCTCCAGCGCATCCATCGGCAAAGCCTACGAGCACGCGGCCCTGTTGGTCTATCGCGACATCCATAAAGTCGAGCAGATTGCGACAAATATTCGACCCACCGGACAGCCAGATGCAGCCGCGCTGAACGGGGTCGTTCGGCGTGGCATCAACGGTGGCCCAGGTTGCGCCGCCATCGTAAGTAGTGGCGACGTAGAGATGCCAGATGCCCGCGAATCGAGGCCCTTGCAAGCCACCTGCCGTGGGCGTACCCAGGAACGCATAAGCAGCGCGATCGTTATCACCGGCGACCATCGCCGGAAAGACCACGTTATTGATTCCGAAGGCGGCTCCGACATCCAGGGGTTGACTCCAGGTCATGCCCTTATTGTTCGAC
>JALYSR010000234.1 GCA_030854715.1 Acidobacteriota bacterium
ATCGTAAACCGCTCTTCACCACATTCAACATGCTCCGGCAGCGTTCCGTAAGCGAAACCGAACCTACCCTTCAAGGCTGGCTCATCACCAATTAGATAAACGACTCGACAGGCGTTTAGCGTCCAGAAGCCAAAACTCTTTGCCTGGACAGCCACTGTGTTGCCGGCTTCAACCCTGGAGTCAGGCAGAACGATTTTCACCCAGCCGAGATCGAAGTGCTTCCAGGTTTTAAGCGCAGCGACAGCGCGCTGATAGGTTTCTTCTCCCTCGCCGAGCCTTCGACGATTGTGGTCAACGTTGAAACCCATCGGAGGATCGGGTGCTCGGGTAGCTCCCACCTGTGAATAAGAGAAGGGACGGTCGCGTTGAGAAGAGATGAACTTCTGAATTCGATCCGCGGACGGCTGGCTTAGCAGAAACATGAAGTGTTTACCCGGATCATTTGTCGCCCCGGGACTTATTGCTGTTGGCGGCAGCGCGGGCGCGCGGGTGATGATTGTCGTAGGCGGAACGAAGGTGTCGATCGGTCATATGCGTGTAGATTTGTGTGGTGGAGATGTCGCTGTGACCGAGCAACGCCTGGACCGAGCGCGAGTCGGCGCCATGTTGCAAAAGATGAGTTGCAAAGCTGTGACGCAGGGTGTGTGGTGAGACTCTCTCAAGCCCAACGCTGGCTGCATAGTTTTTGATAGTTTTCCAGGCGAATTGGCGCGTCAGTGGTTTGCCCCGGTTGAGAAAGAAATTCGGATAAGCAGACTTTCCGTACCCGGCCTTGATCGCCTTGTATTGCTGTAACCAGTGGATAGCACTTTTCCCAACCGGCACGCGCCGCTCTTTGCTGCCTTTCCCGTGGCAGTTGACCACGCCTGCGTGAACATCCACTTCCGCTTGTTTCAAACCCACTAATTCAGAGACCCGTAAGCCCGCTGCGTACATCAGCTCCAACATGGCGCGGTCGCGTATGCCTTCCTCAGTGGAAATATCCGGAGTGGCAAACAATTGATCAATTTCCTCTTCCGTCAAAAACTTTGGCAAGTAGGAAAACTTCTGCGGGGTATCGAGATCTTCCGCCGGATGATGTTTGATGTGACCGTCGAGCATCAGGAAACGGAAGAACCCACGCGCAGCGCTGACGGCTCGCGCGACGGATGAAGGCGCCAGTCCTTCGCGGGACAGTTGCGCAATCCACTTGCGCAAATCAGGCCGGGTTAGATCGGCAACTTGACGACCGATCTTATTAGCCCAACGCTCGAGTCGCGCAAGATCGCGGCGGTAACTTTCAAGCGTGTGCCGCGCGAGGCCTTTCTCAACCTGAATGTAGGTAAGATATTCCTTGATGAGATCGCGCTGGCCAGACATGAGCCTAGCCTAAGCTATCTTTGTTCGTTTAGGCGAGGCCTTATTCGTAACGCAGGCATTCGATGGGATCGAGGCGAGAAGCCTTGCGGGCGGGCCATACGCCGAAGATGAGGCCAACCCCAACAGACACAGTAAGCCCGGAAACGACCGCCCAGGTTGGAATCGAAGCAGGCAAAGCGGGAATAACCAGCATGATTATCCGGCTGATGCCGACCGCGAGCACGACACCAAGAATTCCACCGAGAAACGTAAGCGTCATTGCTTCAAACAGGAACTGCCGCACGATATCTTTTCGCCGCGCGCCGAGAGCTTTGCGCACCCCAATTTCTTTCGTTCGTTCAGTGACACTCACCAACATGATGTTCATCACGCCGATGCCCCCCACCAATAGTCCCAGGCTGGATATGGCGATGGCAATCAGGCCGACCATGGCAGTAATACTGTCAAACTGTTCGATAAACTTGTCAGCAGTCTTGATGTCGAAGTTGTTTGGGTCGCCAAATTTAACGTTGCGGCGACGGCGCAGGATGTCCTCGGATTGTTGCAGGGCCTCACTCGTTTGCCCGGAGCGGGCCTTGATTACCATCAGCAGGTAACCCTTCGCCGGCGCTACTTTTTGCGCGGTGCGAAAGGGAATGAACACTGCGTTGTCCTCTTCGTTTTCCCCAAAGAAGCCCGCCTTTCTTTTCTCAAGGACGCCTACAACTTCGAAGTTGTAGCCGCCCATGCGCACCTGTGTGCCCGCGATCTGGTTTTGACCAGGAAACAGAGCGTCGGCAGCGTTGACGCCGATGACCATCACGTTCGCCCGCTGCAGATCGTCGTTTTCGGTTATGAAACGACCTTCCTTGATCACAATGTTGGTGATGCCGGCATACTTAGGCGAAACGCCTTGCGTGTTTCCCCAACGATAGTTGTGACCCTTGTAGGACACATTGTCGTCAAACGGTCCGCCGCTATAACCCACGTTTGGGGCTACCCAGGCCACTTCTTCTACCGCGCTTGCCTGCTCTTGAATTGCCTCTGCGTCGTCAACCGTCAGGGGTTTCCTGGTCCGCTCTGAACGATCCTCAGTGGTGCGTGGACCGGTGGAAAGATGAAAGGCATAGATATTGTTTGTGCCGTACTCCTCGATGATAGCGACGATGTTTTGACGCAAGCCGGTGAGGATGGAAGCGATAGTTATCGCAGTCATCACTCCAATAACAATTCCCAGGACCGTGAGAAAGCTGCGGAACTTGTGCGCGCGAACGCTCTCAAACGCCATGGCCAGCGTTTCTCTCATTACCGCTCTTGGAAGTTTGAGTTTCATTTCTCCAACTACCCAACGCCCTTCAAGAAGTTTAGAGTTCAACCTTCAGGTTGTGCTTTCACCCGGCAAGCGAAAGCTTGAACTCTGAACTACAAGCCTAAATTCTAAGTCGTCTGCGTTAACGCCAGGATTGGATCCAGTCGCGCCGCCTTAAATGCCGGATAGATTCCGGCGATCATCCCTATTGCCGTGGAAACGATCAGTGCCAACAGTACGTAAGTAATTGTGATTGTCATCGTGATCGAGGCCAAAGCCGTAATTAATACTGTCACGCCCCAGGAGAGCAGCAGCCCAAGCACGCCGCCAAGGGCGCACAGAATCGCCGACTCAATGAGAAACTGAAGCAGTATCTGTCTCTTCGTAGCGCCTACAGCTTTGCGCAAACCAACTTCAAAGGTCCGCTCCGTCACGCTGACCAGCATGATATTCATCACTACTATGCCGCCGACAATAAGTGTGATGAGCGTAATCGGGACCACAACCGCCGCGATGCTACCGGTAAACTGATCGATCTGATTGTTGAGCTCTTCTACGTTGACGAGACCGAAGTCGTCTTCTTCGTTACCATTCAGCCGGTGCTTATTTCTCATCGCCACGCGCGCGTCTTCAATCACTCCCTGAAAGATTTCGCGGTTGCGCGCTTTGCCATGAATCTGTAGACCGTTGCGTCCGAAGATTTGCAGGTGTGTAGTTACAGGAATGTAGATATGCCGGTCGAAGGAATCGCCGAAAAAGGAACCGCGCTTCTCCTCCACCCCAACAATGCGCATCGGCAGCCCGCGGACTTTCAGCAGCTTACCGATTGGGTCGACGTTAGGGAAAAACTTTTCTTTGATGTCGCTACCGAGCACGCAAACAAACGCCGAGCGCTGCACTTCATCGTTCGAGATAAATCTGCCTTCGCTTATTGTCTTGTCTTCGATGTCCACCATGTTGGCGGTAACGCCAAACACCAGCGCTCCAGGAAATTCAACGCCCTCCTGTTTCAAATCAGCCTGACCCGCTACCGCGGCGCCGACTTCAGAACAGGTTTTGCAATGGTCGCGCACCCACTCGAAGTCGTCCCAGTTAAGCCTCTTGTTGCGTCGATTGTTTCGTTCAAATTCTTCATCTGACATGCGCCCGGAGAAAGCCATGCGGGCAATCATGAAGTGGTTGCTGCCGAGCACTTTGGATACTTTGTCAACGACGTAGGTGTTCAGGCCGCTGATTGAAGCGCCGACCGTTACTACCGAAGCCACGCCAATGATGATTCCGATTAACGTCAGAAAGGCGCGCAGCTTGTGGGCAAAGATCGACTGGAGGGCAATCTTTAAGGCGTCGGAGTAAAAAGAGAAAAAGGTTTTCATTCAGTTTGGTGGCGGAAAAAAGCCCAAATAACCTTGCGCGCAACAGGCTGTACGACGCTTTGCCCGGGAAAGTTTATGTAGTTTGATTGGACACCGGAACTGCGGCCATGTTCCCGGCATAGATCTTCATTTAATTAACGGTTGGAAGAAGAAGTTATTAACAGTCATTCTGCTAAATCACAGGCTGTGGAGCCAGTTTGACGTCAACGTCCGGGAAAGATCCGCGGCCGAAAAATACATGCCAGGCAAACCAGTTTAGCACCGGCAGCCGCAGACCAGCGCACGCCGCTTCAATCAGTGCGGGCCGCCGAACATTTGAAACCAGGCGGCGCATCCACAAACGGGACGCGAACCGCGCCCGGAACAGTGATCCGGAATACGCTTCGAGCGCGCTCGGATCATCCGTCTCCAGGTAGTCGGCGATTACTCTGGCTGCCAGGGTCGAGAGTCGCATGCAGGGATCGAGCCCGCCGGCTGTCAACGGCGATACCGCCCCAGCCGCATCACCTATTAGCAAGCCGCGCTCGTTTGCGATATTGCGCAACACGCCGCCCACCGGTATGCGCCCGCCACGCCGCTCGATCTGCTTCGCTGCGCTTAAGTCGAGAATTCCACTCAAACTGGAACGGAATTTATCCAGGGCGCGTAGCGGATCAAACATCGAAGCGTAGCCACCAACGCCGATGTGGGTCTCTTCGCCGTCGTGAGCAGCCCAGGCGAGATAACCGGGCGCAATTTCCGGATCGAGAAAACAATGAAGGCGAGGAGGCCCTGCGAGAGGAATATTTGTAAACACATCCTCGACGCCAACGATCCATTCGCGATTAAGGTCGAGTTGCAAATCGCGAGCGACGCGCGAGTTAGCGCCATCGGCGCCGACAAGATAGCGAGCAGTGACCGGTGAGGAGTTTGTGCCTTCGAGCTGGACAATGACTCGGTCCTTCAAAGCAGAATGGCCAGCGTAACGCGTGTCCGGCATCCAGGTGACGCCAGCTCGCAGACAATGCTCAAGATAACGCGTATAGAGCAGACCCATGCGTCCAACCCGGAATTCATCGTGCTCACTACTCAGGTCCATCGAGCGACGCGAGGGTGAGTACAACGTCACGTGCCTGACCGCCGGCCCCAGACAATCTTCGGGAATATCAAAATCTTCGAGCGTCCGCCGAACAAAAATTCCGGTTGTGTGGATTGAGGTGTCGAGAGAGGTCTTACGGTCTACCAAAAGGACTTTAAGGCCGCGCCTGCCGAGCATTCGTGCAGACTGCAAGCCGGCCAGGCCGGCGCCGATAATTACTACATCATAGTCTCTCATGGGGTTGGCCTAAGGGTTTGATAATTTGAATGACGTTGTTACATGAAGCATGATGAAATTAGATTTGGAAGCGAGTGGTTTTGTGAAGCGGACTATTCTCGTGTCCAATCACAAAGTAGGTAACCCATTCGCCTTCGCGAATCAGCAGGGTCGGATCCCTGATATCGGCGGGCAAGTCGAAAGCATAAGTAGTTGTGTAGGTGTCGCTGGGACGAAGTGGAGTTGTCATGGGTGTGCCCGCTGCCTGGGAGCTTTCAAGCAGGCGCTGTCCTTCGGGCGAGGGGAAGTATTTCGTTCCGCTTGCATCGATGACTGTCACTACACGCGAATTCGGATACAACAGCCCGTTGCCTCGATTCAGGCTGGTGGTGGTTTCGTCGAAGCGGGTCTTGATTGTTACGACTCGAAACGTTCCATTGGCCTTAATTTGATTAGGTGCATCACCAAGAGTCTTTGCGTCGTGTTCGTCTGCGATGGAATAGGCGAGATGGCAATCGATTTCGCAGAAATGTTTTTCCTGACCACGCGCGAGCACCTTCTCGCTGCTGGCAAAAGAGAAGATCAGCAAGACAACCAGATAGAGTCCCGCGATCACTGCCACACTCACCAATGAAATCTTTGTTAGTCCAAATTTCTTCCTGATAACCGAATAGATAAACACCAGGCCGACCAGGAAAAGCAGAAAAGCTGTCCCGAGAAACAGTAACGCGCCCGCCGGGGCTAAGAAATTTACATTCGTATACATCGCGGATTCTCCTTCTGACCAAGTACTCCAAAGCGCTTTGCCCCGCAAAGCAAGGAGGCAAACAAAGTCGCAGCCGCAAACGGCTCTAGCGATTGCGCATCTGCTGAATAAGCGTTTCCATGTGACTCAAATAGTTCTCGATTGCCCGCTTTCCCGCCGCGGTTAACTTGTATTCTGTTTTTGGCAAACGTCCTTCGAAGGTTTTGGTGCAGGTAATATAGCCACCATCTTCGAGTTTGCGCGCATGCACACTCAGATTGCCGTCGGTTGTATTCATCAGGCTCTTGAGATCGTTGAAAGTCAAAGACTCATTTGCAGCGAGCGCGCTGACAATACCCAGGCGCATCCGTTCATGAATTAAACGATCCAGCGCCGGCGCCGGATGCCGGGCCTTAGCGCCGTGCACATCATGCAAACCTGGTGCAGCCGCCTCACGCTTTTTTTGAGCTGCTTGTTTTAGTGCCGATTGTCTAGCCACCATACCTCCTTGCGATGATTACTCCGAAAATAATATGCAGGCCGCCAAAGCCGGCTGCCATAAACCAGTCAGCAAAGCCCTGAGGCGCCAGAAACGCTGCTCCTCCCAGCGCCATGAAACACAATCCCATTATCGGGACCACGCTTACTGAAAACATTCCGCCGGTCACCACACCCGTTCCATACAGCAACAACCAAAGGCCCGGAATCGCGTTAGTTAGTCCGGCGCGATAGAGCACGATGGTCAGCAGTGCTCCGGCAAAAAGCGGCGGCGAGAGGCTGAATGCGACTTTGCGTCCGGGACCGGAGAGCAAAGGCATTTTTGCCGCGCGAGCTTTCCGATCCATGGACCAACCCGAAATCAACAGAGCCACTACTGCTTCGGCGCACCAAACAGTGAGCCAGCTTTTGAAAAACTTCTGTTGACTGGCAATGAATGACGCCGCCAGCGCCGTGACCCCAATCGCCACAAGCCCCCAACCCGAAATAGCAGTAAAGGCCGTGGCCCGCTCCATCGTCTCGCGAATGTACTGAAGATTATCCATTGCCCGGTGATGTAGCGCCGGCGGTTCTTCTTTTTGTGGTGTGACGAGGTGGATCGAACCCATGCCAGGATGATAATGATAGTCGCGTTGCGCTGTCAAGTACTTTACAAAGCAAAGCCCAGAGGCTACAAGAGGCCTTAGTTCGTGAGGAAAAACTCGGTTTCGCAGGGATAGAAGTCGAAAAGGGGCTTAAAACACTGGTCTGAATTCATGCCGCTGAGGGCTCGGCCGCCCCAGCCGCTCTGGTCAGGGTCGCAGTCCGGCGCCATTTCATGACCAGCAGTACAAGGGCGCCGACTCCCACAATGATACTGATGATTTGAGAGGTGGAGAGACCGGTCATGGTTGTCAGTCCCAGGATGTCGCCGCGCGGATCATCACGAAAGAACTCAATCACAAAACGGATCACGGAATAGAGCAGGGCGTAGAGGAGAATCACCTGCCCGCTGAAACGTTTGTGTTTGTGTAGCCACAGCAGGAAGAAGAACACAATCAGCATCGAGAAAGATTCGTAAAGCTGCGTCGGGTGCAGGTAGGTGTCGAGCGGGACCCCGGTTATATCATGGCCCAGTTCCGTAAACTTCACGCCCCAGGGAAGATTAGTAGGCTTGCCCCAGCAACAACCAGCGGCAAAGCATCCCTGACGGCCGAAAAAGTTTCCGATGGCGATCCCGGGCGCACACGCATCAGCCGTTTTCCACCACGGTAGCTTGTAACGGCGCATTAGAAGGTAGCCGACCACGATGGCCCCAATGAGGCCGCCATAGAAAACGCCGCCCGAACGCAGGAAGTCGAGCGAGAGTAATTGCAAGGGATGATCGCGATATTCCGGTTCTGTAAAAAACATCAGGATCTTCGAACCGATCAGCGAAGCCAGCAACATCCACAGACACAGGTCGTAGATTTTTTCGCGCGGCAGGCCGTCGCTGGCTGCAAGTCGTACCGTGATCAGGATCGCAAATAAGAAAGCCAGCGCGAGAAACACGCCGTAGGTGTTGATCGGGAAATTGCCAATGCGAAAGAGTTCGGGATACATGAAGGCAGTAGGCAGTAAGCAGTAGGCAGTAGGCAGCAAGCACAAGAGTCTCACTGACTACGGACCACTGACAACTGACATCTTTTCCTTTCTACTAAAAACCAAATCAAATGCCAGCAGTAATGCCCCGACCGAGATGCTGGCGTCGGCCACGTTGAAGGTGGGCCAATGCCAGGAGCCCGCATGCATCACTATGAAGTCGATCACGTAACCCAGCCTGACGCGGTCAGTCAAATTGCCTGCGATGCCGGCTAACAAAAGCGCGCAAGCACCCAAAACGCGGTCGTCGTTTCGAGGCGTACGTAGGAAATAATAGAAAACGGCTATCGCCGCTGCTATTGCCAGCACTACTAAAAACCAACGTCCGAAATCCCCACCTTCCTGCAACTGACCAAAAGCAATACCGCGATTTTCTGTGTAAACCAAATCGAGAATGCCGCGAACAATGGTTCTGTCGCCGCCAAACCGAAGCGCGCGCACGGCCCACGCCTTGGTCGTTTGATCGACCATGTAGATGCCAAAGCTCGCAAAGAGATAACCAGTCCGCCAACCGAGACGGGTGCGCGTCCCCATGTTCAATTCAGCTCTCTTCACGCTGGTGTCCATCTCATGCGTCCCTGGTTCTTGCTTAGCGGCTGTGCCGCGAACGACCCAATCAACGCAGTTGTTCCTGCTCAATCTCTTCCAACGCCGCCACGCACCGTTCGCAAACATTGGGATAACGCGCCGACTCACCGACGTGAGTCGAATAGTTCCAGCAGCGTTCACACTTTTTACCTTCCGCAGGAAGCACTTTAACCACAACTCCACTCGCCCCTTCGGTCGAGCGGACAACATCAACCTGTGAAACGATGAACAAATAGCGCAATTCGTCACTGTAACGACTGAGCAGGTCGTAACTATCACCCGCCGCCGCGATCTCAACTCTCGCCTCAAGCGAGCTGCCAATCGTTTTGCCGATTCTTGCTTCTTCGAGGGATTGCAAAACGTCATCGCGAATCTCAAACAGCCGTTCCCAGTTTGAAAGCAAACTCTCTTCGCCCTTACCGCTGTCCGTGGGTAGCAAAGCGAGGTGAACAAAGGCCGGCCGCTCGTTTTCAGGCGGCAGGTTCTCCCAGATCTCATCAGCGGTAAATACCAGAAGCGGCGCTAGCATGCGCGCCAGCGCGTCGGCAATGCGATGAAGCACTGTCTGTGCCGAGCGTCGTTGCCGATTGCTCGGGGCAAACGTGTAGAGCCGGTCCTTGATAATGTCGAAATAACGCGCCGACAGTGTTACCGTGCAGAAGTGATAAAGCGTATGGTAGACAGTATGAAATTCGTAAGCGTCGTAAGCGGCGCGCACTTTCCGCACCATTTCGGCAAGCTCCGCCAGCGCCCAACGATCGATCTCCAGCAGCTCTTCTTCGCTAACGCTGTCGCGAGCCGGATCAAACTCATGAAGATTGCCAAGGGCGAAGCGGGCGGTGTTGCGCAGTTTGCGGTAGCCGTCGGTAACCCGCTGCAGAATCTCTTTTGAAGAACGCATGTCGTCGAAATAATTCGACGAAGCGCACCATAGCCGTAGGATGTCGGCGCCGGATTCCTTTATCACTTCGTCAGGCGGCACCGCATTGCCTCCCGACTTGTGCATCTCTTTCCCTTGAGCGTCTACTGTCCAGCCGTGCGTGATAACTGTCTTGTAAGGCGCCCGATCATGGGCCGCGATACCCACCATCAGCGAAGAATTAAACCAGCCGCGAAACTGATCGCCGCCTTCAAGATAGACGTCGGCGGGCCAACGTAATTCCTGGCGGTGTTCCAACACCGCGACTGAAGATGACCCGCTGTCAAACCACACATCCAATATGTCAGTTTCTTTGGTCCACTCGTTAGCGCCGCATTTTTTGCAGGTGTAGCCAGCGGGCAACAATTCGCGAGCTTCGCGAATGTACCAGGCATCTGACGATTCTTTTTCGAAGACGTCCGCGACGTGTTTGATTATCGCGGGCTCGGCAACCGCCTCCGAGCATTTCGCACAGTAGAAAACCGGAATCGAAACACCCCAAACTCGCTGGCGCGAAACACACCAGTCGGGCCGGCCCTTCAGCATGTTGCGCATTCGGACGGCGCCCCAGGCGGGGAGCCACTGGACGCGATCGATTTCGCGCAGCGCCGCTTGTCTCAGGGTTGGTTCGCCTTCAGAAAAATTTTCGGTGAAGTTGCTGCGGTCCCGGCCATCTTCATCTTTCTCGACGGACTCGACAGTTGCGCCGCCAGTCCGGTCCATCGCAATGAACCACTGCGGCGTGGCGCGGAAGATCACCGGGTTTTTGCAACGCCAACAATGTGGATAACGGTGTTCGTAATTCTCGGTAAACAACAGCACGCCGCGCTCGCGCATGAAATCGACTATTTTTGGATTGGCTTCGAAGACATTCTGGCCAGCAAAGTATTCGACTTCGGGGGTAAACCGTCCCGAGTGATCAACCGGGCAATAAATTTCCAGTCCATAACGCTTGCCGATCACAAAGTCGTCGTGGCCGTGTCCCGGCGCCGTGTGAACGCAGCCGGTGCCGGCTTTACTGGTTGCCTTCTTATCGCGAGCTTCGCTTACGTCGAGTTCGGTATCCGCGTCAGCTTCACCGCCCAGCGTCACATGCTCGCCCACCATCAACAGTGACGGACGATCGAGCCAGGCATGACGACATTCAAGACGGTCCAGTTTTGAACCTTTAAAACGCGCAAGCACTTTCGGCTGGAGCCGGTTGTCGTCCGCATCGCGCACACCGAGATCACACTTTTGGACGACTGCATCAAGTAGTTCAGAAGCGACTATGTAAACTTCGTTGTTGTTATTCCCGCTTTCAAACGCTACGTATTCAAAATCGGGATGGACTGTGATCCCGAGGTTTGCAGGAAGCGTCCAGGGTGTGGTGGTCCAAATCAGAACGAAAACTTTGCGACCGGCAAGCGCGCGATCGATCTGCGCTGGATCGCTCGCCAGCGGAAACTTCACGTACACCGAAGGGCTGGTGTGTTGATAATATTCAACCTCCGCCTCCGCCAGCGCCGTTTGGTCGTGGATGCACCAATAAACCGGGCGTGCTCCTTTGTAAACGTAGCCGCGCTCAACAAAGCGAGCAAAAAGTCTCGCCGTTTCCGCCTCGTAATGGTTCGACATCGTCAGATAGGGATTGTCCCATTCACCTAGAATGCCCAGCCGTTGGAAGTCGCGCGTTTGTCGCTTCAACGCCTGCGACGCATGCTCGCGACAGGCGCGCCGGATAGCTACGGCCGGCATGTTTGCCTTTTTCGCGCCAAGCTTGCGGTCGACGTATAACTCAATCGGCAGTCCATGACAGTCGTAGCCGGGAACATAGGGTGCGTCGTAGCCCATCATGCTGCGCGACTTCACCACGAAGTCTTTGAGGATCTTGTTCATTGCCGTGCCAAGATGGATGTCGGCATTCGCGTAGGGTGGGCCGTCGTGAAGAATAAACTTCTCGGAGCCGGCGCGCGCTTCGCGAATCAATTCGTATAGGCGCACGTCCGACCATTTCTTCAAACGCAGGGGCTCGCTCTGGGCCAGGTTAGCTTTTTGAGAAAACCCGGTCTTCGGCAGGTTGATCGTCTTTTTCAGATCAAGAGGTGTTTCAGTAGACATAGTTTCTTGCCGCGTTTCGGAATTGACAATACTAACAGCACAACCGGACGCTCTCCAAAATGTGCCTGGCTCGGCTGCTGGTTCATTTTCAGAGACATCCCTCTCTTTGGAGTGCGGTGACCTGTCACCGGCTTTGGTCGGGTGCGACCCTGTCGCAGCCTTGTAGACTGAATTCACCGCAGGAAGCGGCGTCAAGCCGCCGCGGGCGAAAGCGGTGACAGGTCACCGCACTCCAAAGAAAAAACCCGAACCAGATCCCGGAGGATGCAATGGTTCGGGTCCTTCAAGCCATGGCGGCATCTGATAGTCAACCTATAAACATCTCATCCTCAGCGTAGGTCTGGTTTATGGGCTTCGGTAGCGGCGCAACGAGAACTTCAAGCCCGCGACGGAAGCCCGTCATAATCGCCGCCAGCTCGCGCGCCGGCTCAACGACCTTTTGCTGAATGAAATCAGTAGTGGTGACTACCTGGTCATGCGTCCGATCAATTGTTCGGCTTACAAGTTCCACTTTGTCGCGCGCTTCGTGCGCTGTCTCACTCACCATTTCCTTTAGCTCGCCAATTTCATCTTTGATTATTGCCAATGATTCGGAAAGGTTCATGGTGGCGGTCGAAAGATGAGCGGAGACGGCACTGAACTGCTCGGCAATCAGCTTTCCCTGCACCGCAATCTGTTTCCCCTGCTCGCTCATCACGGTCAGTCTCTCGATTAACGGTTCGAGTTTTTGTTCGAGACGATTCACGGACTTCACCGCACGATTAACAAACACTGCGATTGAAACCATCGCCACGGCAATAATGTTGAACGACAGAGCGATGACTACCATCACCCAGAACATCGGATCATTCGTGCTCATTTGGAGGGCAAGGAAATTCATTTTCAAGTGCCAATTGCCGATTGCCGATTTCAGAGTAAATACGTGCCGCTACTGGCAGGTTCAGTTATGGTTTCGTCGAGACCTGCTTTGCCAGGTTAATTCAAATTGGAAATCGGCAATTGAAAATCGGCAATGTTCTAGTTTGCGTTTTCGGTGTACTTCGGCGCTGCTTCAATCCTGCCGGATAGTTCGGTCTTACGCTTTTCTTCCTGATAGGCCTTTTTGCCGGCGTCAATCGCGGCGGCGACAGTACTCGTTTTACGAGCCGCAGTGTCGCGAGCGGTCTGGGCCACCTCACCTACTTTTTCAGAAGCTTGCGAATAGACTTCTGAGGCCTTGCTTGTCGCCTGCGTGTAGAGTTCACCAGCTCGCTCACGAGTCGACTCGTAATACTCACCAGCGCGATCGCCGAGTTGCTGAGCCGCCTCGCGCGACTTATCAATGCCTTTGCGCGTGGCATCGGCAAGGTCGCCCCTGAGTTCCTGTCCCGATTTCGGAGCAAAAAGAAGAGCAATAACGGCCCCTATGCCGCCGCCGATCAGAAGGTAAGTTAAACGTGTGGAAACACTGTCTCCAGAATCTCGCCGATAATCATCATGTCCCATGGAGAATTCCTTTCTCAAAAGCAAAGCCAACAGGCTTCGCAGGTTTAATTTTCTAATGGATTTTCAGACTTGGACTATAACAAAACCCCACGAAGAGGCGCAAGAAGGTGGGCCATGGGGTGGCTCTGTATGCCTATTCAGCGTCGCCGCGGCCACCGTTGTATTGGTCAAGCTTGCGGTAGAGGGTCTTGCGGCCGATGCCCAGGGCGCGGGCAGCGTGGGTCTTGTCGCCCCCGGTGTAGTCGAGGGTCGCTTCGATTGCCTGCCGTTCGATCTCGTCCATCGACGAAGGAACTGTGACCGCAAAAGTGGTTGTGCGTCCTTCGCTGGCAGCCTTCGCGCGTTCCACCTTAATGCGATCCTGTTCCTGCAAAGCAATCCTGCTGATGGCTTCCGGCAAGTCTTCCAGCTCGATCTGCCGGCCCGAGGCAATTATGACGGCGCGCTCGATCGCGTTTTCCAATTCGCGCACGTTACCCGGCCAATCATAGGTAATGAATGCCTGCAAGGCATCCTTCGAAATCCCGGAGATGAAGCGGCCAGTCTTCTGTTTGTAATGTTCGAGGAAGTGAATCACCAACGGATGGATATCTTCAGGACGTTCGCGTAGCGGGGGCAACACAATGGGGAACACCGACAGCCGATAGTAAAGATCGCGACGAAACGTTCCCAACTCGGTTGCTCGCTCAAGATCAACATTCGACGCCGCTATCACACGCACATCCGCCTTCAAAACTTCGCTGCCACCCACGAGCGTAAACTCGCCATCCTGCAAAACGCGCAACAGGCGCACCTGCGCCGACAAGCTCATCTCGCCAACTTCATCCAGAAACAAAGTGCCGCCATTCGCCTCTTCAAATCTTCCCTGGCGGCGCGCGCGCGCATCAGTGAAGGCGCCCTTCTCGTGGCCGAACAGTTCCGACTCGAGTAGTGTCTCGGGAATTGCGCCGCAGTTTAGTTTCACGTAAGGCTTGTCTTCACGGCCGGAGTTGTAGTGAATCAAATTCGCGAGCAGCTCTTTGCCTGTTCCCGACTCTCCGTGAATTAGCACTGTTGTTTGCGTATCGGCCACGCTCAACGCCAATTCAATCGCCCGCCGGATCGACGTAGTCTGCCCGATGATGCGGTCTTCGCCGTAGCGCTCGTGAAGCGCACTGCGCAGATTCATTACTTCCGCCGAAAGCTGATCGCGCTCGAGCGCGGTGCCGACCTGATCGGCAATGCCTTCAACCAGCGCCACCTCGTGATCCTGAAATCCCGCGCGGGCCTCGCTCCAAACGAGACCGAGCAGTCCAAACGTTTGCCCGGCAACCCGAACCGGAGCAACCAGCGCCGCACGTCCGCCGAGTATTGAGTTGAACATCAAACGAAAGGGGAACGGCAAGTCTGTGTCCAGCAAGCGAAGGGTCTTGCCTTCGGCCAGGACTTCCATGGCTGCAGGAAATTCCGTGACGTCCAA
The DNA here is from genome assembly GCA_030854715.1 of Acidobacteriota bacterium. Lineage (GTDB taxonomy): Bacteria > Acidobacteriota > Blastocatellia > Pyrinomonadales > Pyrinomonadaceae > PSRF01. The sequence goes on from JALYSR010000234.1 coordinate 14,729, forward strand.
AGACTGGGCATGCTCGGCAATCAAACCCTGAACGGAATCGGTCGAAGCGTGCGGTGCTGCTTTGAACGCTACCAGACTGATGCGTCCTTCCTTCTGGTCGAGAACGCCGAGCGCTGAGTAGTCGGCGCCGACCAGAGTTATCGCGCGCTCGAGTACGAGTGATGAAACTTCTCTAAAATCCGATCTGGCGTTGAGTGCGTTGGCAATTTCCAACAGCGCTCGCTTGGTTTCAGCTTCGCGCTCCTTGTCGGTGTAGAGACGCGTGTATTGATAACCAACCGCAATGTGCCGCGCAATCGACTCCAGAAACGACACTTCATCATCAAGCCAGGCGCGCGGCGTGCGCGTCGTATGCAGGCCCACCAAGCCCAACACGTCGTCGCCGAGCGTAACCGGAACCACCAACAACGACCGCGTACCCAAACTCTTCGCGAGAAATCTTACCTTCTGGTCCAAACCCGGCGCTGAGGTGTCGTCCAAGCGGATAGGTTTGGTTATGTCAACGTGCTCCGAGAGTTGTCTGACGTCGAGGGGAATAGCCGTGCCCAGGCTCGAAGGCACATCAGTTGACGCTCGCCATTCATGGCTGATGCGCAACTCGCTGGCGGAGGTGAGCTGAATCACGTCGCAGCGATCGACGTTCATCATTCTGCCCAGTTCGGAAACTATGACGTTCAGAAATCGATCGAGATTGATTGTAGAAGGCAGCGTCAATGCGAGGCGGTTGATGATGCCTTCGCGCGCCTCATGCATCTTGATCTTACGTTCGAGAGAGAGTGATTTTGCGGTGTCTGACATGGGGGTTAATTCGCATGGATCATAACGAACCCGTTAGGAAGTTGCAAAGCAGAGGGTAATCCAGCTAGTCGGTCAGTTTGATAAATAAGAGAAGCGCCACGCATCGTCAGGTAATTGAGTGAGGAAGGACATATTACCTACAGAACCGAGCGCGGTAGCGCCGGAGGCTAAAGTCAACTTGGATTCCGTCGTTAAATTAGGAGGGTTCACCGAAAACCCGAACGCGGCAACCTGCTTTGGACTCAGGTTCATTCTGCATGCGGCGCTACCGCGCTCGGTTCTGTAGTAACCTTGTTAACCCGAAAGTCACTCACTACCGTAATCTGCGGCTGAAGTGTATGTCGTTGCGTGGTCGCCGTGTGGCCCTTATAATTGCGAGCAAGTTCTTGATAGCAAGAACTGAGTAGCAATTATGCCGATATACGAGTTTGAATGTCAGAAGTGTAAGGCACACCTCGAAGTCTTTCAGAAGCTGAACGACAAGCAGCCTACGAAATGCCGCAAGTGCGGCGGGCGGCTGGAGAAGTTGGTCTCAGCATCTGCCATACAATTCAAGGGTTCGGGCTGGTATGTGACCGACTACGCTGGCAAAAGCAGGAGAGCAGCGGAAAAGGCTGAGAAAGATACTGCCGCGACTTCGGATGACAAGAAGTCGGAAAAGTCAGACAAGAAAACCAAAGAAGGCTCCCCGGCCAAGAAAACTTCCGAAAAAGCTTCCACCTCCAAAGTCCCCACTGGTGATTGAAGCCCGCGTCGCACCCCGTGTTGCGTTCGTATCGCAATTGGTAAGTTGATGTATCCGACACCATCTGAGGAAGCGGCAAAAACTCGCGCGTCCGAAAAACGTGCTCGCGCTCTCAGTAGTTGCGCCGCAGGCTCATTATTAATTTTGGCGGTGTGTGGCATGGTTCTGGCCCAGGCGGGCCGACGCCAGCAAACGACAAATGAAGCCGGCGTGCTTGTCAGCCTGGTTGCCAGGCGTGATGGCACTTCCACCGCGCCCATTACGGCCAAGCAAATGTCCGTCTACGATAACGGCGTCGAACAGACCATCCGCAATTTCTCACCTGATCCTTCTCCGGCACGCATAGTCCTCTTAGTTGATAACTCATTAACTATCCGGGCTGACGTCGAGAAACTGGAACAGGCGGCCCGGGAGTTTGCCTACGAGATTTACGAGGGCGACAAACTGCTAATCGTGGGCTATGACGAGGAAGCGGAGATCGTCGCTGACTGGACCGACGATTCGAAGTCGATCGAGTCATCTCTAAAGATGTTCAGGAAAAAGGGTCAGCCTCATCTCTTCGACGCCGCCAGCGCAGTTATCGATCAGGCATTGCGTGCTTCGCCCGGGCAGAAAAAAGTAATTGTGGTTATAAGCGACGGGCTGGATCGCGGCAGCAAGACTTCTTTTGAAAAAATTCTTTCGGAGCTGCAACAACTCGACATAACAGTCTACGCCGTGCAGGCACAGGATCGAACGCGCGGCGCTATTCGTCGCGACGTGCCGAAGCCAAAGCAGGTGATTGAGAAGCTGGTGGAGGGAACTGGTGGCGCCATTTTCTCGATTGACGAGCCCAATGTAGCCGCCAAAACCATTTGCGATGAACTTAGAAAAAACCGCTATGTTATTTCCTACGTTCCCTCGAGCGCCCCATTTGGAGAAGCACGAAATCTTCTAGTGGTGGCGGATCAGGGAATCAATGTCAGGGCGAAGACGATGCAGCAGCCGAATTGAAGAAGAGCAAACAGCAAACGTGAACAGCAAGACAGGAGCTAGCTTGGTGACAGGCAGTCAGCAAACATCAGATCTAAGGGTGTTCGAGAGTTTGCTGTAATCACTAGTCCCGAATCGATCGGCTGTTTGCTGTCTGCTGTTAGCTGTTTGCTTTCACCGGTTCTTCCTCGAATAGAGATAGAACAAGAACGCAATTATCCCCAACACCAGAGTCTCCATAAAGACGAAGAAACGCGGAACAAAAGTGCCATCTTCATCGTGCGCATCTGCGTAAGCGACAAAGGTTCCGAGGATCAGTCCTGCCGCCAGCCAGACAAATTGTCGTTTCGCATCCCACATCGCAAGAAAGTAAACAGCAAACAGTAAACAGCGAACAGCAGGCGGCTAATCGGCCAACGGATCGGCTGTCTGCTGTTTACTGTTTGCTGTTTGCTACTTCAGTAAACCGGACAGCCAGTGCATGATATTGAGGGCGAGTTGCTTGTTGTCGATGCCTGGAATATTCATGCCGAATGGTCTGTTGTCACTGCCTGTCACTTGTGCAGTTAACATCCCAGCTTCACCCATCACAACGACCCGTCCTTTTCCCAGGCGAAATGCTATGCCTTGAGCGCGGCCGGCGGCCGGCACTTCTTTGTTGTCCGGCGGAACAACGTCATGAGCGGTGTCAGCGAGTTTCATAAACGCGTCGCTTGCCTCGGGCCCCTTAAGCGACTGGCCGGTAAAAGCGATAACCCGGTTTACTCGTTCAGACGCATTCCGTCCGTTTGTGATCGGGTGATCAACGAGCAGGTGGTTTTCGCGCGAGTAAAATATGAAAGCCGGATTGTTTGAATCGGGGACCGAGTGGGCCTGGTCCACCGTAAAACCTTTGCTCATATCCACACCTAGTCGCTTCGCCAGGATTTCAGCCGCGGAACCGAAGGGCGCGTGGTCTGCTATTAGCAGCAGAGAGCCACCGCCGAGAATCCACTCACGCACTGCGTCACACTCCTCAGCCGTAAAAGCGGGGTGGTCAGCACCTTCGTCATCCATGTCTTCGGCGCCCAGCGCGTTAGCGATCACGAGGATCTTAAAGGTTTGCAGCGACCCCTTTGCAAATGGATTTCGATTGACGACAACCTGATAACCATCGCTAAAGATCAGATCAGCGAAAGGCTTGTAGCGACCGGTCGTAGTATGAAAATTGTTATGGGCCTCGTCGAAGAGTACACGAGGAAAGTTCTTGGTGAAGGCTGGGTTGTCAACATGCGGATTGAAGTGCGGATCAGCAATCTGCTGGGAATATGTTGGAGCTCCCACTGTAATCACTAAGAGACAACTTAATAAGAATGTGATGAGTCTGTTAATCATGGTTTGCTTTGGAATGTTGGTAACGTGGCTGTAGTGGATTTACTCTTTGGCGGCATAGCCGCGAGCCCAGAAGCTAGATTCTGGACCGGAGCTTCTCGAGTCTTTCAGCGGCCAACTGCAGAGTTTCGTCTTTCTTGCAAAAACAAAACCTGACTTGCTGTGCGCCACGCTCAGGCACGCTGTAGAAACTCGAACCGGGTACACAAGCAACCCCAACGTCGCGTATCAGGTGGCGCGTGAATTCCACATCATTAGCGAAACCAAATCCCGCAATGTCGGTCATGATGTAATAGGCGCCATCAGGAAGAAATGTATGAAACCCCGCAGTCTGTAGTACCGGCAGAAGCATATCGCGGCGCGCGCGATAGTCAGCCTGCAGGTGATCGTAATATTCCGCCGGCAGCGAAAGCGCATAGGCCCCGGCTGCTTGCAACGGAGCGGCGGCGCCGACAGTCAGAAAGTCATGCACTTTGCGAATCGCACCGGTAATTTCTTGAGGCGCTATGCAGTAACCCACTCGCCACCCGGTTACTGAATAAGTTTTGGACATTGAGTTAACAATCACTGTTCGCTCGCGCATGCCGTCAATCTGCGCCATTGATATGTGCTGAATCGCCGCCCCTTCACGCGGGTAAAGGATGTGCTCATAGATTTCGTCCGTGAAGCAGAGCGCGTCAAACTCCTGACAAAGCCCCGCGATAAACTCCATCTCCTGGCGGGTGAAAACCTTGCCGGTCGGATTGTTTGGATTACAGATGATGATCGCTTTTGTCTTGGCGTTGAAGACCGACCGCAACTGCTGCGGGTCAAAACTCCATTCGGGCGGACTCAGCGGCACGTAACGAGGCTGTGCGCCGGAAAGAATCGCATCAGGCGCGTAGTTCTCATAAAACGGTTCGAACACCACAACTTCTTCACCGGGATCGACCGTCGCCATCATCGTTGCGATCATCCCTTCGGTTGAGCCGCAGGTGACGGTAAGTTCCGTCTCCGGATCGACGTCAAGCCCAAGGTAGGATTTCGTCTTACGCGCAATTGCTTCACGGAAGTCGCGCGCGCCCCAGGTGATTGCGTATTGATTGATATCGTCTTCGATAGCCTTCATCGCGACGCGCTTGATATCTTCCGGCGCCGCGAAATCAGGAAATCCCTGCGAGAGATTTACCGCGCCGTGTTTGAGCGCTTCGCGCGTCATCTCACGAATGACAGACTCCGTGAACCGACTTGCTTTTTGAGATACGTGTCGCTTCTTAAAAGGCGCGGGCGTGGTCATAGTTAATCCCTCGTTCAGTCATCGTTTAGAGATGGCACTTGTGCCACCCGGACGCAGGGGACACGTCCCCTTTCTAAACGGCATCCTAAAGTATTCATCGCGCTGCGCTCTTCACGCTCGCCTCCGGGCCGCGCAGCTTCTGCGCAGCCAGCTTGAGAATTTCCTGCACTTGCGCATCCCAGTAAGACCACGCATGGGTACCCGGCAGCTGCCGGTATTCGTGCGGAATTTTTAGTTCAACAAAGAGGCTTGCGAGTTCACGACTGTCGCTGAAAAGAAAATCTTCTGTACCGCAATCGATATAGAAGTAGGGAAGCGGTGCGATCTTTTTAGCCGAGACTTCCCGAGCCAGCCTGGGTACATCGTTCGCTGCGCGCGTGGGGGAGTCAGCCGGACCAAAGGTTTGGAGCACCGAATCTCTTATCACTCCGGGATCGTTAAGTTCTTTCTCGGTCCATGACGCGGCGCCGAAGGCTCCGCTCATCGAGCCCGCCATCGCAAACATCTCCGGATGTTTCAAGCCAAACTTAATTGACCCGTAACCACCCATCGATAAACCAGCTATGGCCCGGCCTTCCCGCTGTGTGCTAACGCGAAAATCTTTCTCAATCTCAGGAATCAGCTCGCGCAAAATGTATGATTCATACTTGTCCGCGGGCACGGTGCCGCTGTCGGTGTACCAGCCATTTCCGCCTTCCACCATCACGATGAACAAATCGTAATGCGTTGCGTAGAGCGCGATCTTAGTCTTCTGCAGCCAATCAGTGCTATGTCCGCTGACACCGTGCAATAGATAGAGGACGGGAAATCGCTTCTCACGATTTTCTGGAGACTGATATTTCACCGGGTACAAGACCTGATAACTGACCGTCCGTCCCAGCAGCGCGCTCTTTAACTCAAACACGCCCGTCGGGGGATCGTGTTGAGTGTAAGCCGGTCCCACAAAGATCAGGAGCAGCAAGACTCCGCGCAATATAAGTTGAACTTTTTTCATTTCGATTCTTTCCCTGAGGCTGGTAGCGTTACTCGCCCGCCGGCAACATGGGAATCTTGACGCCTTTTCTTAACGCCGTTTTCTCAGCTTCTTCGTACCCAGCGTCTACATGTCGCGCGACGCCTAACCCAGGATCGTTAGTCAACACGCGATTCAAACGCTTTCCCGCTTCGGCGGTGCCGTCGGCTACTGAGACCTGTCCGGCATGCAAAGAATAACCGATACCAACACCTCCGCCGTGATGAAACGAAACCCAGCTCGCGCCGCTGGCAGTATTGAGCAGCGCGTTGAGAATGGGCCAATCGGCGACTGCGTCTGACCCGTCTTTCATGCCTTCAGTCTCGCGAAACGGCGACGCTACCGAGCCGGTGTCCAAATGATCACGGCCGATAGCTATCGGTGCTTTCAAGTCGCCGCGTTTGACGAGCTCGTTGATAGCTTCGCCCATCTCAGCGCGTTCACCATAGCCGAGCCAGCAAATCCGCGCCGGCAATCCCTGAAACTGGATGCGTTCGCGGGCCAGGCGCAACCAGCGATTCAACGTGCGATCGTCAGGAAAGAGTTCGAGGGCGAGATCATCAGTCTTTTGTATATCAGCAGCGTCGCCGGACAAAGCCACCCAGCGAAACGGACCTTTGCCTTCGCAAAACAGCGGGCGAATATACTCAGGCACGAAGCCAGGAATCTCAAACGCATCTGCGCAGCCGGCATCGAAGGCCATCTTGCGGATGTTGTTGCCGTAGTCAAAAGTCACCGTACCCGCACGCTTGAGCCGGAGCATCGCCTCAACGTGTTCGGCCATCGAGAGCAGCGAACGATTGATATAGGACCGTGGATCGTTACGTCGCAGTTCCGCTGCTTCCTCGAGCGTCAACCCCGCCGGCACATAACCATTGAGCGGATCGTGCGCGCTGGTTTGATCCGTAACGGCATCAACTTTGATCCCGCGGCGAACGATTTCGGGAAGCACTTCCGCGCAGTTGCCGACCAATCCCACTGACACGGCCCGTTTTTGTTCGCGCGCGTCGTCGAGAATATCGAGTGCTTCATCCAGATTGAGCGCCAGGCGATCGCAATAGCCGGTAAGCACGCGCCGCTCAATGCGCGCAGGATCGACGTCGATGCCGAGGAACAGCGCGCCGTTCAAGGTCGCCGCCAGCGGCTGCGCGCCGCCCATGCCACCCATGCCTCCAGACATCACCAGCTTTCCGCTCAAGTCGCCGGCAAAATGTTTGTCGGCCATCGCCGCAAAGGTTTCAAACGTTCCCTGAACAATGCCCTGCGTACCAATGTAGATCCAACTGCCGGCCGTCATCTGGCCATACATCATCAGACCTTTGCGCTCGAGTTCGTGGAAATGTTCCCAGTTGGCCCAGGCGCCAACAAGATTGGAATTGGCAATCAAAACTCTGGGGGCGTATTCGTGGGTGCGAAAAACGCCAACGGGTTTGCCTGACTGGACCAGCAGGGTTTCGTCGTTTTCAAGTGCCTGCAACTCGCGCACGATCGCATCAAACGATGGCCAGTTGCGCGCTGCTTTGCCAGCGCCGCCGTAGACGATTAGCTCGTCCGGCTTCTCGGCTACGTCAGGGTCGAGATTGTTCATCAGGCAGCGCAGGGCGGCTTCCTGATGCCAGCTTTTGCAACTGAGCGATGGACCGCGTGGCGCTCGCACTGTTCTCGAAGTCATGGAGTTTTTCAGTTCTTGTAACGCAAAAACTGTCAGTTTGAAGTTGCGTTACCAATCCGAAACTCGGTTCGGCATCACAGTAGCGAATCAAACTCGCCGCGGCGAATGGCCTCAACGATCTTTTGAATGTCTGCCGACATTGAACGGTCCGCGACGAGGGGCGTCACCTGCGCCCGGAGTATTTCGTAAGCATTCTTCACGCCCAATCCGGGAACCAGTGGGTCGCGGTACTCAAGCCCCTGGGCTGCGGTAATCAATTCGATAGCCGTCGCTGCTTCGGCGAGATCCACTATGGTGCGAAGTTTAGTTGCCGCAGTCATGCCCATTGAAACGTGATCTTCTTTGCCGCCGTCGGTGGGAACGTTATCGACGCTGGCCGGATGGGCCAACACCTTCGCTTCAGATAGCAGCGCGACCGCCGTCACCTGCATCATCATGAATCCTGATGAAGTGCCGGCCTGGGCTGTAAGAAACGGCGGCAGGTCTTCGTTGGCGTCGGGATTGACGAGACGATCAATACGACGTTCGCTGATGCTCAGCAAATCAGTCAAAGCAATCGCCGCATAGTCAAAGGCCAGGGCCAGCGGAGCTCCGTGAAAATTTCCACCAGAGAGGACGTCACCAGTTTCAGAGAAAACCAGCGGATTGTCAGTTGCACTTCCGGTTTCGATTTCGACCACTTCGCGTGCGTGCGCCAGTGCGCCGCGCACAGCACCGTGAACCTGCGGCATACAGCGCAAACTATAGGCATCCTGCACGCGTGGATCGTTTTCCAGATGCGACTTTCGAATCTCGCTTCCTGCCAGCAATTCGCGCAGGTGAGTTGCAACTTCCACCTGGCCCGGATGAGGACGAGCGGCATGAATGCGCTCATCAAAAGCTACTGGAGTTCCTTTTAATGCTTCGAGCGACATTGCGCCGGCGATGTCGGCGAGGCGAACCAGTCGTTCAGCTCGGTGCAAGGCGAGTGCGCCAACAGCACCCATCGCCTGCGTTCCGTTGAGCAGTGCCAGGCCTTCTTTCACTTGAAGTTGCAGTGGCTCTATTACCGCGCGGTTCAAAGCTTCGCGGCTCGACAGGCGTTCGCCCGCGTAAAACGCTTCGCCTTCGCCTATTGCAGCTAGTGCAAGGTGGGCCAGAGGCGCCAAATCTCCGCTAGCTCCCACCGAGCCCTTTTCCGGAATCACCGGAGTGACACCACGCTCGAGCATTGCAACGAGGGTGTCAGCCACAACCGGGCGCGCGCCGCTGAGTCCACAAGCGAGTACATTTGCGCGCAGCAGCAACATCGCCCGCGCCTCCGGCACTGAAAGCGGCTGTCCCAGTCCGCAGGAGTGACTGCGAACAAGATTCAACTGCAACTCGCTCAACTTGCCAGGATCGATGCGGACGTCGGAGAGCTTGCCAAAACCGGTGTTGACGCCATAAACAGTGCGATTCTCAGCGACGATCTTTTCGACGACAACTCGCGCCGCTTCGATGCGCCGGCGAGCTTCAGAGGCAAGCTTCACTTGCTCCCGCCCGTTTGCAACATCTGCAATTTGTTTGAGAGTTAGTCGTTGTCCACGGAGTTCAATCATAGGAAAGCAGAAAACAGAAGACAGAAGTCAGAAGTTGGATGTTAATACTCGGAGAATAGCGGACAGAAGTCAGGACGGACCTGTGACTTCTCCCTGACTTCTGAATCCCGACTCCTGCTCTTCAGACCTTTACCGTCGCGTCCCTGTCTGGCGTTTCTGAAATGTCTATTCGTCTGGAATCTCTATCGGGCGTTTCGCTCAGGTCGACCTTGCGGAATTCGCCCGTTGCAGTGCTACTGCGAACCCGCTGGCGCGCACGTTTCGCGCGAACTGTTGTGCGGCCCGCGCCGGTGGCAACCCGCGTCCAACTTGTCATCCTTTGCAAAGGTCTTAGTGAAAACTGGTGCTGCGGCAAAACCTCACCCGTCGCTTCACGCAAGCGCACGGTGCCGATAGCAAAGATTGCAATAGCAGCGTTAAATAAAACCCCAACCACAAAAACTGCCCAACCCGGCACGACGCCGACTGTGGCGCGATCAATGAAAGCGTTGAAGTCTCGCGCGGGCAGCGGATGGAGATAGACCTTGAGATTCCAACTCAGCGCCAGCAGCGCAAAAATCCAAAGGTAGTTTCGACGCAGCCGTCTGCCGACGGCTTCCCACTCGGTGATAGTGAAGTGTGGCGTGATCAGATCCGCGGCCAGGTGCTCCGCCCACGCCTCGTCGGGAGGGATGCTTTCCGGGGCCAGCATCTGCGCGAAGTAGCCAGTCTCGATTACCCGAACCCGGCTGGACCAGATTTCATAATAACGATAACGGCGCGCTTCCATCAGCAGGAAGATTGCCACCAGAATCGAATTGATCGGAATAACGAAATGCGGATTGCTGGGCGAACTGAACACGAAAGACAGCGTGGCGCCGGCGGTGATCACTGCCCAGTTTGTGGTTGTGTCGAGCCGATTGCGCCAGGTGTTTGAGCGTTGCACTTCACCGCGATAGAAATGGATCATCGCGCTATTGAATTCAGCGGGCGCCATGCGGCGCATTTGCGCTGCCGGAGTGTGTCCAGTTCTTTCCGCGGTCGCGCCTTCAGGCGGCTGCGCGGGTCTTGGGCGAGCTGCAATCCGTTCTCCCGACAATGGACCACTGGGTTTTTGCTGGAATTCGGTAGTCATCACGCTTGATTCGACGATGGACGCCGACGGGTTCTTTGATAGGATCGCAGATGGATCGCGCGGAGCATGCTATCTCCGAAAATAATATAGCACGCACTCAACATTCGCTCGTAGTTAAGTTCATTCGGCAGGTAATTTGAAGGCTGCCTTGGAAAAACGTTGACGGCGATCAGGAGGCCGTTTTGGTAACGCGAACTGTTGCTTTGCATGCAAACAAATACGCGTGCGTGGCGCAAATAACCACTCGCTTGACAGTGCTTGAGCGCGCCACCTATAGTTAAATTTTCCGCTGTTTGACGAGAATGTTTCTATCATGACTGCCTACAAGGATGGCAAGGAAAGAAAAACGGATGCGCACTGGATGCGCCAGGCTCTCGTGGCAGCAGTTGAGGCGTTTGAACGCGGCGAGGTTCCGGTCGGCACCTGCATAGTAAAAGATGAAACGATGCTGGCGGTTGCCGGAAACAGAACACGTACTGAACAGGATCCCACGGCGCACGCGGAAATCGTCGCGCTCAGGGAAGCGGCCCGCAAAGCGAATAATTATCGGATCACGGACGCGGTGGTTTATTCGACCATCGAACCCTGCGTGATGTGTGCGGGCGCATTAATTCAAGCGCGGGTGCGCCGGCTGGTTTACGGAGCGCTTGACGAACGAGCTGGAGCGGTCGAATCGCGGTTCCGAGTTTGTGACACGGATTTTTTGAACCATCGGATTGAAGTTACTGCCGGCGTCCTTGAGAAAGAGTGCCGCGAGATCATGCAGGAATTTTTTCGCGAGCGACGCGAGAATCCAAGGATGAAGAAGAAAGGATGAAAGCGCTGGCCTGAAGTCGTTAATGAATTTCAAGTTGGCTTTTGGCGTTCTCGCCTGACTGGAATTGCCGGCTCTTATTCATCCTTCATCCTTCCGCCTTCATCCCTGACTTTTGGAGAGGTCGCATAGTGGCTTAGTGCACCGGTCTCGAAAACCGGAGTGGGGGAAACTCCACCGTGGGTTCAAATCCCACCCTCTCCGCCATTACATTGTCGATTGCCGATTTCCAATTGCCAATTTAATGCTTAGCGTGGCATGAGTTTTTCAATCGACAATTGGCAATCGCAAATCGGCAATTTCTCGGGAGAGGTGCAAGAGTGGTTGAATTGGCAGCACTGGAAATGCTGTGAGCGGGAAACCGTTCCGTGGGTTCGAATCCCACCCTCTCCGCCATAAACGCTTTAAGATTCGGAATGCAGGATTCCGACAAAGAGAAAAGGGTCGCGCATTTTGGGAGAATAGCGTCAATTCAATATGAGACCGAAGCTTTTGAGCGCAGTGTTTGTTTTAGGAGTGATTTTGGCGATTGGGTACGCTGATGTCGCCTTTGGTCAGTCACACGCGACGGTCCGGCGTGCAAAAAAAGTATCTATTTGCGGCAACCCGATGGTTTCCTGCAAGACCAGCGTGATCTTCCCACCGCATGATTTACAGTTTCGGGTTCCTGGCAATGCAGTCATCTTTGACACAGAGTTGTTTTACGCTGTCATCCTGAAAAGCGTAGCGGCCGGTCCAGACGATTGTGATGTTTTTGTCCCGGAAACGGAACGGTTGGCAGCGCAGGCTTTATTTCCCGACCATAAAGTTTTCGCTTCCCGCTGCATCGAGCCCGGGCAGTTGTTCTATACGAATGTGAGCGATAAGCATAGAATCATGGCTGTCTATGCGGGTACGACACTGGCCGAGGCCAAGCGCGTTCTCAGTGCCGTCCAGGCGACCGGGAAATATCCCGGGGCGAACATTCGGCGAATGCGAACCGGGTTTAATGGCACTTAAGTAGGACAGACTTTTTCCAGTCTGTCCAAAGGCAATCAGGACTCTATCTTACTGAGGTTTATATGGACGACAAACTAGCGGCTGACGAAGCCAGACGAGCGGTACAACACGAATCAGTGAAAGCGCAGGTTGAGGGCGAGGTGCAGGCTGAGATCGCCGATCAAGCGCAGGCTCCCGTGGCAGGAGAGTCTCAAAGGGTTCAGCAGGTAGCTGGACAGTTTCGGGCAAAGGCGGTCGATGAAGTAATCGATACAGAGCGTGAAGTTGAACGCGGGCGGGGCGCCGCGAGGATCTCGCAAGTCATCGATTACATCTTCTATCTGCTTTACGCGCTGCTGGGAATGCGTTTTCTGCTGGCCTTGCTGGCGGCGCGCAGCACTGCCGGCTTTGTTCAGTTTATCGTGACGGTGACCAACCCTTTCTATGCTCCGTTCAAAGGGATTGTCGCGAGTCCCAGCACCAACGAAGGACACACGTTGTTGCTTCCAATCGTTGTTGCGATAATAGCTTATGTGATTCTGCATCTGGCCATCAACGGTTTGTTGCGAATGCTGGCACATCGCAAGACGCAGATTTAGTTGCGACAGACATCTTGTCTGTCTCCAGGATTGAGTGCCGTGCTGTTTTTGCAGAAAGGACAGGCAGGCATGCCTGTCCTACGTTTGAAAAGTTATCAGACTTCGGGCTCCGCACAACGCAGTGCCGGTGAACCCCGCCAGGCCGGGAACGGAGCAACGGTAGCCAGGTGCGCGTGTGTTGCGGGTAAGTCCGAAGTCTGGCCAATTTCGCGGTAAATGGTGAATAGTAAATAGTGAATGGAAACTGCGGTTTCGTTCTCGTCTATTTACCATTTACTATTCACTATTCACTGCTTTTATGACCTACCAGGTAATTGCACGCAAATGGCGCCCACAGACTTTTGATGAAGTCACAGGGCAGGAGCCGATAACGCGCACTCTGCGCAACGCCATTGAGCACCAAAGACTTCATCACGCCTATCTCTTTTCGGGCGCGCGCGGCGTTGGTAAAACCACCACCGCACGTCTGCTGGCGAAAGCCCTGAATTGTCATAAGGCTCAACTACCCACCGCCACGCCCTGTCGCGCTGATGATCCAACTGCCTGCGCTTCATGTAGCGAAATCTCAGAAGGGCGCTCAATTGACGTGCAGGAGATTGACGCCGCGTCGCACACCGGAATCGATAACGTACGCGAGACGATTATCGGAACGATCGGCTTCGCACCAGCACGCGACCGCTACAAGATTTTTATCATCGACGAAGTCCACATGCTGTCGCCCAGCTCGTTTAATGCGCTGTTGAAAACAATCGAAGAGCCACCGCCGCGCGTAGTTTTCATCATGGCCACTACCGAGCGCCATAAGGTTCCGGAAACAATCCTGTCGCGCTGCCAGCAGTTTGAGTTTCGCACCATCGCCACAGCGAAGATTCTGGAGCGGCTGCGGTTGATTGCCGAAGCCGAAAAGATTTCTATTCCGGATGATGCGCTGCGCGAGATAGCCCGCTCGGGCGAGGGTTCGATGCGCGACGCCCAGTCGGCCTTTGATCAGGTAATTAGTTTCGCCGGCTCGAAGATTCAGAAGGAAGACGTCGAGACAGCGCTCGGTGTCGCCAGTGCCGACACTCTTATAAGAGTGGTTAAGGGCATTGCCAGTCATGAACCAGCCGAGGCGCTTGCCGTTGTTGATGATGTGGTAATGCGCGGCCACGATTTGCGAAATTTCTGCCGCGACTTGTTGGCCCACTTCCGCGATCTACTGGTTACCAAAGTTTCCGGAAGCGATGAGCTGCTGGAATCGGCTATCTGCGATCGTGACGAGCTGAAGCGACAGACGGCCCTGTTTTCTGAAACTGATCTGGTCCGCTTCTTTCATTCGCTGGCGGAAACAGAAACATTGCTCAAGACCGCCGCGCATCCGCGTTACCAGTTGGAAGTTGGTCTGGTGAAGCTGATGGAAATGAGGCGACTCGAATCGCTGGGCCAGCTGATGGAAAGGCTGGGCGCGCTTGAGGAGGCGTTGAGAACCGGCAAACCCTTAACCGGAGCAAAGACGACTTTGTCGGCAACGCTGCCTTCATCGTCTGCCGCTGTAGCGGGAACTTCCCAGGCTTCCAAAACCTCCGGGTCATCAACCGCTAGCTCTTATGAGCAACCATCGTCAGACATCAAAAGCAAAGCCGTAACCGGTTCGAGCACGTTATCTTCGGCAAATTCGCCTGCCGCCGCTGCGACCAGGACTGCTTTGGAACCAGAAGCGAACTTTGACGTGGGACCTGAGGTTGACGCCGTTGCGAGCGAGGTTTCAGATGGCTCCGAAATTGGGAAGATCAAATCGTCGCTTGAAAAAAGGCGCAAGATGTTTCTGGTGACTGCACTCGAAGGCGCGCGTCACGCCGCTATCGAAGGCAACGAGTTGTGTCTGGAGTTTGCGCCAGAATCGCGACACCTTCGCGACACGCTTTCCAGGAGCGACAACGTAAAAATCCTGCGGGAAGTTTGCAGGGAGATCACGAGCCGGGATTTGGGTGTGCGATTTGTGATTGCCGATCAGGAATTGGGCGATGCTCCAATTTCAAAAGAAGAGTCGGCGCGCCGCGAGCAGCAGCATTTACGCGAGACGGCCGAGAAGGATCCGGTGGTCCAACAAATGCTCCGCACCTTCCGCGGCGAGATTGTTGACGTCCGACGCGGAGATGGGGAATAGCGATGCGGACAAGCTTCCAACTCAGGCTGGCTGCTATTTGCATTCCTGTGGAATAGACGGACTAACCCGCAACCTGCTAAAGCAGAGTCAAGTTTTTTGAGTGATTAATGAAAATAAGACCGGCACCTTGGGCGCCTGTGCCGGCCTTCGACGTCACGCTCACCCTCGCGCGCGACGTCATCGAGACACTTTGGTTTCCGTCGAAACAAAAGTGCCTGCGCACCGGGGGGCACGCCGCTTTCGTGCTTCCCCGGCCGATTCCTTACTTACTGTCAGACCTCTGGGCTCTCGGCGTGCGGCGGCGAACTGGCGAACGCTGCTTCAGCAGATCTTTGTGCCTCGATTCAATGACATAGGCCAGGCCCTGATAACTCATTTCCAGCAATGACGCAGCACGGGTAACGCTTCCGTTTGCCTGCGCGAGTGCCTTTTGAATTAAGCTTCCTTCAAACTTCAATACCTCAGTGTGCAAATCATAGGATTTGTTAATAAGGTCTTCGGTAGCCTCTTCAGCATTTACTTCCCCGCTAAGAGCAAGGAAAACCTTTCTTGCGGCCGCATTCAGCCGGAGCAGCAGGTCCTGGCTTTGCGACTTGGCCAGCCAATCACTGGCCCGATCGTAGGCGGCGAACAAAGTTCCGGGAGAAAGATCATCGAGTTCCTCAATCAGAGTCAGAGCCGCCAGGCCCGCCTTGTTTAGCGCCCCCACTTGATGAGCAACCTCGATAGCTTTTTGGAAAGTAAACTGCGCCCGCTCGGTCTGTTTTAGACGCGCTAAGGCGATGCCATGGGTGATAAGAGCATCGGTCAGAAGACACTGCTGCCCACTTTTTTCTAAGACACGCGCTGCGCTACGGGCGATTGTCTCGGCTTCCTTAAATTTTCCCTGAGCTATAAGAACCTGCGCCCGGGTATCATCGATTTGGGCAATTCCGACTTTATCTTTTACGCCGCTTCTCAGCCGTCGCGCCTGCTCCAGATACTCGTGAGCTTGTTTAAATCGCGAGAGTTTATAAAGAAGGAATCCAAGGTTATTTTTTACATCCGCCCGAAAGATAATGTTCTGAGCGAGCTTGAACTGATGATCGGCTTTTTCATATTCTGCCAAGACTTGCTTTAGGTCATCAACGCTCTGCTCTGAGGGAGCAACTTTACGCAACACCATTGCCAGTTGACTGTGGTAGGCGCCCTTTATGGAATGGTTCGTGATCTTATTAAACAGGTAAGAGTTTTCCGTTAGAATTCGTAGGGCTTCTTGAAATCGGGAGTCTGACCATTCAACAATTGCCAATCTTAGAAGCGCCCTGGCCCTTGTGTTCCCTTGCGCTGTAAGTTTTTGGAGAGATTCGTTAAAGATGATTCGCGCTTCATCCAGCGCTCCCTCGCGCCAATAGCAGTAGGCAAGTTCGGCTCGAGATGCGGCAATTTTCTTTATGTCACCTGCCGATTCGTGATAGGAAATGCTTTCGCTAATTAGGTTCTTGGCGATCTCTTGCGCTTCTTCAATGCCTTCTTTACTACCGATCCACCCGGTCAAAATCCCTACACAGAGTAAAACTTCAGCGGACACCGACGGGTGAAGGCCCTTTATCTCAGGGCGATCACCGACGCGCCCCCACAAGGGATGCATCACCTCCCTAGCGTTTTGGTACTCGCCTTTATCCTTCAGCTCTAAAGCCGTCTGACACCTCATTAATGCTTCTTCATTAGCCGTAAGGTGCGACGTGTGTAGCTTGGGTGAGGTTATCCTCATGAGAGTTAGACCCTTCGTCGTGAGTGTAAGAGAGCTTGCTAACTGACGAGGCGGATATTAGTCGCCCTTCCCGAGCCTTGCAACAAATTCCGGATGTTGCTCTATTCTTCCTAGATGTAAGAAATCTTGCATCATCAAACCCTCAAAGGGAGAAACCAAAATGAAACGATTTCTGATAGCGATAGCACTGGCATGTGTACTCTCCGCTCCGATAATGGCGGGCGAAATACCGTCCGGCGGTTTTACTTCTCCGCCGCCTGCTGGAAATACGCACCCGACGAGCACATCGCCAGGAGAAATACCGAGTGTCGGCGCGGCACAACCGGTCTCAATCGCTGCACTAACCGTCATACAGGCGATAATTGGCTTGCTAGCACGATAAGAGTAGTAAAAAACGGTGGCTCCTTAAGTTAACTTTGGCCCGCTAAATTCACACTCGTAGTAGGCCAAAACGCAGTCCCGCGACTTCGTAGTTACCGCTTAGCTACTTCCGGTAGGCCTTTTTAACTCAAACAAAAAGCCGCCTCACGGCAGCAGGGGAGGGGTGTGTCTCAAATTCTGCAAAGAGCGCTCGGCATGCCACGATTCGCTCACGAGCAAACTGTTGTCGGGCCAGTCTGGCTCTACTCAGATCTCTCTGTATGTTGCCGCCCGTTCCTCTTTTCCTTGGCCACTCTAAGAAATGCTTTGGCTGCATGGGAGAGAGTTGCGCCTTTGCGATAGATTAGATAGATGCTTCTTTCCAGCCTCATCTCCCGCACAGTCAACGCCACCACTTGTCCGCGCGCGATCTCAGACTGCGCCGTCAAGCGCGGCACCAGCGCCACGCCCATGCCTTGCTCGACAAATCGCTTAATGGCTTCAAGGGTGGGCATCTCGGTGGAGATGTTGAGCGGTGTCTTGTATTTCTCAAACGTGCGCACCACTTTTTCCCGGTATGGTGACGCAACATTGTGAGCGATGAACGACTCCGCCCCCAGCTCCCTCACCGAAACGACGTCTTTGCTTGCAAGTGGGTGGTCCGGCGCGACGATCAGCGCCAGTTCGTCAGTCATTACTGGAACCGATGCGATTGCAGAATCGCTCGGCTTGTAGGAAACCACTCCAATCTCAAACTCACGCCCCAGAATCTCTGAAGGAATGCGGCTGGCCAGGCTCCTCTTCACTTCGACTTTGATGTGCGGATGGCGCGCGCGGAAGGCGGGAATCACCGGCAAGAGATACATCACCGTGTATTCGTTGGCGCTGAGCGTAAGTTTTCCTCGGTGCAAATCTTTCAGCTCCTTGAGAGCCGTGTGAGCGTTATGGCGCAGGTGGAGCATCTGCTGCGCTACTTCATGCAGCACCCTTCCCGCCGCCGTCAAGGTTCCATCTTTGGACGAACGATCGAAAAGAGGCTCACCCAGTTCAACTTCGAGCCTCCGAATCGCCTGGCTCACTGCGGGTTGCGTGCGATTGAGCGCTTTGGCGGCGCGCGAAAAGCTTTGCTCCCGAGCAACGGTTACCAGCACCTCGAGCTGATTGATGTCCATTCCTTCCTCCACCTCAAGTTATGCGCCCCGACGTTGCGAATTATCGTATCACAATTGATTATTCTTCCATAAAGATAATAACTTTGACTTTCAGGCTTCCAAACCCATAGCATAACCACTTCAATATGCGGACGGAGGCCCGATTATGACTGCACAGAGATTGGCGATTTTCGATACCACCTTACGCGACGGCGAACAGTCGCCCGGTTGTTCGATGAACCTGGAGGAGAAGCTGCGGATGGCGCGGCAACTGGAACATCTGGGAGTCGATGTCATCGAGGCCGGATTTCCGATTGCTTCCGACGGCGATTTTGCGGCAGTCAAGGCCGTCGCGGCGGCTTGCCGAAATGCGACTGTGGCTGCGCTTTGCCGGACGGCGGATCAGGATGTGGCCCGCGCCGCGGAAGCCCTGGCTGGAGCCGCGCATCCGCGCATTCACACTTTTGTTGCTACCTCCGACATTCATCTCGAACACAAACTACGAAAGACTCGCAGCGAGGTTTTAGAAATGACGCGGGCGTCGGTGCGCATGGCGCGAGCTTTTGCGGAAGAGGTGGAATTCTCAGCGGAGGATGCGACGCGCAGCGATGTGGACTATCTGTGCGAGGTGCTTGCAGTTGCTGTGGAGGAGGGCGCTTCGATCATCAATGTTCCTGACACGGTAGGTTACACACTGCCTGCGGAATTCTCGCGGCTCGTGTCCACCGTTCGCGAGCGAGTTGTAGGTGATAAAGACGTAACCATCAGCGTCCACTGCCACAACGATCTCGGGCTGGCGGTCGCGAATAGTCTTGCCGCCATTGCCGCCGGCGCCCGGCAGGTCGAATGTACCGTCAATGGAATCGGCGAACGCGCCGGCAATGCCTCGCTGGAAGAACTGGTGATGGCCCTGCATGTTCGCGCCGACCGCTTGTCATTTGAAAACAATGTAAACACGCGTCAGCTTTATCCCACCAGCCAACTGCTCTCGTCAATCATTGGATCTGAGGTGCAGCCTAATAAG